>JBBIIE010000012.1:0-43603 GCA_037446605.1 Geminicoccaceae bacterium | reverse complement strand
GACGGGCTGAGCCGCCTGGAGATGGGTGAAGCCGGGCATGACGTCGGCGGCGTGCCGTTCGGCCTTGTCGATCAGCACCGTCTGCAGCGCGCGCAGGAGCTGGTCCGCGCGGTCCATGGCGCCGCGCACCCAAAGGCGCATGTCGGTCGCGACCTGATCGTTGCGCGAACGGGCGGTGTGCAGCCGGCGGCCGGCTTCGCCGATCCGTTCGGTGAGCCGGGCCTCGATGTTGAGGTGGATGTCCTCGAGCTTCGGGTCGAAGACGAAGCCGCCCTCCTCGATCTCGCGGGCGATCGCGTCGAGCCCGGCCAGGATCGCGTCGCGGTCGGCGGCCGAAATGATGCCGCGTTCGGCGAGCATGGTGGCGTGCGCCCGAGAGCCGCGCAGATCCTCGGCCCAAAGGCGCTTGTCGAAGCCGATCGAGGCGTTAATTCGCTCCATGAGCGGAGCGGCGTCGGTCGCGAAATGCCCGCCCCAGAGCTCGCGGGCGCTCCTGGTCGGTCCGCTCATGTCGTCCCTCGTGCGAGCCGGAGATGGCCTTTGCCGCTGGTCCGAACCCTCACGCTGCTGCTCCTGCTCCTCGCCCCCTCGACCGGACGGGCGGCGGGCTTTCCGATGGTCTGGGCGAGTGAGCCCAAGCCTCTGCCCGAGCTCGCCTTCGAGACGCTGGATGGGCAGCCGGCGCGGCTCGAGGAGCTGCGCGGCAAGGTCGTCGTCCTCAATTTCTGGGCCACCTGGTGCACCCCGTGCCGCGAGGAGATGCCCTCGCTCGACCGCCTCCAGGCGGCCTTCGATCCCGCCCAGGTGGTCGTGCTCGCGCTGTCGGTCGACCGCGCCGGCGCCGAGCGGGTCCGTTCGTTCCTCGCCGAGATCGGCGTCACGCGGCTCGCCGTCTATCGCGACCCCAAGGCGGCGACAAGTCGGGCCGTCCGGCTGCCCGGACTGCCCGGGACGCTGCTCGTCGACCGCGAGGGCCGCGAGGTCGGCCGGCTGCTCGGCATCGCCGAATGGGACGGACCCGAGGCGCTCGCCGCGGTCCGCCGCGTGCTGGACGGCGAGCAGCGCAGGTCTGCCTTGCAGTGAGAGCAGGGCCTTCCTAGTCTCCGCGCCACGCAACCCACGGGAGGCCTCGCATGAATCGCCGCACGCTGCTCGCGACCACCGCCATGCTCGGAATCGGCGCACCGTTCGCGCGCGCTTTCGCGGCACCGCCGGCGCACTGGCCGAAATCCTTGACGCTCGGCACCGCCTCGGTCGGCGGCACGTATTACGTCTACGGTCAGGCCTGGGCGAGTTTGGTGTCGGAGAAGATCGGCGTGCCGATCAGCACCCAGCAGACCCAGGGCCCGAACCAGAACATCATCCTGGTCGAGGACCGCCAGGTCGAGCTCGGCATGACGACGATGGGGATCGCGCTGCAGGCCTGGGAGGGAACCGGCGCTTGGACGCAAGGGCGCAAGTTCCGCGACATCCGGGCCATGTTCCCGATGTACGACACGCCCTTCCACTTCGTCGCCCTCGAGCGGTCGGGGATCAAGAGCGTCGCCCAGCTCGCCGGCAAGCGGGTCGGCGTGGGCCCGCGGGCGGGCACCCCCGGCACCTACTTCCCGCTCATGTTCGAGGCGCTCGGCCTCAAGGTCACGATCGTCAACGGCCAGGCGGCCGACATGGCGAGCCAGCTGGCCGACGGCTTGATCGACTGCTTCGCCTTCGCAGCCGGCCTGCCGATCGCCTCCTTCTCGGAGCTCGAGGCGACCCAGAAAGTGACCTTCTTCAGCTTCACCCGCGGCGAGATCGCCAAGCTCAAGGCCAAGTTCCCGGAGCTTTCGGACGCCACGATCCCGGCCGGGACCTACAAGACCTTGGCGGAGAGCCAGCCGACCCTCGGCATCTTCAACTTCGCGATCTGCCACAAGAACCTGCCGAACGACCTCGTGGAGGCGATCGTCCGGGCGATCTTCGAGAATCACGAAGCCCTCGTCAAAGGCCACGCCGCCGCCAAGGAGACCGTGCTCGAGAACGTCTCCCGCAATTCGTTCCTGCCGTTCCACCCGGGTGCGGTGAGCTACTACAAGTCCAAGGGCATCGAGATCCCGGCGAACCTCGTGGGCGCGTGAGGCCTCGGGGGCTTCGGTGGCGGAGCCCGCGCGACCGAACCGGACGGTCGTCGAGGCCGCGGCCGAAGCCCCCGCCCTCGCGCCGGAATTCGACTCCGCGAACCGACCGGCCGCGCTCGATCCGGACGAATTCGCGGGCCCGCGCCGCAGCCTGCCATCCCTGTGGTCGCGGATCGTCCGAGCGGTGGCCGTGCTCTACGCGCTCGGCCACCTCCTCGTCCTCAATCTCTACCCCGTCGACCCCTGGCTCTTCCGGGCCGGCCATCTCTGCGCCGGGATCGTCCTGATCCTGATCCTCTTCCGGCCCGGCCGGCGGGCCGCCATCGACCGCGTGCCGGTCCTCGACCTCGTGCTCGCCAGCGCCGCGATCGCCGTGTTCGCCTATGTGTGGGTCGAGCTCGACGGGCTCCTGTTCCGCGCCGGTGCGATCTGGACCTGGGGCGACGTCGCGATGGGCGTGGTCGGGACCCTCCTCGTCCTCGAGGCGACGCGTCGGGTGGCGGGCCTCGCCCTTCCGATCATCGCCCTCGTCTTCGTCCTCTACGCGTTCGTGGGGCCTTGGCTACCGGGCGTGCTCCATCATCGCGGCTACGACGTGCCGCGCTTTTTCACCTACATCTTCAGCGATCAAGGCATCCTCGGCATCACGACCTCGGTCTCCTCGACCTACGTCATCCTGTTCGTGACCCTCGGCGCCTTCATGGGCGTCTCCAAGATCAGCGATTATTTCAACGATCTCGCCCTCGCCCTCTTCGGCTGGGCGCGCGGTGGGCCGGCCAAGGCGACCGTCGTCTCGGGCGTCCTGTTCGGCTCGATCAGCGGCAGTGCCGTGGCCAACGTCGTGGCCTCGGGGACCTTCACGATCCCGATGATGCGCCGGGTCGGCTACGACCGGGCGACCGCCGCCGCGATCGAGGCCACCTCCTCGACCGGCGGCCAGATCACCCCGCCCGTGCTCGGCGCCGGCGCCTTCTTGATGGCCGAGATGACGGGCATTCCCTACGCGACGATCGCGATCGCCGCGATCCTGCCCTGCTGGCTCTTCTACGTCGCCTGCTACGCGCACGTGGAGCTGCACGCCCGCCGCCACGGCCTCGAAGGCCTGCCGCGCGCGGAGCTGCCGGCCACGGGCGCCGTCCTGAGGAAGCTCTACCTCTTCGCCCCACTCGCCGTGCTCGTGGGCGCGCTGTACGCGGGCTTTTCGCCCTTGCGCTCGGCCACGCTCGCGATCCTTTCGACGATCGTCGCGAGCTGGCTCGCCCGCGAAGCGCCCATGGGGCCGCAGCGCATCCTCGACGCGCTCGAGCGTGCGACCCAAGACGTGCTCCAGCTCGTCGCGGTCTGCGGCTGCGCCGGCATCATCGTGGGCGTGATCGCGCTCACCGGGATCGGCGGCCGGTTCTCGCAATTGCTCTTGGGCCTCGCCACGGGCCACGCGCTCCTCGCCATGGTCTTCGCCATGGCGATCGCCCTCGTCCTCGGGATGGGCATGCCCACGACCGCGGCCTACGCGATCGCCGCCTCGGTGCTCGCCCCCGGCCTCGCCCGGATGGGGATCGAGCCGCTCGTCGCTCATTTCTTCATCTTCTACTTCGCCGTCATCTCGGCGATCACCCCACCGGTCGCCCTCGCCTCCTTCGCGGCTGCGACCATGGCCCGCGCCGATCCCTGGAAGACCTCCTGGATCGCCGTCAAATTGGGGCTCGCGGCCTTCATCGTGCCGTACATGTTCTACACGAGCCCCGTGCTCTTGGCGCAGGGCGATCTCTCGGCGATCCTCCTCGCGACGGTGACCGCGACGATCGGTGTGATCCTCTTGGCTTGTGCCTCCGACGGTTGGCTGTTCCGACCCCTCGCGCTCGTACCGCGACTCCTGCTGGCGGCTGCCGCGGGGCTCCTCCTCGTGCCCGAGCACGCCACGGATCTTTGGGGTCTCGGGCTCGCGGGTACGGTCGCGGCGTGGCAGCGATGGCCGCGGCTCGGTCGCTCGGCCGCCTCGTGACGGCCGTTCTGCTCGCTTGGCTCGCCGCCTGCGCGCGCGAGCCGCCGCGCACGCCCCCGCCCGTTTCGGGATGCCTCGACGCTTTGCGCGCCGCTGGCCTTCCCGTCGAACGCTGGGACGCTCCCGCAACCGGTGCCTGCCGTGTCGACGAGCCGGTCCGCCTCGCGCGAAGTGGGCTCGCACTCGACCCGCCGCTCGAGACGAGCTGCCCGCTCGCCCTCGCCTGGCTCCGCTTCGAGACCGAGATCCGGGCGATCGCCCGGCGCGAGCTCGGGGTGCCGCCGCATGAAATCCTCCACATGGGTAGCCACGCCTGCCGGCGGATGACCGGCAATGCCGGCCGACCGAGCCTGCACGCGCGTGCCCTCGCCCTCGACCTTGCGGGCTTCGAGCTCGCCGACGGGACCCGCGTCACGGTCCTCGAGCATTGGGACGAGCGCGGCCCACGTGGACGTTTCCTGCGTGCGGTGGCGAAGGCGGCCTGCCGGCACTTCCCGATGGTCTTGACGCCGCGCAGCGACCGCTTCCACCGCGACCATCTGCATCTCGACCTCGGCCCCTTCGCGCGCTGCGACGCCTGAGAGACCCCCCTTGCGCATCCTCGACCGCGGCTTCGTCGACCGCTCGTCGCCCTGGCGCGACGCCCACGCGGCGACGATCACCCGCAGCTCCGACGGTCTCGTCGCCGCCTGGTTCGCGGGCTCGAAGGAGGGCCGACCCGACGTCGCGATCTGGCTCGCCCGGCAGGAGCGCGGCCGCTGGGCCGAGCCGATCCGCCTGCTCGAGGGGCGCGACGGTGCGGGTACGCCGCTGCCCTGCTGGAACCCGGTGCTCCACCAGCGCCGCGACGGCCCGCTCCTCCTCTTCTACAAGGTGGGTCCGCGGCCACGCCGCTGGTGGGGCATGCTCGTGAGCTCCGGGGACGCGGGCGCGAGCTGGAGCCGACCACGGCGACTGCCCGATGCGATCTTCGGGCCGGTCAAGAACGCGCCGCTCGAGCTGCCGTCGGGAGCGCTCCTGTGCGGCTCGTCCTCCGAGCTCCTCGGCTGGCGCTGCCAGATCGAGCGCACCGACGACGGCGGGGGGACCTGGCGCCGGGTGGCCGTCCTCAACCATCCCTTCACGAGCCTGCCCGGCGGCTTCAAGGCGAACCAGGCGACGCTCGTCGACCACGGAGGGGGGCGGATCCGGGCGCTCTGCCGGACCAAGCAGGGCTTCATCGCCGAGTGCTGGTCGGAGGACGGCGGTGAGCGCTGGTCGGCGATGCGCGCGACCGAGCTCGCCCACCCCAACGCCGCCTTCGACGCGCGGCGGCTCACCTGCGGCCGATTCCTGCTCGTCCACCACCCGACCGCGGTCGGCCGCGACCGGTTGGTGGCGAGCCTCTCGGAGGACGGCCGTGGCTGGCGGACGCTGCTCGAGCTCGAGAACGAGCGCGGCCAGGAGTTCTCCTATCCCTCGATCCACCAGGACCCGGACGGTCTCGTCCACCTGGTCTATTCCTGGAAGCGGCGGCGGATCGCCCATCTCGTCCTGGAGCCGGGCGGGTGAGCGGCAGCGAGCGGCTCGAGCTGCACCACGCGCGCTTCCCGCACGCGGCCAACCTCGCGCTCTGCGCCGGCCTCGTCCTGATCTTCCTGGTCCAGGCGATGAGCGGCGTGGAGGGTGCGGCCGTCCTCCTCCTGCCGGCGGCGATTCTGTTCGGCGGTTTCGGGCTGCAGAGCCTCTCGCGGATCCTCGACCGCCGGCCGGTCGCCCTGCTCGACCGCGAGGGGATCTGGATCCCCGAGCTCATGGTCCGGCCGCTGCCCTGGCGCGAACTCCTGGCCGTCGACGAGCGACGCTTCGGCCGGACCAGGCTGTTCCTGTACGTCGAGGACACGCGGCCTTGGCTGCGGCCCGAGCGGCAGGGCGGCTTCACCCCCGATGCGGCGCTCGGCAGGCTCCTGCCCGGCTTCTCCCGGCCGCGGATCACCCTCGAGACGCACTGGCTCGACCGCTCGCACCGGGAGATCCGCGAGGCGGTCGCGAGCTTCTGGGGTGCTGCGCGGTTGGCCGGGGCCGAGGCCGACGTCACCTAGATGACGGCGTGGCGGACCTTGGCGGAGACCCACTCGCTGACCAGCACGGTCGCGAGGATGACGAGTAGGATCACCGTCACCTGCGGCCAGGCGAGCGTGTTCAACGAGGCCTGCAGCTTGAGGCCGATGCCGCCTGCGCCGACGAGGCCGAGCACGGTCGATTCGCGGATGTTGATGTCCCAGCGGAAGACCGTGATCCCGGCGAAGGCCGGCAGGACCTGGGGGACGATCGCGTAGTCGAGCACCTGGAGGCGGGAGGCCCCGGTCGCCGTGACCGCCTCGACCGGGGCGGGGTCGATCTCTTCGATCGCCTCGTAGAGCAGCTTGCCGATGAAGCCCACCGAGCGGAGCGCGATCGCCAGGATCCCGGCGAGCGTGCCCGGGCCCACCACCGCGACCAGGAGCAGCCCCCAGATCAGCGAGTTGATCGAGCGCGAGGCGACGATCAGGAGAAGGGCCACCGGGCGGACCAGGAGCGGGCTCGGGGTGGTGTTGCGGGCGGCGCAGAAGGCCACCGGCACGGCGAACAGCACGGCGAGCAGCGTGCCGAGCGTGGCGATGTTGAGCGTGTCCCAAAGCGGCCACCAGAGCTGCTCGAGGTAGGACCAGCGCGGCGGCACCATGCGGGAGCCGATGTCGGCCGCCTGGCGCGGCGCATCCGCCACGAAGGCCCAGATCGTGTCGCGGTTCATCACCTCCCAGGCGAACACGGTGAGCGCCACCAGCGCCAGCCAGCCGAACCAAAGGGCGAGCTGGGCCCGGGGTGTCCGGTGCCGCCAGGATGTCCGGTCCTCGGCGCGCGCGAGCGGCATCACTGGACCCACTTGCGGACGTGGCTCGAGCTGTACTCGGCGAGCATCACGATCGCGATGATGAGGAGCAGGATCGCGGCCGCCGAATCGTACTCGTAGCGGTCCATCGCGGTCTCGAGGGTGGCGCCGATCCCGCCCGCGCCCACGATCCCGATCACCGCCGACTCGCGGAAATTGATGTCGAGCCGGTAGAGCGAGAGGCCGATGAGCCGCGGCATGACCTGCGGCTGCACGGCCCAGTTGACGAGCTGTGGCCAGGAGGCCCCGGTCGAGCGGATCGCCTCCACCTGCGTCTCGTCGATATCCTCGATGTCCTCGGCCAAAAGCTTGCCCAGAAAGCCGATCGTGTTGAAGGTCAAGGTCAGGAAGCCGGCGAACGGGCCGAAGCCGAACATCGCCACGAAGAAGATCGCCACGATCACTTCCTGCAGCGCCCGGGAGAGCGCGATGATGCCGCGGCAGAACAGGTAGACCGGCGCCGGTGCCAGGTTGCGGGCGGCGCCGATGCCGATCGGGACGGAGACCAGGATCCCGGCCACGGTGGCCGTGACCGTCATGGTCAGGCTCTCGATCATCCCCTGCAGGATGTCCGGGCCGCGGGTCGTGAAGTCCGGCCGGAAGAAGCTCTGCACGAATGCCCAGCCGCGGCCGAGGCCGTCCCATACCCGCGCCCAGTTGACCTCGACGGTCGAGGTGGCGAGCAGGAGGTAGAGGACGGCGCCGCCCCAGACGAGCCAGCGCAGCCGCGGATCGGCGATCAGCGGCGGACGCCGCCAGGTCCGCCCCGTGGCCGCGGCCATCAGGCGAGGCCCTCGAGCCGTTCCTCGTCGAGCGCCCCGGCCCGCGCCTCGGCGGCCGCGCGGCGGCGCACGGCCGTCCAGTCCTCCTCCCCGTAGATGCGGGTCAAGGCCTCGTTGTCGAGAGCTTCGGCCGGGCCGTCGAACACGATCTGCCCGGCGCGCAGGCCCACGATCCGCTCGACGAACTGTTGGGCCAGGACCACGTCGTGGATGTTGATGATGGCGGGCAGCCTGCCTTCCTCGCAGATCTCGCGGATGAGGCGCATGATCTGCCGCGAGGTCTTGGGGTCGAGGGCGGCGGTCGGCTCGTCGATCAACAGGAGATCGGGCTCCTGGGCGAGCGCCCGGGCGATCCCGACCCGCTGGCGCTGGCCGCCCGAGAGCGCATCCGCGCGCTTGTCGGCGTGCTCGACGAGTCCGACCCGCTCGAGCAGCGCGAAGGCCCGCTCGATGTCGGCCGGCGGGAAGCGGCGGGTGAAGCTCTGCCAGAAGGAGACGTAGCCGAGCCGGCCGGAGAGCACGTTCTCCATGACCGTGAGCCGCTCGACGAGCGCGAACTCCTGGAAGATCATGCCGATGCGCCGGCGGGCGCGACGCAGCTCGGCGCCGCCGAGCGCCGAGAGCTCGAGATCGCCCAGGAAGACGCGGCCGGCGCTCGGCTCGACCAGGCGGTTGACGCAGCGGATCAGGGTGGACTTGCCGGCGCCCGAGGGGCCGATGAGGCCCACCACCTGACCCGGCGCCACGGCGAGCGAGACGCCCTTGAGCGCCTCGTCGCCGGTCCGGTAGCGCTTGACGAGCCCCTCGATCCGCAGCGCCGGTGCCGCGTTCATCCGCGTGGCTCCGACGCCCGTCGCCGGAGCCCGCCGCTCCGGCGATGCGCAGGTGGGCGCGTCAACGGCACGTGTAGGAGATGCCGAGCGCCCGATCGATGTCGCGGACGAGGGCGTAGGTCTCGGCGAAGCGGATCGGAACGAAGCGCTCGAGCGGCGGGTCGTGCCTGGCGAATTCGCGCGCGAACTCGGTGCCCTCCCAAGGGAAGTCGAACAGCGCCTCGCGGATCCGCCGGGCGAGTTCGGGGTGCAGGTCGTGGGCGTGGCCGAAGGCGCTCGTCGGGAAGGGGTCGGAGCGGAAGATCACGACGAGATCCTCGGCGCGCACCATGCTCCGGGCGATCATCCGATTGCGGATCGAATCGGCGATCGCCGCGGCCGGATAGTCCCGGTGAGCAACGCCCAGGATCGAATTGTCGTGCTTGCCGGAGAAGACCGGCGTGTAGTCGCGCCCGGCCACGAGCCCGAAGCGGTCGCGCAGGATCGCGGACGGTGCCTTGTAGCCCGAATTCGAGGTCTCGGCGGTGAAGGCGAGCGTCTTGCCGCGCAGATCCTCGACCTTCGTGATGCCGCTTCCGGGATGGGTCACGATTTCCATCCGGTAGCCGAACGAGCCGTCCTTGGCCGCCATCATGGCGAAGGGAACGAAGCCCGCGCAGGCGACCGCGAGCGGTGTGGTGCCTGGGTTGAAGCCCGCCACGTGGAGGCGGCCGGCGCGCATCGCCTCGACCATGGCGGCGTTCGACTGCACCTGCAGGAACTGGACCTTGCGGCCGGTCCGCCGCGCCAGGTGGTCGACGAGCTCGGCGAAGATCCGCGCGTAGAGCGAAGGATCCTCGGCCGGGGTGTAGGTGAAGACGAGGGTCGGCGGGTCGACCCAGCGGGCCGGATCCTCGGGTGGATCGGCCATGAGATCGCCGTCGGCGTCGCGATAGCGGGAATCGAGCGCGGCTGCGAGCGGCGCCCAGCCGAGCCCGGCCAGGAGAGCCGTGAGCGCGAGCAGCGCCGAACCGAAGGGCCGGCGGCCCGTGCGGTCGTGCATGCGAGGTCCTCCAGCGAAAGCCGCCGCCGCCCTTGCGCGGGGTCGGGGCGCGCGGCAGGGTCCGGCCACGATGGTGCAGCGCAGCGGCGAAACGAACAGTACCAAGCTCGCGATCGGCTGCGGGGCCGGCTTCGCCTCCGATCGGCTGGACGCCGCGGTCGAGCTCGTCGAGCGGGTCCCGCTCGATTGGCTCGTCCTCGAATGTCTGGGCGAGCGGACCCTCGCCTTCGCCCATCGCGACCGCCGCGCCGACCCGCGCCGCGGCTACGACCCCTTGCTCGAGCGGCGGATGCGCGCCCTCCTCCCGCTGTGCCGGGCGCGCGGCACGCGGCTCCTCTCGAACATGGGGGCGGCCAACCCGCGGGCCGCGGCCGAGGCGACCGTCGCGATCGCCCGCGCGCTCGGCCTTTCGGGCCTGAAGGTCGCGGTTCTCCTGGGCGACGAGGTGACCGACCTCCTCGCACCCGACACGCCGCTCCACGAGGGCGGGACGGTCGGCGCACGGGGCACGCTCGTCGGCGCCAACGCCTATCTCGGGTGCGAGGCGCTCGTGCCGGCGATCGAGAGCGGGGCCGAGGTGATCCTCACCGGCCGGGTCGCCGATCCCTCGCTCTTCCTGGCACCCATGGTCGCACGCTTCGGCTGGGCCCTCGACGACTGGCAGAAGCTCGCCGCCGGCACGGCCGTGGGCCATCTCCTCGAATGCGGCATGCAGGTCTCGGGCGGCTATTTCGCCGATCCGGGCAAGAAGGACGTGCCCGATCTCGCTCGCTGCGGCTTTCCCTGGGCCGAGGTGAGCGAAGCGGGCGAGGCGATCCTCTCGAAGACGCCCGGCTCGGGCGGGCTCGTGAACGCGCGGACCGTGGCCGAGCAGCTCTTCTACGAGGTCCACGATCCAGCATCCTATCTCACCCCGGACGTCGTGGCCGATTTCTCGACGGTGCGGATCGAGGAGATCGGAGCGGACCGGGTCCGGGTCGCGGGTGCCCGCGGCGCGCCGCGGCCGGCCACGCTCAAGGTCACGGTCGGCTTCGACGGCGGCTTCCTCGCCGAGGCCGAGATCTCCTATGCCGGACCCAATGCCGCCGCGCGCGCCCGGCTCGCCCGTTCGGTCCTCGAGGAGCGGAAGCGCCGCGTCCACGGCGTCACGGAGCCGCTCCGGATCGACCTGGTGGGCTTGCGCTCGCTCCACGCCACGGCCCTGCCCGAGCCGGCCGAGGCCGAGGACGTCCGGCTCCGCGCCGCCCTTCGAGCGCCCGAGCGGGAGACGGGCGAGCTCCTCCTTTGGGAGGTCGAAGCGCTATTGACCTGCGGGCCGGCCGGGGGCGGGGGCTATCGCGGGCGGATCGTGCCGCAGGTGACGACCGCCTCGGCGAGCCTGCCGCGCGAGCGGGTCCGCACCCGGGTCGAGGTCTTCGAGGCATGAGCCGCCGGGTCCGCCTGCACGCGATCGCGCACGCCCGGGCCGGCGACAAGGGCGACACGTCCAACGTCTGCCTCTTCGCCTACGACCCGCGGCTCTATCGGGCGCTCCTGCGCGCCCTCGAGCCGGCGCGGCTCGCAGCTGCCTTCCCGAAGCTCTTCCGGGGGCCGATCCGGCGCTACGAGTTGCCGCAGCTGCACGGCGTCAATCTCGTCTTCGAGAACGCGCTCGAGGGTGGGGTCAATGCGAGCCTCAACCTCGACGGCCACGGCAAGAGCTGGAGCTTCCTGCTGCTCGCGCTCGAGGTCGAGCTCTTCGAGGAGGAGGTTCAGTCGGCGCCGGGCCAGTCGGCGTAGAGGTCGTCGCGCGTCCAGGGCGGGACGGGTGCACCACGCCGGGTCGCCACGACCTGGAAGATCCGCAACGGCCCCTGCGCGAAGCCGACGCTCACCCCCGCCAGATAGGCGCGCCACATGCGCGTCCGTTCGATCCCGACGAGCCGTTCGGCTTCATCCCGTGCCGCCTCGAGGCGCTCGTACCAGAGCCGACAGGTGCGGGCGTAGTGCCGGCGCAAGCCCTCGACGTCGTGGATCTCGAAGCCCGCCTCCTCCATGACCTGGAGCGTGTGGCCGATATGGTCGAGGTCCGAGCCCGGGAAGATGTAGCGGAGGATGATCCGCCGGCTGCCACTCGGCCGGCGGAAGCGGCGCGGATCCGACTTGGCCCGCCGGGTGATCCCGTGGTTCAAGAAGATCCCGTCCTCGCGCAAGAGATCGCGGATCTTGCGGAAATATTCGGGATAGCGGTCGATCCCGACATGCTCGTACATGCCGATGCTGGCGATCCGGTCGAAGGTGCCGGAGAGCGTGCGGTAGTCGGCGAGCTCGATGCGCACCCGATCGGCGAGCCCGGCCTCGGCCACGCGCCGGCGGGCGAGCTCGGCCTGCGCGGGCGAGAGCGTCACGCCCAGCCCGACCACGCCGTAGCGACGGGCGGCGTGGATCAAGAGCGCGCCCCAGCCGCAGCCGATGTCGAGCAGCTCGAGCCCGGGGCGTAGCCGCAGCTTGCGGCAGACGAGCTCGAGCTTGTCGCGCTGGGCGGTGGCGAGGTCGCCCTCCGGATCGCGGAAATAGGCGCAGGAATAGACCATCGCCGGGTCGAGGAAGAGGGCGTAGAACTCGTTGCCGACGTCGTAGTGGAAGCGGATCAGCGTCTCGTCCGCCGCCCGGCCGCGGCCGGCCGGCCGTTCACCCTCCGAGAGCGCATGGCCGATCGGCGGCAAGGGGCTCCGGGCCCGCCAGAGCGTGGCGACGGCACCCCAGGGCATGCCGGCGAGGAGCGACCGCCAGTTCGGCCGATGCACGCGCTTGCTCGCCGCGACCGCCTCGAAGAGCGTGAGCAGATCGCCCTCGACCGGCTCGAGCCCGCCCGTGACGTAGGCACGGAAGAGCGCGTCGAGGCCGGGTCGGGCGAGGATCGCGCCCAACACGCCGGGCTCGCGCACCGCGACCGTCGCGGCCGGCCGGACGTCGCGCGGCGCGACCCGGCTGCCGTCCCAGAGCCGAAGGGCGATCGGCATGCCGGAGGCGGCGAGCAGGTGTGCCGCGAGCCGACGGGCCGCCTCGACCAGCCGCGGATCGCCGTGCGGTGTGCCGGTCACGACGGTCCGCCGGCGCGCAGGCGCGCCCGGAGCGCGCGCATGCCCACGAGCTCGACGCCCTGCTCGCGGACGAAGTCGGCGAAGGCCGGATCGGCGAGGATCCGATACTCGTCGGTCCGCCAATACGCCCGGTCGGGCACGATCGTCTCGATGTCGCCGGGCGCGTTGGCGTGGAGCGAGAGGAAGGTGACGCCCGGGGGGAGCTCGGCGATCAGCCGGCGATAGGTCGCCTCGGCCTCGGCCGAAGGCACGCCCGGGGTCATGCGGAAGCGGTCGACGAACTGGACACCTTCGGCCTCGAGCGCCTCGAGCCAGGGTCGGTAGTCCTCGGGCCGCACCGCGCCGAGCTTCAAGACGTCGAGATAACTTTCGATCTCGCGCGGCAAGAGCACCGGCAGACGATAGTCGCGGCCGAGGCGGAGATAGATCGCGACGAGCTCGGGCACCGCGGCGGCACCCATGTGCGTGTCGAGATGGGTGACGTCGAGACCGGCCGAAAGGGCCGCCTCGATCTGGGCGCGCAGCTCCTCTTCGGCGGCCACCGGATCGAAGTGGCGGCGCAGCAGCACGCAGTTGCGCCACATGCAGCCGTCGTCGTCGACCAGCCCACCCTTGCGCGAACAACCGGTCAAGGGCCGCCAGCGATAGCCCTGCCACTCGCTCGTGAGCGTCAAGTGCACGCCGAGGTCGAGGTCGCGGCGGGTCCGGTGCGCCTGGGCGATCTCGGGGAACCAGGGGCACGGCACCATGACCGAGCCGCAGGTGAGCACACCCGCACGCGAGAGCTCGAGCATGGCCCGGTTGGCGCCGTGGCACATGCCGACATCGTCGAGGTGCGGGATCAGGATCCGGCGGTCGTCCATGCGGCGGGTCCGAGCCAGGGCCGGGCGCAAGGTGCCTCCCCCACCCCGCCCTGTCGAGGCTCAGACGACCGCGGCAATCGTCTTGCGGAAGCGCAGAAGGGCGAAGCTCGCGAAGGCGGCGCCCATCGCCGCCATGGCGAGGAGATGCGGCCAGAGGATGCCGAGGCCCGCCCCGCGGAAGAGGACACCCTGGGCGAAGGCCACCAGATGCGTCGTGGGCGAGAGCTGCATCGCGAGCTGCAGCCAGCGCGGCATGCTCTCGAGGGGCGTGAAGCCGCCCGAAAGCAGGTTCAAGATCACGAAGACCGGGATCGAGAGGAGGCCGAAGCGCGGCATGGTCGTGGCGACGGTCGAAAGCATCACGCCCAGGGCCGTGACCGCGAGCAGGTAGATGGCGGCACCGAGCGCGAAGAGGGCGAGCGAGCCCGCGATCGGCACGCCGAGCACACCGCCCACCACGGCGCGCAGGGAGAGGAGAGCCGCCAGAAGGACGAGTAGACCGTTGGCCCAGAGCTTGGCGGCCACGACCTCGAACGGCCCGAGCGGCAAGGTCAAGAGATGCTCGAGCGTGCCGTGCTCGCGCTCGCGGATCACGGCCGCGCCGGCGAGCACGATCGCGAGGATCGTCAAATTGTTGACGAGCTGGGTGACGGCGAGGAAGCGAGCGGCCTCGAGGTTCGGGTTGAAGCGGGCGCGAACCTCGAGCCGGATCGGTGCGGCACCGGACACGGCCTCGCGGCCGAGGAAGTGGGTGATCTCCCGCTCGAGGATGGCCCGCGCGTAGGCGGCCCCGTTGCCGGCGAGCGTCATGGCCGTGGCGTCGACGAGAAGGGCGAGTTCGGGGCTCCGCTCGCCAGGAGGTCGGCCTCGAAGCCGGCCGGGATCAGGAGCACGAAGGTCGCTTCGCCGCGTTCCAGGACCCGCTCGACCTCGTCGAGGCCGACGGCGCGCGCGGGCTTGAACCAGGGGGGCAAGAAAGCCTCGGCGAGCCGGACGGAGAGCACCGAGCCGTCGAGGTCGACGACCGCGATCGCGGCGTCGCGGACCTCGGTGCGCACGCCGCGCGCGACCGTGACGATCGCGATCGTGAAGGTGTAGGCGACGAGGGCCAGGAGCACGGGATCGCGCAGCACCGCCCAGAGTTCCTTGAGCCCGAGCCGGAAGACGATCCGCAGCCGCCCCATGGGCTCAGCGCTCCTCTTCGGGAAGGAGGAGGACGGCGAGCGTCCAGAACAGGAGGACGAAGCCCACGAGCGCGAGGAGGTCGGGCGCGAGGGTGTCGAAGCCCAGGCCCTTGTTGATCACGCCCGCGGTGATCCGCTGGAAATAAAGGGCCGGGAAGGCCTCGCCGATCGCCCGCGAGACGGGATCGAGGGTGGAGACCGGGTAGAGCATGCCCGAGAAATTGACCGTCGGGATCATGCAGAGGATCGCGGTCGCGAAGATCGCCGCGATCTGCGAACGGACGAAGGTCGAAACGACGAGGCCGAAGGCGGTCGTCGCGGTCACGAACAGGAGCGCGCCTGCAGCGAGCGCGAGCAGATCGCCACGGAGGCGATTGTCGAACACGAGGATCACGAGCGCGAGCAAGGAGGCGAAGCTCACGAACGCCGTGAGCACGTAGGGCAGCTGCTTGCCGAGCAGGAACTCGAGCCGGGTCGCAGGCGTGGTCCAGAGGTTGACGATCGAGCCGAGCTCTTTCTCGCGCACGACCGCGAGGGCGGCGAGCATGGCCGGGATCATGACGAGCTGCATCATCATGACCCCGGGCGGGATCGCGGCGGAGGAAAGGAAGGCCTGGTTGTAGCGGAAGCGGGTCTCGAGGCGGAAAGGCGGACCGGTCGCGGCGTCCGGGGCGAGGTCGCGCAAGGCCCGCTCGACCACACCCAGGACGTAGCCCCGGGCGGTCTCCGCGCGGGTCGTGTTGGCGCCGTCGAGCCAGACGGCGAGTTCCGGCTGCCGGCCGGCCAAGAGATCGCGCCCGAAGCCCGGCGGGATCGCGACGACGAGGGCGGCACGGGCGGCTTCGAGGAGCCGATCGGCCTCGGCCAGGGTCGCGACCTCGCCCACCGGCTCGAAATAGCGCGAGCCTTCGAGGGCTCGAACGACCTCGCGGCTCTCGAAGGTCCGGTCGCGGTCGAGCACCGCGAAGCGGAGGTTCTCGACGTCGAAGGAGATGCCGAAGCCCATCGTCAACAGCAGCACGATCGGGCCCAGGAGCGCGAAGCCCAGCCGGATCGGATCGGCGAGGAGCTCGGCGGCCTCGCGCCGGGCGAAGGCCCCGAGCCGGGCGAGCGAGAAGCCCGGCCGCGCTGCCCCCTCGTCGGGCGGATCGGGCAGGAGGACGGGAGAAGCCAGGGGTTCGTCCGGACGAGCGGCACGCTCCGCTTCGGCCAGGAGGTCGACGAAGGCCGCCTCGAGATCGCCCCCGTGTCCGCGCGCGATCGCCTCGGGCTCGCCCACCGCGAGCACCCGGCCGGCGTGCATGAGCGAGATGCGATCGCAGCGCTCGGCCTCGTTCATGAAGTGGGTGGAGAGGAAGATCGTGACGCCGCGCTCGCGCGACAGCCCGATCAAGATCTCCCAGAACCGGTCCCGGGCGATCGGGTCGACCCCGCTCGTGGGCTCGTCGAGGATCAAGATCTCGGGATCGTGGAGGGTCGCAACCGCCAGCTGCAGGCGCTGGCGAACCCCCAAGGGCAGCGCGGGCGGCCGCTCCTCGGCGACCGCGCCGAGCTCGAAACGCCCGAGCTGCTCGGCCACACGGCGCCGCCGCTCGTCTCGGGCGAGACCGTAGATCGCGGCGTGGAGCTCGAGGTTCTGGCGGACCGTGAGCTCCTCGTAGAGCGAGAAAGATTGCGACATGTAGCCGGTGCGCCGGCGCGCCGCGAGCGAATCGGCGCCGGCCGGCTCGCCGAGCACGAAGGCCTCACCGGCGGTGGGCTCGAGCAAGCCCACGAGCATCTTCATGGTCGTGGTCTTGCCGCAGCCGTTCGAGCCCAAGAAGCCGAAGATCTCGCCGCGACCGATCGCGAAGCTCACCCCGTCCACCGCGGTGAACCCGTCGAAGCGCCTGGTGAGCCCGCGCGCCTCGATGACCGGGCGCTCGGCCTCGGCGGCGCGCCGCGGAATGCGCCGGATCGGCCGGTATTCACGCCGCCGCTCGGCCGGCAGGAGCGCCACGAAGGCCTCGTCGAGCCGGGCGGTTGCGGTACGCGCGCACAGCTCGGCGGGCGTGCCCTCGCCCAGGATCCGGCCCGAATCCATCGCGACGACCCGGTCGAACCGCTCGGCCTCGGCCACGTAGGCGGTCGCGAAGAGGATCGTCATGCCCGGCCGCGCGCTCCGGATCGCCGCCAGGAGCTCGAAGAACCGCCGCCGCGAGAGCGGGTCGACGCCGGTCGTGGGCTCGTCGAGGATCAGGAGCTCGGGATCGTGGATCAAGGCGCAGGCGAGCGCGAGCTTCTGCTTCATGCCGCCCGAGAGCTTGCCCACCGGCCGTTCGAGGAACGGCGCGAGCCCCGTCGCGGCCGCGAGCGTCGCGATCCGTCGCTCGGCGTCGGCCGGGGAGAGGCCGTAGAGGCGGGCGAAGAAGGCGAGATTGCTCGCGACCGAAAGGGTGGGGTAGAGGTTCCGCCCGAGCCCTTGCGGCGTGTAGGCGACCCGGGTGGCGAGGCGGGTCCGGTCGGCGTGCCGGGCGGGATCGAGCCCGAGCACGCGGAGCTCCCCCGCTTGCAACCGCTTGGCGCCGGCCACGAGCGCCAGGAGCGTCGATTTCCCCACCCCGTCCGGGCCCACGAAGCCCACGAGCGCGCCCGCACGGATCTCCAGGGTCACTTCGTCGAGTGCGCGGGTCCGGCCGTAGCGGTGGGCGAGGCCCCGGCAGCGGACGGCGGGCTCAGCTCCGCGGGACATCGGGCAGCCGCACGGCGAGCCGTTCGGGCCACACCACGTCGGGATCGACCGCCAGATAGACGGTGCCGGGGACGCCGGTCTTCACGACGTCCGCGTGCGCGCGCAAGAGCTCGGGCGGGATCCGGACCTGGACGCGGAACATGAGCTTTTCGCGCTCGGCTTCGGTCTCGACGTAGCGCGGGGTGAACTGCGCCTCGGCGGCGACGAAGCTCACCTGCGCCGGAACCACCCAGCGCGGCGCGGCGTCGAACACGATCCGCGCTTCGGCGCCGTAGCGCAGCCGCCCGGCGACCGCGGTCGGCACGAACACGACCATGTAGACGTCCTCGAGGTCGAGGAGCGAGACGAGACGCGCCCCCGGCGCCAGCACCTCGCCCGGCTCGGCGAGCCGATATTGCACCCGGCCGGCGCGCGGGGCGCGGAGCGTGTACTCGGCGAGGTCGCTGCGGATCCGTGCCACGGTCGCCTGGGCGGCGGCGATCGCCGCCTCGGCGCGCTGAACACCGGCCCGTGCCGCCGCGAGGGCGGCTTCCGCGGTGGCCTTCTGGGTCCGCCGCAGATCGACGACCTGGCTCGGGGTGAAGCCGCGCTCGCCCAGGCTCTGGGCGCGCTCGAGCTCGTGGATCGCGAAGGCGAGCTCGCTCTCGCGCTGCCGCTCGAGCGCCTGCGCCTCGCGCAGGACCTGCTCGGCCTGGTGCAGCGCCGCCTCGGCCTCGCGCAGCCGGGCCTCGACCTCGCTCGCCTCGATCCGGGCGACGACCTGACCGGCTTCGACCCGGTCACCTTCGCGCACGAGCACCTCGACGAGCCGGCCGCCGAAGCGGGCGGCAACGTCGATCCGCCGCGCCTCGCTGCGCCCGTGGGTCCGCCAGATCCCCTCGGGAAGCGGCTCCTCGCGTGCGAAGCGCCAGAAGCTCGCGCCGCCGCCGGCCGCGACCGCGACGAGGAGGAAAGCGAGGAACAGTGTTCGTCTGGCCAAGTCGGATCGATGCTCCGCCGCGCAGCAGGGTGGTCCGCAGCTCGCCCCGGGACCTCGGAGGTCTACACCAGCCGGGCGACGGGTGCATGCACCCGGAGGGCGAGGCCGATCGCCGCGCGGCGCGCGCGACGCCCGGCATCGGAGCGTTTAGCGTCCGCGCCCGGGTGCGAGAACGGGCAGCGGCATGAACGAGGCATCGGCGGCGGGCCGCGGGGCGCGGCGCCTCGTGGGCGCGGGGCGGGTTCTGCTCTGGGCGCTATGGGCGAGCGAGCTGTCGGCCCTGCTCACGGGCTCGACCCTCGCCAATCTGGTCGGCCGGCCGCTCCTCCTGGCTTACGGGGCCGTGGCGTTGCTGCTCGTGGGCCCCGCGAGCCGACGCTTGGCCCTCGGACTCGCGATCCCGGCCGTGGCCCTCGCGCTGCTCGACGGCCGGCCGGCGCTCCTGCTCGAGGGGCTCGACCAGGCCCTCCTCTACCCCGCCTTCCTCGGCACGATCGCGCTCGTTCGGGCCCTCGCCGCGGTCCATCCGGCGGTCGGGCGCGCCCGCGAGCGGGCGGAACGGCTGCCGAACGAGGCCCGCGCGCTCGGCTTCTTCCTGGGTGGGCATCTCTTCGGCGCGGTGCTCACCGCCGGCAGCTTCGCGGTCTTGGCACCCCTCGCCGATCCCCGGGCGAGCGAGGGGGAACGCGCCCGGCTCGCCTCGATGGCGCTGCGCGGCTCCTGCCTCGCCGTGCTCTGGTCGCCCTTCTTCGTGGGCATGGCGCTCGTCACCCGCCACCTGCCCGAGCTGCCGCTCTGGCAGGTCACGCTCTCGGGCCTCGCGCTTTCGCTCCTCGCGCTACTCGTCACCCTCGCCCACGACGCGCGCGGCGCGGCCCGGTTCCTCGCACCCGCCCTTTCCGCCCTCGCCCCGCTCCTGCCGCCGGTCGGGGGAGCGGCGGCGGCGATCGTGCTCGTGGCGAGCCTCTCGGGCCTGCCGAGCCTGGCCGCCGTCCTGCTCGTGACGCCCCCCGCGGCGGTGCTCTGGCTCGCCACCCGACCGCGCGGTACGGCCCGCACCGTCGCCACGCGGACCTACGAGCTCACGGGCAGGCTCGCCGAGGAGATGCTGCTCGTGGGCGTGGTGACCGTGCTCGGCCGGGTGCTCGCGGCCTCGAGCTGGACGGCCGCGCTCGCGGGCCCGCTCCTTTCGGGTGCCGTCCCGGGTTGGCTGCTCCTGGGCGGTGCGCTCGCGCTCATCGTCCTCCTCGCGGTCGTGGGTCTCCACCCGCTCGCCACGGTCACCATCACCATGGCCCTCTTGACCGAAGGCCCACGACCCGTGACACCGCTGGCCCTCGCCGGCCTCGGGCTTTCGGGCTGGGCGCTCGGGACCATGCTCGGCTCGACCTCCTTGAGCCTCCTGGTCGCCCGGAGCGCTTTCGAACTGCCCGCCCGCGCCCTCTCGCCCGGGCCCAACGGCTGGTTCGTGCTCCTGTTCGGAGCCCTTTCGGTGGCGTTTCTGGCGCTCTTGGACGCGCTCGAATGACCCCGTCCCGAGCGGGCGGGATGAAGGGAGGACCTGCGATGGCATCCGAGATCCGGATCGAGCGGCTCGTGGGCGAGGCGATCCGTCGGCACCTTCCGGCGCTCGCCCGACTGCGGATCACCGTCTTCCGCGAATGGCCCTATCTCTACGACGGCGAGGAGGATTACGAGCGCCGCTATTTGCAGCGCTACGTCGAGGAGCCGCGGGCGGTCGTGGTGGGTGCCTTCGACGGCGAGGAGCTCGTGGGGGCTTCCACCGCCTTGCCGCTCGCGGCCGAGCCGCCCGAGCTTTCCGAGCCCGTGGCGCAGGCCGGGCTTCCGATCGCCAAGACCTTCTATTTCGGCGAATCGGTCCTGTTGCGGGCCTATCGCGGCCGTGGGCTCGGCGTGCGCTTCTTCGCCGAACGCGAGGACCACGCGCGGAGCTTCGGCGATTACGACTATGCCTGCTTCTGCGGCGTGATCCGCGATCCGAACGATGCGCGCAAACCGGCCGACTACGTTCCGCTCGACGCGTTCTGGACCAGGCGCGGCCACCGCAAGCTCGAAGGTGCCGTCGGCACGATCGTCTGGAAGGAGATCGGCGAGACCGAGGAGACGCCGAAGCGCCTCCAGTTCTGGTACAAGGAGCTCTGAGCTCCGGCGATCAGCGCGTCGGGACCGACGTCGCGGCGCGCCGCTTGGCGCGGGCGAAGGCCGGGCCGATCAGGAGGAGGGCCGCGGCGGCGAGCGAGAAGCCGCCGCGATATCCCAGGAGCGGCAGGGCGAGGCCGAACAGCGCCGCCCCGACCGCTTGGCCCACGAACAGGCCGAAGGCGAAGAGCGCGATCGCCGCCGAGCGGTCGAAGGGCGCCATCTGCGTGGCGTTGGTCTGCAGCGTGTTGTGCAGCATGTAGTAGCCGAGGCCACAGAGGCCCGTGGCGGGCGCGGCGAGCCAGGAGGCCGGGGCGGCGGCGAGCAGGAGGAAGGCCGCGGCCATGAGGCAGCCGCCCGCGGCAGCGAGCCCGACCTCACCCAAGGTCGAAAGGAGCCGACGAACCGAGAGGGCGTAGAGGAGCCCGCCGAGCCCGAAGGCGGCGAGCACGAGCCCGATGAGCGCGTAGGACAGGGCGAAGCTCTGGCGCAGGAACGCGCCGACATAGGCGACGGCACCGAAGCAGAAGAGCCCCTCGAGCGTGACCGTGAGGAGGACGACGCGCGCCCAAGGGACCTGCAGCACCCGGGCATATTGGAGGAGCGGGCTCGCGGTCGGCTCGCTCGGCCGGGCGGATGCGCCGCCGCGGGCGAGCTCGCGGGCGAGCAGCGCCGCCACGAGCGCGAAGCCCGCGGCCAGGAGCAGGAACACGGCACGCCAGCTCAGGAGTTCCGCCAGGAGGCCGGCGGCCGCTTGGCCCGCGATCAGGCCGGAAATGTGGCCGGTGAGGAAGCGAGCGAGCACCGGCTGGCGCTGCTCGTACGGGACCGTGTCGCCGATGAAGGCCATCGACATCGGGATGATCGCCGCACAGGTGAGGCCCGAAGTGAGCCGGGCGACCGCGAGCCAGACGAGTGTGGGGGCGAGCGCGGAGAGCGCGGTCGTGAAGGCGGTGAGCCCGGTCGCGAGCGCGACCGTGCGATAGGTGCCGATCCGGGCGCCGACCGGCCCGTAGAGGAGCTGGAAGAGCCCGTAGGCGAAGGTGAAGGCGGTGATCGCGACGGCGGCTTCGGGGATCGAGACGTCGAAGCTCGCGGCGATGTCGGGCAAGAGCGCGTCGGTGACCCGCGTCGTCCCGGCGGCGAAGAAGCCGGCTGCCGCCAAGAGCAGGATGGCGCGGTTCACCGCCCCGGCTCGCGCGCCGGCTGCACGACGTCGAGGGTGACGTGGCGGATGTCCAAGACGACCTTGCCCCGATGCTCGAAATTCACCGTCACCCTCGTGCCGACCACGGATTGGACCTGGCCGATGCCCCAATCCGGGCAGCGCGGGTGCCGCACGAAAGCGCCGGGTACGAGACCGGGGTCCAAAGCCGCGCTCCGCTCGCTCCGATCGCGATCCGCTGCTAAGGGTATCGGCGGCCGGCCGCAACCGAGCCCAACGGAGCCGAGCGGCGCGCCCGCCGGTCTTGCCGGACCCTCCCCCGGCCGCCATGATCCGGTGGCGGAGTGTGCGGGGAGGAAGAATGGCGACCGTTTCGCTGGTCCCACCGGGCGTTGCAACACGGCGCGGTCGCGGCCGTCCCCACCCCAAGGGTCGGCAAGTCGAACCCGGGGCGCTGGCCGAGGTCCGCGCGCTTCTGGGCGAGCGGCCGCGCGACCCGGGGCTCCTCATCGAGCACCTCCACCTCCTGCAGGACCGGTTCGGCCATCTCTCGGCGGCGCACCTCGCCGCGCTTGGGGAAGAGTTGAAGCTCGCCCAGGCGGAAGTCTTCGAGGTCGCCACCTTCTACGCCCATTTCGACGTCCGGCGCGAAGACGAGCCGGCGCCGCCCGTGATGACGCTCCGGGTCTGCGACAGCGTCGCCTGCATGCTCGCGGGCGCGGACGCGCTGCGCGCCGAGCTCGAGCGCGGGCTCGATCCGACGCGCGTGCGCGTCGTCCACGCGCCCTGCATGGGCGCTTGCGACCGGGCACCCGCGGCGATGCTCGGGCAGCGCCTGTTGGCGCCGGTGTCGATCGAGGCGGCGCGCGCGGCGGTCGCCGACCGGGCGGTCGAGCCGGAGCTCCCCGAGGCTCAGGGCCTGCGCGCCTATCTCGCCGAGGGCGGCTATCGGCAGCTCCGGGCGCTGCGGACCGCGACCGACCGCGAGGCGGCGATCGAGCGGGTGCTCGGCGAGCTCGACCGGGCCGGGCTGCGCGGGCTCGGCGGGGCCGGCTTCCCGACCGCGCGGAAATGGCGGATCGTCCGCTCCTACCCCGGTCCGCGCGAGCTCTGCGTCAACGCCGACGAGGGCGAGCCCGGGACCTTCAAGGACGGCTGGCACCTCGCCCGCCACCCGCACCGATTCCTCGAGGGCATGCTGATCGCCGGCCAAGTGGTCGAGGCCGAGCGGATGTGGATCTATCTCAGGGACGAATACCCGCACATCCGGCTCCTGCTCGAGCGCGCGATCGCCGAGCTCGAGGCGGAGGGCCTGGTCGAGCCCGGCCGGATCGTGCTCCGGCGCGGCGCCGGGGCCTATATCTGCGGCGAAGAATCGGCGCTCATCGAGAGCCTCGAGGGCAAGCGCGGCCTGCCGCGGCACCGGCCGCCCTACGTCGCCGAGCGCGGCCTGTTCGGCCGGCCGACCCTGGTCAACAATGTCGAGACCTCGAGCTGGGTCCCGGTCATCCTGGACAAGGGTGGCGACTGGTTCGCGGGCCAGGGCCGGCGCGGCTCCAAGGGGCTGCGCTCCTTCTCGGTTTCGGGGCGGGTCCGCGAGCCCGGTGTGAAGATCGCGCCGGCCGGGATCACGCTGCGCGAGCTCGTCGACGAATTCTGCGGCGGGATGGCGCCGGGGCACGAGCTCGCCGCCTATCTGCCGGGCGGTGCTTCGGGCGGCATCCTGCCGGCCCGGCTCGCCGATCTGCCGCTCGATTTCGGGACCCTCGAGCGCGAGGGCTGCTTCGTCGGCAGCCACGCCGTCGTGGTGTTCTCGAAGGCCGACGATCTGCGCGCCGTGGCGCGCAACCTCTTGGCCTTCTTCGCCGACGAATCCTGCGGCCAGTGCACGCCCTGCCGGGTCGGCACCGAGAAGGCCTCGGCGCTCCTCGAACGGCCGCGCTGGGACGGCGCGCTCCTTGCCGAACTCGCCCAGGCGATGCGCGACGCCTCGATCTGCGGCCTCGGCCAAGCGGCACCCAACCCGTTCGAGAGCTTGTTCCGCCATTTCCCCGAACTCTTCGCGGCCGACGAGCTGCCGCGCCGTGCGGAGGCCTGAGCCCGTGAGCGAGCCCCTCCTCTTCGCCCTCGATGGTCGGCAGGTGCGGGCCCGGCCGGGCGAGACGATCTGGCAGGTCGCCGAACGCCACGGGATCACGATCCCGCATCTCTGCTGGCTGCCCGAGCCCGGCTACCGCGCCGACGGCAATTGCCGCGCCTGCATGGTCGAGATCGAGGGCGAGCGCACGCTCGCCGCCTCCTGCATCCGCAAGCCGGTGCCCGGGATGGTCGTGCGCACCGCCTCGGACCGCGCGGTCGGGGCGCGCAAGATGGTGATGGAGCTCCTGCTCGCCGACCAGCCGCCGCGCGCCGACGCCCACGACCGGACGAGCCGGCTCTGGCGCTGGGCCGAGCGGATCGGGGTCGAGACGAGCCGCTTCCCCGCCCTCGCCGAGAAGCCCGCGGCCGACTGGTCGCATCCGGCGATGGCCGTGCAGCTCGACGCCTGCATCCAGTGCAATCTCTGCGTGCGCGCCTGCCGCGAGGTGCAGGTCAACGACGTGATCGGCATGGCCTATCGCGGTGCGGGGGCGAAGATCGTCTTCGATCAGGATGATCCGATGGGGGCCTCGACCTGCGTGGCGTGCGGCGAGTGCGTCCAGGCCTGCCCGACCGGCGCCTTGATGCCGGCCACGCTCGTCGACCGCGCGACGGGCCGCGGTGCTCAGGGGGCTGATCGGTCGGTCGAGAGCGTGTGCCCCTATTGCGGGGTGGGCTGTCGGCTCACCTTCCACGTCCGCGACGAGAAGATCGCCTACGTGACCGGGGCGAAAGGTCCGGCCAACGAGAACCGGCTCTGCGTCAAGGGCCGCTTCGGCTTCGACTACGTGCGCAGCCCCGAGCGCTTGACCGTGCCGCTCGTCCGTCGGCCGGATGCGCCCAAGACGGTCGATCCACCGATCGATCCCGCGAATCCCTGGACGCATTTCCACCCGGCGAGCTGGGAGGAGGCGCTCGATCTGGCGGCGGCCGGGCTGCGGCGCATCAAGGAGCGCTGGGGGGCCGGGGCGCTGGCCGGCTTCGGCTCGGCCAAGGGCTCGAACGAGGAGGCCTATCTCTTCCAGAAGCTCGTCCGCACCGCGTTCGGGACGAACAATGTCGACCACTGCACGCGGCTCTGCCACGCCTCCTCGGTCGCGGCCCTCATGGAGGGCATCGGCACGGGTGCGGTGACCGCGCCCTTCACCGAGGCGCTGAATGCCGATCTGATCGTGGTGATCGGCGCCAACCCGACCGAGAACCACCCGGTGGCCGCCACCTACATCAAGCAGGCGGTGGCGCGCGGTGCCAAGCTCGTCGTCATGGACCCGCGCGGCCAAGCCCTGCGCCGGCACGCGACCTGGATGCTGCAGTTCACCCCCGGCAGCGACGTGGCGCTGTTGACGGCCCTCTTGAACGTCGTCCTGACCGAGGAGCTCTACGATCGGCAATACGTCGCCGCGCACGTGCAGGGCTTCCAGGAGCTCGCCGCGCACGCGCGCGCCTTCCCGCCCGAGGCGATGGCGCCCCTCTGCGGGATCCCGGCCGAGACCTTGCGCGAGGTGGCCCGCGCCTTCGCGCGGGCGCGGGCGGCGATCGTCTTCTGGGGCATGGGCGTGTCCCAGCACACCCACGGCACCGACAATTGCCGGGCCTTGATCGCCTTGACCTTGATCTGCGGGCACGTGGGTCGGCCGGGCACCGGCCTGCACCCACTGCGCGGGCAGAACAACGTCCAAGGCGCTTCCGATGCCGGGCTCATCCCGATGGTCTTCCCGGACTATCACCGGGTGGGCGACGCCGCCTGGCGCAAGAAGCTCGAGGAGCTCTGGGGCCACCCGCTCGACCCGGCACCCGGGCTCACCGTCGTCGAGATCGTGGAGGCGGCCGCCGCCGGGGCGATCAAGGGCATGTACATCATGGGCGAAAACCCGGCCATGTCCGACCCGGACAGCCACCATGCGCGGATGGCCCTCGCCCGGCTCGAGCATCTCGTCGTCCAGGACATCTTCATGACCGAGACGGCGATGTACGCGGACGTCGTCCTGCCGGCCTCGGCCTGGCCCGAGAAGTGGGGCACCGTCACCAACACCAACCGTCAGGTGCAGCTCGGCCGGCCGGCGCTCGATCCCCCGGGCGCGGCGCGCCAGGATTGGTGGATCGTCCAGGAAATGGCGCGCCGGCTCGGGCTCGATTGGAACTATCGCGGCCCGGCCGACGTCTTCACCGAGATGAAGCAGGTGATGCCCTCGCTCGACAACATCACCTGGGAGCGCCTCGAGCGCGAGGGCTCGATCGCCTATCCCTGCCCGGCCCCCGACCATCCCGGTGAGGGCGTGATCTTCGCCGACCGATTCCCGACGGCCGACGGCCGCGCCCGGCTCGTGCCGGTCTCGCCCGTGCCGCCCTCCGAGCAGCCCGACGAGGACTATCCCTTCGTCCTGATCACCGGACGCACGCTCGAGCATTGGCACACGGGTGCCATGACCCGGCGGGCAGAGGTTCTCGACGTGCTCGAGCCCGAGCCCTTCTGCGCCATGGCGCGGGCTGATCTGGAGCGGCTCGGCCTTTCGCCCGGCGACCGGCTGCGGCTTTCGACCCGCCGCGGGACGATCGAGCTCATGGCGCGCGAGGATCCGGCGATGGCACCCGGCACGGTGTTCGTGCCGTTCTGCTACGTCGAGGCGGCGGCGAACCTCCTCACCCGGCCCGAACTCGACCCCTGGGGCAAGATCCCCGAGTTCAAATATTCCGCCGCGCGCGTCGGACCGGCCGGGTCAACCGCTCGCCGCTGAGAGAGCGCGAGGCGGGAGCGGCGAAGCGCGGCCGGCCGCCGGAATCTCGAGGAGGTTCCGCGCGATCCGCTCGATATCCGAGGCGGCCGGCGCGCCTGGATGACGCGAGAGGAACGGTTGCTGGCGAGCGATGGTCTCGACGACCCGTGGGTCGCGGCGGACCACGCCCAACAGCGGCGGATCGACCGAGAGGAAGCGGCGGCACGCAGCGGCCAGGATCCGCCAGGTCTCGATCCCCTGCCCCACGTCGTCGGCAAGATTGGCCAGCACCACCAGACCCGGATGACGACCGAGACCGACCTTGACGAGCGCGTAGGCGTCGGTGAGGGCCGTGGGCTCGGGACTGACGACGAGCAGGGCGCGGTCGGCGATGCCCGCGAGCGCGAGCGTCCGACGGCCGATCCCGGCTGGTAGATCGAGGACCGCGGCGTCGTAGTCGCGGGCGAGCGTCGCGAGGTCGGCGACCAGCCGGTCGAGCGCCGGCCCGTCGAGGGCCGCGAGGCTGCGCCAGCCCGAAGGGCCGAGCAACAGATCGAGGCCGGTGCCGCCGTCGTGCACCACCGCCTCGGCGAGCGGCCGGCCCTCGGCCAGTGCCCGGCCCAGATGGCGGGTCTCGGTGAGCCCGAGCTGGACGTCGAGGTTGGCGAGGCCGAGGTCGGCGTCGACCAGCAGGACCCGCCGTCCGGCACGGCGGAGCGCGTGCGCGAGGCTGGCCGCCAGGAAGGTCTTGCCGACGCCCCCCTTGCCGGAGGCGATCGCCACGATGCCGGTCACGGCTGGTCGACCGGCTGGCGGGGTGTGCGCGCGAGGAGCAGGCGGGCGAGGCCGGACGGCGTCCAGGGCACGAGCGGCCTGCCGATCTCCGGGCCGGTGGTCGCCCAGGCGAGCTCGAGACCGAGGTCCGCGGCGGCGACGATCCCGCCCAGCCGACGCGCCGCGTCGAGCCTCGTCGTAATCATCCGGCGTACCCCCAGGACCTGGAATGCGGCGGCGGCCTCGACCGCGTCCCCGATGTCGAGCCCGGCCGGCATCACCAGCACGGCCTCGACGCCGAGCCGACGAACCGTCGAGGCGAGTTCGACCATGTCCCTCCGATCGAACGGGTTCACTCCGGGCGTGTCGACCACCACCAACCCGCCCGACGGCAAGGATGCGGACTCGGGCTCGATCGGTGCGGGCACCAGCCGCATCGGCGCCAGGAGTGCACGCAATTGATCGAGTGCTCCGGCACGTCGCCCGTCCGCGTTGCGCACCTCGACCGGCATGCCGGCCATCAAGGCCATCGCGGCGAGACGGGCCGCCGTCGTGGTCTTGCCGGCCCCGGGCGGTCCGACCAGGACGACCGGGTTCGCGGGCGACGGCTCGCCCGCGCCGAAGCGGAGCCGCCCCCCGAGTGCCGCGGCGAGGAGGGCGCCGGGGTCGGACGGGCCACGGTGGGCCCCGGCGAGGAACGTCGAGACCGTGTCGGTCGCGAGCCCGTGGTAGGCGAGCACCGCCGACGCCGCCGCCAGGGCCGGGGCCGCAGGTGTGGGTGCCAGGAGGGTCTCGAGGTCGGTCTCGGAGGTGTCCGCGGCCGCGGTGAGGCGGACACGGCCGGCCTCCTCCCGGGTCGCCACGATGACCGCCTCGGCGCCGAGCGCTTCCCGCATCCGCGCGAGCGCCGCCTGCATCGTCGGGGCCTCGAAGGTGCGCAGGCGCATCGCTCAGATCTGCCCGAGCGCCTTGAGGCGGACCTTGGGGTGGATCTCGTTCTGCGACAGCACGACCGTCGATGGTCGGAACCGCTCGACGATCGAGCGCACATAGGGGCGGATCGCCGGGCTCGTGACCAGCGCCGGGAGCTCGCCCTTGAGCGCCTGCGCCTCGAATGCCTCGCGCGTGCCGCGGATGAAGTCCTGGAGCCGCGACGGCGGCATCGCCAGCTGACGCTCGTCGCCCTGTCCAACGAGGGCGTCCGCGAAGGCCTGCTCCCATTCCGGCGACAGCATGAGCAGCGGCAGGTAGCCGGCCGGGCCGGTGCAGGCGGTGCTGATCTGGCGCGCCAGTCGAGCCCGCACGTGCTCGATGACGAGCACGATGCTCTGCGTGTGGGTCACCGCCTCGGCAATCGCCTCGAGGATCAGCCTGAGATCACGGATCGATACGCGCTCGGCCAACAGACCCTGCAGGACGCGCTGGATGCCGCCGGTCGTGATCCGCGACGGAACGAGGTCGGCGAGCAGCTTCTGGTAGTCCTCCCCGAGCTCCTTGAGCAGCTTCTGGGTCTCGGCGAACGACAGGAGCTCGGCCAGGTGCTCCTTGATGATCTCGGTCAGATGGGTGGTGACGACCGTCGCCGGATCGACGACGGTGAGCCCACGATAGGAGGCCTCGTCGCGCAGCGCCGGGGAGATCCAGCTCGCGGCCAAGCCGAAGGTCGGCTCGGTCGTGGCCTCGCCCGGGAGATCGATCGGCCGCCCGAGCGGATCCATGACGAGGAGCATCGCCGGACGAAGCTCGCCGCGCCCGCCCTCGAGCTCCTTGATGCGAACCACGTAGACGTTCGAGGGCAGCTGGATGTTGTCCTGGATGCGCACCGACGGCAGCACGAAGCCCAGCTCCTGGGCGAGCTGGCGCCGCAAGGCGCGGATCTGCTCCGTCAGTCTCCCACCCTGCGCCTCGTCGATCAAGGGCAGCAGACCGTAGCCGAGCTCGAGGCGGATCGGATCGATGGCGAGAGCCGCGGAGACGGTCTCGTCCTGGCCGGTCTGCGGCCGCGACCCTGCGGCCTTCGCGGCATCGGGCGCCGCGGCCGGCGCGGGCTCCGGTCGAGCGCGCTTGGCCAGCCACGCGGCGCCAGCGGCGAGACCGAGGAACGGGAGAGCCGGCAGGCCCGGGAGGAGCGCGAGCGCCACCCCCAGACCCGCCGTGACACCCAGGGCCCTGGGAAATGCCCCGAACTGGGCAAGCAGCGCCCGGTCGGCACGGCCCGTGACACCGGCCTTGGTGACGAGCAGGCCCGCGGCCATCGAGACGAAGAGCGCCGGGATCTGCGAAACCAGGCCGTCACCGATCGTGAGCAGCGTGTAGGTGCCGGCGGCATCGGCCAGGCTCAGACCCATCTGCGCCACGCCGATCAGGAGGCCGCCCAGGAGGTTGATCGCGGTGATCAGCAGCCCGGCGATCGCGTCCCCGCGCACGAACTTCGCGGCGCCGTCCATGGCGCCGAAGAAGGCACTCTCCTCCTCGAGCGCGCGCCGGCGCGACCGCGCCGTCGCTTCGTCGATCAATCCGGCCGAGAGATCGGCGTCGATGGCCATCTGCTTCCCGGGCATCGCATCGAGTGAGAAACGGGCCGCAACCTCGGCGATGCGGCCGGAGCCCTTGGTGATCACGACGAAGTTCACGATCACCAGGATCGCGAACACGATCAGGCCGATCACGAAGCTGCCCTGCATGATGAAGCGGCCGAACGCTGCGATCACTTGGCCCGCGGCGTCGGGTCCACCATGGCCCTCGGCGAGGATCAGCCGCGTCGAAGCGAGGTTGAGTGCCAGCCGCAACATCGTCGCGATCAATAGCACGGTCGGGAAGGCGTTGAACTCGAGCGGCCGCTCGATGAACAGGGCGGTCAGCAGGATCAATACCGACAGCGTGATCGAAACGGCGAGCAGAAGATCGAGGATGAGTGCCGGCAGAGGCAGGATCAGGACCACCAGGATGGCGACGACGGCGAGGCCGAGCAGCACGTCGCCCTCGCGGAGCGAGCGGGCGAGCGCGGGCCAGCCGCCGCCGACGACACCCTGGACTAAGGTCAGCACGGCCGGGCGCCCAGATCGTCGGCGGGCGTCTCCTGGCCGGGCGCCGGTACGGTCACGCCTTCATCGAGGAACTGCCTGAGTTTGTTGCGCAGGGTTCGTATGGAGATGCCGAGGATCGAGGCGGCATGCGTCCGATTGCCGGCGGTATGGCGCAGTGTGTCGAGGATCAGCTCGCGCTCGACGTCGGCAATGGTGCGGCCCACCAGCCGTGCATCGACCGGGCCGCTCCGCTCCGGCCGGGTGCCCGAGGGACCCAGGACGATGGCCTCCGCGTCGATGGTCGGACCACGTGCCAGGAGGACGGCGCGGTGGAGGCAGTTCTCGAGCTCGCGCACGTTGCCGCGCCAGGTGTGGCGGGTCAGCTTGGCGAGCGCTCCCTTGTCGAGTGCTCGCTCGGGCAACCCGTTGAGCCGCGCGAAGACGCCGGCGAAGTGATGGGCGAGCGCGACGATGTCGCTCGGTCGCTCGCGCAGCGGCGGAAGATGCAGGCCCAGAACGTTGAGCCGGAAGTAGAGATCCTCGCGGAAGGCGCCCTGTGCAACGGCCTGCTGCAGGTCTCGGTTGCTCGTCGCGATGAGGCGGATGTCGACCTTCACCGGGCGGCCGCCGCCGACCCGGTCGATTTCCCGTTCCTGGATGGCGCGCAGGAGCTTGGCCTGGAGCCTCGGCTCCATCTCGGTGATCTCGTCGAGCAGCAGCGTCCCGCCGCTGGCTTCCTCGAACTTGCCGAGGCGCCGCGCGACCGCACCGGTGAAGGCGCCGCGCTCGTGCCCGAACAGCTCGCTCTCGAGGAGATTGTCCGGGATGGCGGCGCAGTTGACGGAGACGAACGGGCCACTCGAGCGGCGGCTGTGTCGATGCACGAACCGTGCCATGACCTCCTTGCCCGTGCCGCTTTCGCCGGTGATGAGGACGCTCGCCTCGGCCGGTGCGTATTGGCGCGCGAGCTCCAGCACCTGCCGCATCGCCGGGTCCGCGCTCACCGGCTCGCCGCGGTCGCCGGCCAGACCGGCGAGGACCGCGGCGATGAGCTCCGGGTCGGGTGGAAAGGGAACGAACTCCTTGGCCCCGGAGCGGATCGCCGCCGCCGCCGCGCGCGGGTCGGCATCGATCCCGTAGGCCACGACGGGGAGCCAGATCCGCTCGGCGGCGAGGCTGGTCACGAGGACTGCGATGTCGAGCCGGACATCGGCGAGCAACAGGTCGGCCCCCCGCCCTTCGCGCAGCTCGGCCAGCGCGTCCGCGATCCGCGTGCGGTAGCGCACCTCCACTCCGCGTCCGGCGGCCAGCGCGCAGGCCTCGCCGACCTCCCGTCCGTGCTCTCCGACGATCAGCAGCCGCATGCGCCCTCCTCCGCTCCTCGGCGATCCGGGCGACCATCCCCGAGTCCGGAAGCTCTCGGGGCCACCCACCCGCCCCGGACTGCCGACGTCGTCGGTTTCAGCCGCGCGGCCGAGCCCGGCGCGAACGGTTGGGCCGGACCCTGAACGGCCCGAGACGACGAGGGTCCCGATCCGGAGCCGTTCCAGCGCGGACGCCGAGGCCCGCGTCCCCGCCGCGGCTGCCATTCGGGCGGGGCCGTGCACACGGCTGCACCCTCACCGCCGGTGCGCGTTCGGGTCGGTCCGGCCCGATCGGGATTCCGGACGACACTCATGGCTCACCCCTCACGATCTCGGTCATGGTGATGCCGAGCCGATCCTCGACGACCAGCACCTCGCCGCGGGCGACCAGGCGGTTGTTGACGTAGATGTCGACCGGGTCGCCGACCTTGCGGTCGAGCTCGACGACGGCGCCGCGACCGAGCCGCAGCAGCTGGTTGACCGGGATCGTGGTGCGCCCGAGGACGGCCGAGACCTGCACCGGTACGTCGTAGACCGCGCTCAGCCGCTGGGGCCCGCTCGGCGAGGGCGGCTCGGCGCCGGTCTCCCTGGCCGAAGCGTCGCTCGGAACGGGTTGCAGCTCGGTATCCTTGGACATCTCAGTCTCCGTCATTCCGATGGCTCGCGGCGACGGGCTCGGAAAGGACGGCGACCACGCGCTCCGTGACCGCCGCCGCCCAGGCGGCCGCGTCGAACTCGGACCAGAGGTCACCGCAGGTCAGCCGGACGAGACCGTCACCGGCGTCGTGCGACCGCACCTCGAAGGGTCCTTCGAGCCCGGCCTCGGCCAGCAGCGTCGGCACCCGCGCGGCGAGCTCGTCGTGCGCGCCCGACGGGACCTCCAGAACGAGCGGGGCCTGGCGCGGCTGCCCCGGGGCGGACCGCAGGATCCGCTCGACGGCCGCGGCCAGGCGCAGGTCCCGCAACCTCGGGATCAATGCGCCGAGCGCCAGGGCGACGAGGCGGCCGAGGACCTCGCGGAAGGCAGCTTGCCGGTCGGCCAGCTCGGCGCGCAGACCGCTCACCGCGACCTCCAGTTTCGCACGGAGCGAAGCGTCGGCGGCGACGGCCCGCTCCATCGCTGCCCTGTCGGCTGCCGAGGCCGCGAGCGAAGCGGCAGCCGCGCAGGCCCGGGCGAGCTCCGCCTCGTCGAAGAGAATCTGCGCCGGAGGCTCGGGCGCCTGCTGCGGGTCGGCAGCGCTGGCCCCGGCTGCCGGCGAATCGGGCTCGACCGTGGCGAGGTCACCCAGCTGCAGCGGCCGTGCTCCCGCTGGCGACCACGAGACGGGCGCGACCCGCCCGCCCGAGTGGCGCGGCTTCCCGAGCACCGCCGGCTCGAAGATCCGCATCGTCGCCCTCCTCAATAAACCAGCTGATCGTCCTTGCCGTCGGCAAGGAACACTTCGCCTGCGGCCGCCAGCTCCTTGGCCATGTTGACGAGGAACTGCTGGGCCTCCTCGACGTCCCGCAGCCGCACCGGTCCCATGGTCTGCATGTCGTCGCGCAGGATCTTCGCCGCCCGCTCCGACATGTTGCTGAAGAAGAGGTTCCGCATCTTCTCGCTGGCGCCTTTGAGAGCGACCGCGATCCGGTCGTTGCCGGCATTCCTCAGGAGCAGCTGGACCCCCGCACCGTCGAGGCGTGCCAGGTCCTCGAAGGTGAACATCAACGTCTTGATGCGGTCGGCGGCCTCCTTGTCCCGCTCCTCCAGACTTGCCATGAACCGGGACTCGGTCGCACGGTCGAAGTGGTTGAAGATCTCGGCCATCACCTCGTGCGTGTCGCGGCGCTGGCCACGGGCCAGGTTGACCATGAACTCGGCGCGAAGGGTCCGCTCGACGTCGGCGAGCACCTCTTGCTGGACGGCATCGAGCCGAAGCATGCGCAGGATGGCCTCGCTCGCCACGTCCTCCGGCAGGTTGGACAGCACCCGAGCGGCATGCGCCGGCTCGAGGCGCGATAGGACGACGGCGATCGTCTGCGGGTACTCGTTGCGCAGGTAGGACGCGAGCACCGCCTCGTTGACGTTGCCGAGCTTTTCCCAGACCGTTCTGCCCGCCGGCCCGCGCAGTCCGTCCATGATCTCCTCGAGGCGATCCTTGTCGAGAAAGCGCGCCAGGAGCCGCTCGGTGGTGCTCAGACCGCCGGAGACGGCGCCGGCGGCGTTCAGCATCTGGCCGAACTCCTCGAGCACCTTCTCGACCACCCGACTGTCGACGCTACCGAGCGCCGACATCGTCCGGGAGAGCTCCTTCACCTCGTCGATCTCGAGCGCCGAGAAGATCCTCGCGGTCTGCTCCTCGCTCAAGGCGAGCAGCAGGACGGCAGCCTTTTCCGGTCCGCTCAGGTTTTCGTGGCTGGTGACGTCGGGCACGGCAGGTCTCGCTCAGCGCTGCTTCAGCCAGGTTCGGATCACGCGGACCGCGTCCTCGGGGCGGTCCGCGACCAGACCGGAGAGCTGCTCGAGGAGCGGCCGGGCTTCGGGCGCCGCGCCGGCCTCGGCATCGCCTGCCTCGAGCTGCGCCGGGGACGGGGCCGCATCCGTCTCGCCCCCTCCCCCGGCACTGCCGGTCACGAGGAGCGGCTGGTCGCCGGGCACGGCGGGCGGCTCCGCCGGTGGCGCGGGTCGCAGGCTGCGGACGAGCGGCCGAACCCCGAAGAGGAGGACCAGGACCGCCAACACGGCCAGCCCCGCGAGCTCCCCCAACCTCGTGAGCTCTTCTCGCGACAGCGCGAGCGGATCGGATTCCGGAGCCGTTTCGATGTCGGGCTGCACGAACGGCCGCGACACCACCTCGACGACGTCGCCGCGCTCCTCGTCCACACCGGCCGCACTGCGCACCAGCGCGGCCAACTGGGCCAGCTCCTCGGCGCTGCGCGGCTCCTGACGCCGGGTACCGTCCGGTGCGATCGAGGTCACGCCGTCGACCTGCACGGCGATCGACAGGCGGCGGATCTGGCCGGGTCGGCGGGTCTGGCTGCGGACGGTGCGGGAGATCTCGTAGTTGATCGTCTCTTCGGTGCGCGAGGTGCGCTCGGCGGCGGTCGGCCCGGCGGGCTGGGCATTGCGCTCGGTCGGCAGGTTGTTGCTCACCGAGAGCATGCCGGCCTCGCCGTCTCGGCGATCGCCGGTCTCCTCGACGGTCTGCGTGCTGCGCGCGACCTGGCCGTTGGGATCGTACTGCTCGGCGGTCGTGCTGACCTCGTCGAGCTCCAGGTCGGCCGTGACCTCGGCCTCGACCCGACCCGGGCCGATCGTGCGCTCCAGCAGCTGGAGGATCTTGCCGCGCAGACGCTGCTCGAGCGCCGAGCGCTGCTCGTCCAGGTCGGCACCGCCCGATCCTCCGACCGCGCCCTCGCCGCCCCGCGCGAGGAGCTCGCCCCGATCGTCGACGATGGTGATGCGGGAGACGTCGAGGCCGGGCACGGCGGCGGCCACGAGGTTGCGGATGCCCTGGACCTGACGACGCTCGAGACCACCGGGCGAGGCGAGCGACAAAACGACGGAGGCCGACGCCGCGTGCCGATCCCGCTCGAACAGCTCGCGTCGCGGCAACACGAGGTGGACGCGTGCGCCGCGAACCGACCGGATGGCCGCGATGGTCCGGGCGAGCTCTCCCTCGAGCGCACGGCGCAGGTTGACGTTGGCGAGGAAGTCCGACGTTCCGAGCGGTCCGCCGCGGTCGAACACCTCGTAGCCGACCGAGCCACCCGCCGGCAGGCCCTGCTCGGCCAGATCCAGGCGCAGCCGGAGGGCCCGGTCCGCGGGAACCAGGAGCGCGTCGCCGGCCGGGCTCAGGCGGTACGGGACCGCACCGGCTTCCAGCCGCTCGATGATCCGGCGCGCCTCCTCCGGAGCCAAGCCCCCGAACAGCAGCGTGTAGGGCTGCTCCAGGGAGCGCGCGACGACCAGCGCGAAGAAGGCGGCGAGCGCCACGGTCACGGCGCCGAGCGCCAGGATGCGGCCGGCGCCGAGCGCCTGGATCTGGGCCAGGAGCCCTTGCGGCGAGCCCCCGGCCGTCGTCCGGTCGCCTTCACTCGGCGGGTCGAGCGTCTGGACCTCGGTAGCCATGACCTTCGTGCCGTCGCGCCCCTGCGCGCCGGCACCCTAGGTCGGCTCGGTAAAGCCTCCGTTAACGGCGACCGGGTCGCGCGCTCAGCGGAACTCCTGCAGCCGCGTCACACGCAGCCCGACCAGCCCGTGTCGGTCGATCAACCGCTCCCACGACGCGTACTCCTCCGCCGAGAGGTTGTAGCGCCGGCAGGCGTCCTCGAGGGTCAAGAGACCTCCGCGCACCGCGGCGACCACCTCGGCCTTGCGCCGGGCCACCCAGCGCCGCGTCGAGGGAGCGGGCAGGTCCTCCAGCCGCAACGGCAGGCCGCTCGGCCCGATGGCGATGGGCGACCGCTCCAACTGTTGCTCCGACATCGACATCTCCGTCCCGAACCTCTGGCGATCCCCCGTTCCGGGTGCTGGGCTCGTTCCTAGCCCGGCCCGCTTAATGCTCGGCTAATCGGCCGGGCAATCGACAGGGGTATGCACCGAGGTACCCTACCTCGTGTCAGTTATCGTGGATCAACGACGAAGACGGATCAGCTCGTCGAGCATCTCGTCCGTGGTCGAGATGACCCGGGCATTGGCGGAATAGGCACGCTGGGTGATGATCATCTTGGTGAACTCGTCGGCCAGGTCGACGTTGGAGCTCTCCAGGGCGGAGGGCGTCAGACGTCCCGCACCGCCCTCACCGGGTGCCCTGAGCATGAACTCGCCGGAAAGGTCGGAAGGCGCGTAGACGTTGCCGGTGCGCGGATCGAGACCGGCCGGGTTCGGGAAGGTGGCGAGGGCCAGCCGATAGAGCTGGCGCTGCTCGCCATTGGTGAAGGCGCCGATGACGAAGCCGTCCTCGTCGATCGAAACGCCGTTGAGCGTGCCAACCTCGGCGCCGTTCTGCGACACGAAGGCGATGTTGGTCGGGCTCGCGAACTGGGCGAGGCCGTCGGTCGAGCCGATCTCGCCCAGATCGATGACGATGTCGCTCGGATCCGCACCGGAAGCCGCCAACCACTCGATCGAGGCGCCATCGGCTCCCGCCACAAGCGGGACGAGGTCGTTCGCCGCCAGACTGCCGTCGCCCGCGAAGGTGACGGTCCCGGAAGCGACGAGGCCGTTCGGGTGCGTCCCGGCCTCCACGTCGGCCGCATCGGCGACCACCTCGACGTTCCAAACGTTGGCCACCGCATCCTTGAGGAAGGCGAAGGTCAGGCTGTGGGCCCTGCCGAGGCTGTCGAAGACCTGCACGGCCCGGGAGAAGTGCGGCTCGACCCCGACGCCGGTCGCGAGGAAGGCCGCCATGTCGCCAGCCGCGTAGGCACCGGCGAAGGCTGCCTGGTCGGCATCCAGGTTGGCACCCACCGCGACCTCCGTCGTGGCGAGTCCGATGCCGTTGGCGATCTGGACGTTGACGGTCTCGAGCTGGTTGACGTCGACGACGTCGCCGTTGCCGTCGAGCCGCCACCCCTGCAGGTAGAAGCCCGACGGCATGCGCAGGTTGCCGAGCTCGTCCGTCGAGAAGTCGCCGGCCCGCGCGTAGAGCTGCTGGCCCGTGCCGTCGACCGCCTCGTTGACCACGAAGAAGCCCTGGCCGACGATCGCAACATCGGTGGACGAGCTGCTCGACTGGATCAGCCCCTGGCTGCCGATCGTGTAGAAGGCCTGCGCCGTGACGCCACCGGGGCGGTAGGTCTTCGACCCCGCCTCGCGCGCCACCATGCTCGTGAACTGGGCTTCCGCGAGTTTGTAGGCCGTGGTGTTCACGTTGGCGACGTTGTCGGAGATGATGCTCATCGACCGGCTCTGCGCCGCGAGCCCGGTCACACCGGTAAAAAGGGAGCCGAACAGGGTCATCGGAGGCGTTCTCCCAAGGGATTTCTGGTTCGCGTTCCGTCTCAGCCGGTCGTCGGCGGGACCGCGCGCACCGCTTCGGGGGCGAGGGGGACACCGTCGGACAGGAGGACGAGGCCGTTGTCGCCGGTCTCGACGGCATCGATCACGGCGGTCCGCTCGAGCTGCACGGCGACGTTCGCACCGGCCGCATCGACGGCCGCGACGGTGATCCGGTAGAGACCGGGCTCGGCACGTCGTCCGTCGAGCAGCTTGCCGTCCCAGTCGAATCGGTTCGTTCCGGCGGCGCCCGCCCCGGCGGCGCTGTGGACGAGCTTGCCGGTCGAGTCGAACACTCGCACCGTGACCGATTTGGCGGGACCATCGAGCTCGTAGACCGTGCTCCCACCGGAGGCGCCGACCAGCACGCGGCTGCCGTCGACCCGCACGGTACGACCGACCATGGCGAGGCCCGAGGCAGCAGCGCTCGTCCGCGTCAGGCTCACGAGCTGCTCGAGCTGGCGGTTGGTCTTGAGCGCCTGCTCGACGCTGGAGAACTGCACGAGCTGGCTCGTGAACTTCGCCGTGTCCATCGGGGACAGCGGATCCTGGCTCTTGAGCTGGGTCGTCAGGAGCTGGAGGAAGGTCTCGAAGTTCGCCGTGAGCCCGGTTTCCTCGCGTGTCCGGGAGGACGGCAGGGAAACGGAGGTCGCCGCGGCGGTCGTGACGGTCGGCATGGGACGCTCCGCTGGCTCAGATCACGAGGTCGAGCAGGCGCAAGGAGAGCAGCCGCCGTGCCGGCCGGGTCTCGGCAGGGCTGCCGTTCGGAGCGGATGCACCCGTTTCGGGGTCCCGGAAGGCCCCGCGGCGGTGTCCCCCCTCCTGCCGCAGGCCGAGCTCGAGGCCGCCCGCTGGCAGGTCGAGTCCGCTCGCCACGAGAATCCGCTCGATGCTCCGCTGCTCGCGCACGAGCAGATCGAGCGTCTCTGGCCGCTCGACCAGAACGACGGCGCGCGCCCGGCGTCGCTCCCCGGCCGATACCGTGATCTCGACCGCACCGAGCTCGGCCGGCTCCAGCTGCAGCCTGAGCCCGTCGACCGGCCCGGAGCCGCGCTGGAGGATGGTCGCCGCGACCTGGATCGCAGGCGGCTGCGGGACCGGCGAGGGAACCGCACGCTGGCCTGCCACGATCTCCGGCGCGGCCGCGCGCTGGGTCAGGCCGTCCGGCTCGCCGGCGACGACACCGGCCGGGCGCGTGAGCGCGTCGAGCGGCTCGATCGCGGCCTCGCTCGACGGCGCGGTGGTCTCGCGCGCTGCGGAGATCCTGGGTCCGCGGGCGACCTGCGCGACGTCCGTCCCCCTGGTTCCGCTCGCGTGAGCCGCGGGGACCGCACCGGGCGCGTCACCGGACGCGATGACCGGCGGCGGGACCCCGTCCTGGGGCGGAGAAGGATCGACGGCTGCTTCGACGCGAGCCCGGTCGGCCGCCGCGCCCGCGGCTACCCGGTCCGCTCCGGAGCCGAGCACGGCGTTGGAGCCGGTCGGGGGATCCGAGGGGGTAGTCATCCGAGGGCGGACCGGACGAGGCGAGAGGTCGAGCCCCGACACGGGCGGCAAGTCCGCCCCGGTCGCCTCGACAACGGCCGTTGCAGCCGGCACCGCGATGCGATCCGCGGATTCCGTTGGCAAGGGCGCCGTGAGCGCTCGATTCGGAGTTGCAGACGGGGTCGGTGCCGCCGTCGCGTCCGCGAGCGGGGTCGACTGCGCCAGAGCCTCCGCGAGGCCGTGCGATCGCGGGGCGGCGACCGCCGTCGCGGTCTCGGCCGGCCGCGGCACCGGCAGCTCCGTCGTCGGGTCGGTCCCGTCCGGGGCCGCGCCGGAGAGCAATGGCCGAGGCGCGAGCGTGGCGGTCGTGGCGGCCAAGGTCGTGGGGGCGGCGAGGATGTTGGCCGACCGGCCGCCGACAGATGCCGGATCCGGAAGCACGGCAGACGCCTCGGCCACGGGTCCGTCCGGAGCGGTCCCCCACGGGGCTACCGCGGCCCCAGGCTGCGGCAACGGCAGAACGGGGGTGGACGCTGCTGGCCAGACGGCGGGTGCCGCCGGCTCGATCGACGGGGAGTCCTGGGGTTGCGGCCCGGGTGGCTGGGCGAGCAGACCGGCCGGATGGCCGCCCAGGAGGGCGAGCAGGACCGCGAAGCCGTCGGCTGGCGCGGACGGATCGACGGACCTCGAGCCCATCGTACGGACGGGAGCGGTGGAGGTCGGGGCGGAACTCGGCTGCATGGCGCCCGACCGATCGCAAGCCGCGTGCCACCGTGGGCGAGTGCCGATTTCCGGCGCCCCGGGCGAGTGCGGATCGGCCCGGCGCCGGATTCCGCCGGGAAGCTTTTGCCCGACCGGGCAATTTCCTCCCGCCAGCTGTTCCGGCGACGGGACGGGCTCAGACCATGCTGGGCAGCACCCGGTCCGGCGGCCGGTGCCCGTCGACGAAGGTCTTGATGTTGATGATGACCTTCTCGCCCATGTCGAGCCGGCCCTCGATCGTCGAGGAGCCCATGTGCGGAAGGAGGACGACGTTGTCGAGCTGCCGCAGCTTCGGGTTGATCGCCGGCTCGTGCTCGAACACGTCGAGGCCCGCTCCGGCGATCTCCCTGTCGCGCAGCATGCGGGTCAGCGCCGTCTCGTCGATCACCTCGCCGCGGCTGGTGTTCACGACGATCGCGTGGCTTTGCAGGAGCTTCAGGCGGCGTGCCGAAAGCAGGTGGTAGGTCGCCGGCGTGTGCGGGCAGTTGACGCTCACGATGTCGACCCGGGCGAGCATCTGGTCGAGGCTCTCCCAGTAGGTGGCCTCGAGCTCGGCCTCGAGCGACTCGTGCGCGCGCCGTCGATTGTGGTAGTGAATCGAAAGACCGAAGCCGCGAGCCCGACGGGCGACCGCGCTGCCGATCCGGCCCATGCCGACGATGCCGAGCCGCTTGCCCCAGATGCGATGACCGAGCATCGCGGTGGGGGCCCAGCCCTGCCATTCGCCGGAGCGGGCGAGCCGCTCGCCCTCGACCAGCCGGCGCGCGACCGCCAGGATCAGCGCCATCGTCATGTCGGCGGTGTCCTCGGTGAGCACGCCCGGCGTGTTGGTCACGGTGATGCCGCGCTTGTACGCCGCGTCCACGTCGATGTTGTCGACGCCGGTGCCGTAGTTGGCGATCAGCCGGAGCCTATCCCCCGCCTGCGCCAGGACAGCGGCGTCGATGCGGTCGGTGACCGTCGGAACGAGCACGTCGCAGCCCCGCACGGCCTCGACGAGCTGCGCCCGACCGAAGGGTCGGTCGGCGGCGTTCAGCCGGGTGTCGAACAGCTCCATCATCCGGGCCTCGATCGGCTCCGGCAGCTTGCGGGTGACGATCACGACGGGGCGGGAACGGGGCATCCTCGGGCTCCGGCGACCCTGCTCGACGGCACTCCGTCCGCTAGCAGAAACGGGCGGCGCACTCAAAGGGCCGCGTCCCCCTGGACGCGCGCGGCTCGCCGCCTATAGGAGGCGGCGATGACGTCTGCCCGCGCCTCGTCCGCCGGCCGCCGCGAGCGGCGCCGCCTCGCGTCCGTGCTCGCCCTGGCGATCGCGCTCCTGAGCGGCGCGGCGCTGGCCCAGAAGGTCGGCGACAGCGGTCTGCCCCTGCCGAGGTTCGTGTCGCTCGCCGGCGAATCGATCAACGTGCGCAGCGGGCCGGGCCGCAACTATCCGATCCGCTGGGTCTATTCGCGGCTCGGCCTGCCGGTGCGGATCGTCGAGGAATTCGACGCCTGGCGGCGGGTCGAGGATCACGAGGGCGACACGGGCTGGATCCACGGCAGCCTGCTGTCGCGGCGGCGCACCGTGATCGTGACGGCCGAACTCGCCTCGCTGCACCGCACACCCTCGCGCGACGCCCGCGTGCTGCTGCGCGCCGAGCGCGGCGTGATCGGCCGCCTGCTCGATTGCGACGCGTCCTGGTGCTTCCTCGACGTCGACGGCACGCGCGGCTGGATGGAGCGGGGCGCGCTCTGGGGCGTCCTCCCCGAGGAGATGCGCAACTGAGACGAGCCGTGACCGGGCGGGGCGAGAAGCGCCCGTCGCGGCTCAGTGGCCGGTCAGGATGCGCTGGACGAGCTGCCGTACCGTTGGCACGAAGCCGTTGGCATAGAACGGATCCTGCCGGAAGCGGTAGGCGTTGTGCCCGGAGAACATGAGCTGCTCGTCGATCGGGTCGCCACGGCCGTGGGCGATCTCCTGGAGCGTCTTCTGGATGCAGAAGGAGCGCGGGTCCGGGAGCTTGCCGGTCGTGTGGTCGTCGCGGTCCTTCCAGTTCGAGAAGGCGCAGTGACTGAGGCAGCCCATGCAGTCCGACTGGTCGCGCCGGATCCGGCGGTGCTCGTCGGGCGTCACGAAGACGAGGGTGTCGTCGGGCGTGCGCATGGGATGGCTGAACCCGGCGGCGATCCAGTCCCGGGCACGGTCGTGGTCCGCCACGGTGAGGAAGACGATCTTGCGACCGTAGGCGAGCGGCACCGTGAACCCAGCCGCCGCATCCGGTTCCTCGCGGAACTCGACCTGACGGCTGGAGCGGGCGATCAGGTTGTCGAGGAACCGGTTCTTGACCGCCGAGCTGTAGAAGCCGGTCGGACTGAAGCGGTGCAGGAGCACGTCGCCCGGGAGCAGGTCCAGCAGCCGCTTCTTCCAGCTCTCCGGAATCGGGCTCTCCTTGGTCAGGAGCGGTCGGGTGCCGAACTGGAAGGCGATCGGTCCGAGCTCCTTCGAGCCGATCCAGTCCTTCCAGTCCTTGAGGTGCCAGACGCCGCCGGCCACGACGATCGGCAGCTCGCCCAGGCCGAAGCCGCGCATCAGCTTGCGCAGCTCGAGCACGCGGGGGAAGGGAGCTTCGGGCTTGGTCGGGTCCTCGCTGTTGGACAGGCCGTTGTGGCCGCCGGCGAGCCACGGATCTTCGTAGACGACGGCGCCCAGCCACTCCTGGAAACGGTGGTAGGCCCGCTTCCAGAGCGCGTTGAAGGCGCGCGCGGAGGAGACGATCGGATAGTAGTAGACCTCGTAGCGGGCGCAGATCTCGGCCAGGCGATAGGGCATGCCGGCGCCGCAGGTGACGCCGTGGATCAGTCCCTTGGCGCCCTCCAGAACGCCCTGCAGCACGCGCTCGCAGGCCGCCATCTCCCAGAGCACGTTCATGTGGATCCGGCCCTCGCCGCTGCGGGTGCCGTGCGCCACCCGCGCCTGGCTGATGCCGGCCCGGATCGAGTAGCTGATCAGCTCCTCGTGCCGGGCCTTGCGGTCGCGGCCACGGAACACGAGCGGCACGTACTCGCCATTGTCGTCGAGCAGGTCGGCATTGACGCCGGAGATGGTGCCGACGCCGCCGGCCGCGGCCCAGGCGCCGCTCGAGCGGCCGTTGCTCACGGCGACGCCCTTGCCGCCCTCGATCAGGGGCCAGACCTCGGCTCCGGAAATCACCATCGGTTGGACAGCGGCGCTCATCGTCCAGGCTCCGTGTGCGGGGTTCCCACCGGCCCCGCCCTCCCGCAGCCACGCCCACGGGGCCACGCTCGGCTCCGGCCGAGCTCTCCCGCCCCGTGGGGTGCGCTCTCGTTCTCGTTGCGATGCACCGCGACAGCGCCCGCGTTTCAGAACGGCGCGCGCTGCCGCCGGCGGCCGGCCGGCCGGGGTGGATGCGCCGGAGGAGCTCGGCGGCGACGAGATAGGTGCCGGCGTTGATGAGACCGGGCCCGCTCGCGCCTTTCTCCAGGAAGCGATGGATGCGGCCG
>JBBIIE010000011.1:0-44437 GCA_037446605.1 Geminicoccaceae bacterium | reverse complement strand
CGCCCGGGCGGCCCCACGGCGGAGCCGCCATGGCCGTCGTCCAGGGATACGAACGTCCGATCACCACCCGGAGCCTCGCCGTCCCGGGCCCGATCGTGGCGATCGAGGCGCTCGGCAGCGACCGCATCACCGTCGCCACCGCCCGGGGCTACCGGCCGAGCCTGCTCGGCCGCTTCGATCCCACGGGCGAGAGCAGCCTCCAACGCCCGCCCGTGACCGGGCTCGAGGTCGAGCTGCTCGACGGCGAGCCCGTCCTGAGCGTGCGCGACTTCCGCGTGGCCTTCGGCGACCTCGAGGACCTGCCGCAGCTCCTGGTCGGCAACGACGTGATCGGCGGCGGCAGCGGCTCCGGCTCGAACGATCTCTACGGCTACGCGGGCGACGACCGGATCACCGGTGGCCCGGGCCCGGACATCCTGGACGGCGGGCCCGGGATCGACGAGCTGCGCGGCGGCGCGGGCTACGACGTCTACACGGTCGACCGGCCCGAGGACCTGATCGAGGACCCGGACGGCGGCCAGGTCCTGCTGCTCGGCAAGCTCTACGTGCTGCCCGAGCCGCTCGATGCGCTCTCCATCGCCCCGGGCGGCAAGGCCGCCACGCTGATCGGCAACGGGCTCGACAACTTCCTCTACGGCCGCGGCGGCAAGGACCGCCTCGAGGGGCTCGCCGGAAACGACGATCTGGAGGGCGGCTCGGCCGCCGACACGCTCGTGGGTGGCCCGGGCGACGACCTCTTCATCGTCCGGGACCGCAAGGACCTCGTGGTCGAGCTGGCGGGCGAGGGCACCGACGCGGCGCGGGCGACCACGGGCTGGACGATGTCCGCCGAGGTCGAGCGGCTGGAGGCCTCGGGCCGCAACCTCGAGCTGGTCGGCAACGATCTGGCCAACGAGATCCTGGTCGGTGGGGTCGCCAAGTCGGTCGACGGCCGCGGCGGCGACGACACGATCGCGCTCGGCGAGGGCAAGGTCGCGATCCTGGGCGGCCCCGGTGCCGACCGGTTCTCGTGGAGCCGGCTCGACGGCGCCGTCGACACGCTGCGCGACTTCGCACCGGCCGGGGGTGACGTGCTCGACCTGGCGGGGCTGCTCGGCCCGGACGCCGCGCTGGACCCGCTCGCCTGGCCGCGCCTGTCGCCGGGCAAGGGCGGAGCGCTGCTCGAGCTCGACCCGGACGGCCCGACGGGTGGCGGCGGCTGGGCGCCGCTGGTCCTGCTCACCGGCATCGCTCCGGGCAGCGCGGCGCTGGAGGGCCTGCTCGCCGCGGGGGCGATCGAGCTCGCCCGAGCGGACCCGCCCCGCCCGGGACGCGCTGGTCGAGGGCCGCGGCGGCTGCTCGGATGGCAGCACCGCGAGCGGAGGACAGGATGAACCCCGAGAGCCTCGCCTGGAACGAAGGGCTGGTGGGCGTGCCGGGCGGTGCCGCCCGGCTCGACACGCCGGCCCTCGTCCTCGACCTCGACGCCTTCGAGGCCAACCTTTCGGCCATGGCGGCCTTCGCCCGCCAGCAGGGGGTGGCGCTCCGGCCGCACGCCAAGACGCACAAGTGCCTCACCGTCGCCGAGGCGCAGCGGGCGGCGGGCGAGGTCGTGGGCTTCTGCTGCGCCAAGCTGGGCGAGGCCGAGGCGCTCGCCCGCGGCGGGCAGGACGGGCTCCTGCTCACCGCCCCGGTGATCGGCCCGAGCAAGATCCCGCGCCTTTTGGCGCTCGCCGCCCGGCTGCCCGATCTGGCCGTGGTGGTCGACGATCCGGCCAATGCGGAGGATCTCGCCGAGGCGGCCGCCGCGGCGGGCCTGCGGTTGGGCGTGCTCGTGGTGGTCGACGTGGGCTCGCACCGCTTCGGGGTGACCTCCCTCGAGGCGGCGGTCGAGCTCGGCCGGCTGGTGGCGGCTCGGCCCGCGCTCGAGCTGCGCGGCATCCAGGGCTATGCCGGGCGGATCCAGCACATCCGTGCCTACGAGGAGCGGGCGGCCGCGACCCGGCCGGTGAACGCGCTGCTCGCCCGGATGCGCGACGCCTTCCGCGCCGAGGGCCTGCCCTGCCCGATCGTCACGGGCTCGGGCACCGGCACGCACGACGTCGACGGCCGGCTCGGCGTCTTCACCGAGCTCCAGGTCGGATCCTACCCCTTCATGGACGTCGACTATCTGGCCTGCGATCTGACCGGGGACGGAACGGCCCGCTTCCGCCCGGCGCTGTTCGTCTGGACGCGGGTGGTGAGCAACCGCCAGGCCGGGTTCGTCACGACCGATGCCGGCTCGAAGTGCTTCGCCACCGACGGGCCGGCGCCCGCGGTCGCGGCGGGCGCACCGCCGGGCTCGACCTACGCCATGTTCGGCGACCAGTTCGGCCGGGTCGACCTGCCGGCGGGCCACAACGGCCTGCCGGTCGGCACGCTCCTGCGCTGCATCGCCCCGCACTGCGATCCGACGGTCAACCTCTGGGATCACCTCGTCGCCGTGCGCGGCGACCGGGTCGAGGCGATCTGGCCGATCGAGGGGCGGGGAGCGGTCGCCTGAGGTGGTCGGTGCGGCCGCTCAGATCGAGCTGCCGACCGCCGCCACGACCACGATCCAGAGGAGGAAGGCGGCGACGAGCACCGGCCCGAGCGCTCCGAACACCTCGGGCTCGGAGTTGGCCTCCGGCAGGGCCGGGGCGGTCTCGGCGACGGACGGCTGGTCGAGGGACGGCATGGGCACGCAGGCTCCGACGGGATCGCGGTGGGCAAGCAGACGGGCGACCCGTTTTCCTCACCCGTACCCCGTCTAGCCGGTGTCGGTAAAGGACCGGTCGAGGGTCGGGCGCATCCGGGCATCCGCCGTGGCATCGGCACCACGGGGTGCGCCCCGGCCCACGCCGCGGCATGCCCGGCCCGCCGCCGGCGGCGGTTGCCGGGACGGTCCCCGCTCCTTACGAGCGCCCGGGGAAGCGAGGCGGGAGGCGGCGATGCGGATCACGGAAGTCGAAGCGCTCTATCTGCGGCTGCCGCAGATCCAGGCTCGCACCGATTCGAGCCAGGACGCCCTCCTCGTCCGGATCACCACCGATGCCGGGATCGTCGGCTGGGGCGAGGTCGATTCCTGCCCCTGGGCGGTCAAGGCGGCGATCGAGGCGCCCGTCTCGCACACGATCGCGGGCGGGCTGCGTCAGCTCCTCATCGGCGAGAACCCGCTCGAGATCGGCCGGCTGTGGAAGAGGATGTACGAGGCGACGCTCTATTGCGGGCGCGACGGTCTGTTCGTCCACGCCATGGCCGGGATCGATCTCGCCCTCTGGGACATCAAGGGCAAAGCCCTCGGCCGGCCGGTCTGGGACCTCCTGGGCGGCAGGTTCCGCGAGAGGATCCGCGTCTACGCCTCGAACATGTTCCGCTTCACCCCCGAAGCGACGGCCGATCGGGTGAAATGGTGCAAGGACCAGGGCTTCACCGCCGCCAAGTTCGGCTGGGAGCCGTTCGGCCGCTCCGACCTCGCCTTCGATCTCAAGATGCTCGAAGCGATGCGCAAGGCCGCCGGGCCCGACTTCGACCTGATGCTCGACGTGGGCCTGGTGTGGGACGCCACGACGACGATCCAGCGCGCGCGTGCCTTCGAGCCCTTCGACCTCTTCTGGATCGAGGAGCCGCTGCACCCCGACGATCTGGACGGCTACGGCCGCGTTGCGGCCCGCATCCACCAGCGGCTCGCCGCGGGTGAGGAGGAGTGCACGCTGCGCGGCTTCCGGCGGCTGATCGACGAGGGCGGGATCGGCCTCGCCCAGATCGACCTCACCCGCTGCGGGCTCACGCAAGCGATGCAGATCGCGGCCCACGCCGCCGCGAAGGGCATCCCGGTCGCCAACCACAACTTCACGACCGACATCAACACGGCGGCCTCGCTGCACTTCCTGGCCGCCGTGCCGAACGCGCTCGTCCTCGAATACTGCGTCGAGCCTTCGGAGATCAGCCGCGCGCTCGCCAAGAACCCGTTCCGGCTCGAGGAGGGCTGCTTCCGGATCCCCGAGGCACCGGGCCTCGGCGTCGAGCCCGATCCGGCGTTGATCGAGAAATATCTCGTGCGGCAGTTGTGAGGTCGGGGACCGCGATGCATGATCCGACCGAGCTCTGCTTCCTCTCCGCGGTCGAGGCGCTGGCCCTGATCCGCGCCCGCGAGCTCTCGCCCGTCGAGCTCGTGGACGCCGCGATCGCCCGGGCCGAGGCGCTGGAACCGAAGCTCAACGCCTTCGTGACGACGCTCTTCGACCAGGCCCGGGACCGGGCTAGCGCGCTCGAGGCCGAGCTCGCCCGGGGTGGACCGGTCCGGCCCCTGCACGGCCTGCCCGTCACCTTGAAGGATCTCCTCTTCACCAAGGGCATTCCGACCAAGGCGGGCTCCTGGATCTTCGCCGATCGTGTGCCCGAGGTGGATGCGCCCGTGGTCGAGCGGCTGCGCGAGGCGGGGGCCGTCTTCCTCGGCAAGACCACGGTCCCGGAGATGGGCTGGAAGGGCTGCGGCGACAGCCCCTTGACCGGCATCTCGCACAATCCCTGGAAGCACGGCCACAATGCCGGCGGCTCCTCGACCGGGGCTGCGATCTGTGCGGCCGCCGGCATCGGCCTTCTCCACCAGGGCTCGGACGGGGCGGGCTCGATCCGCATGCCGGCCGCCTTCTGCGGTGTCTTCGGCCTGAAGCCCAGCTTCGGCCGGATCCCCTACTGGCCCGTGCCGAACAACGATCTCATCTCGCACATCGGCCCGATCACCCGGACCGTGGCCGACGCGGCCCTCATGCTCGAGGTCGTGGCCGGACCCGACGATCGCGACCAGACGAGCCTCGAGGCGCCGCCCGAGCCCTATCTCGCCCGGCTCGAGACCGACATGAAAGGCAGGCGGATCGCCTGGAGCCCGGACCTCGGCTATCTGCGGGTCGACCCCGAGATCCGCGCGATCTGCGAGGACGCGGCCCGCACCTTCGAGGCGATGGGCGCGCACCTCGAGCCGATCGGCCAGCCCTGGCCCGATCCCTGGCCCATGGAGCGCTGCTTCTACGCCTCCAACTATGCCGGCAACATCGGCCACCTGCTCGACCAGTGGGCCGACAGGATGGATCCCGGTCTCGTGGCGCTCACCCGCGATGGCATGGCCTATTCGGCCGCCGATTGGGTGCGGGCGCGCCAGCAGCGGGCCGAGCTCTACGACCGGGTGCGCGCCCTCTTCGAACGCTACGACCTGCTGCTGACCCCGACCCTCTCGGTCGCCGCCTTCCCGGCCGGCCGGCTCCTGCCCGAGCACTGGGAGCAGCATCCCTGGGAGTGGCACCGCTGGGCCGGCTTTTCCTACCCCTTCAACCTGACCTGGGTACCGGCCGCGACCTGCCCCTGCGGCTTCACCGAGGAGGGGCTGCCCGTGGGCCTGCAGATCGTCGCCGCCCGCCACCGCGACCTGCTCGTGCTCCAGGCGGCCCGCGCCTTCGAGCGGGCGCGGCCCTGGGCGCAGCACCGGCCGCCGCTCTGAGTGAGGGAGGAGCGCGATGAGCGGAATCGCGACGATCGCCACGATCATGGCCGTGTTCGTGCCGGCCCTCCTTCTGCCCGGTCCCGACTTCGTGGGCGTGCTGCGCGCCACGATGGCGGGCGGACGGGGCGCCGGGCTGCGCGCGGCCGCGGGCGTGGCGGTCGGCCTCACCCTCTACGCCACGGCCGGGCTCCTCGGCCTCTCGGCCGTGCTGGTGCGCTTCGAATGGCTCGCCTGGGCGGTGCGGATCGCCGGCGGCTGCTACCTCGTCTGGCTCGGCATCGGCCTCCTGCGCAGCCGCGGGACGGGTCCTGCCGACGATCCCGGCCCCACGCCCGCGCGCGGCGGCGGCTTCCTGTTCGGGCTGTCGGTGACGCTCACCAACCCCAAGGCGATCGTCCTCTTCGCGAGCCTCTTCGCCACCTCGGTCGGCCCGGCGACACCGGGCTGGGTGCACGCCACCCTCGTCCTCCTCGTGGGCCTCCTCTCGCTCGCCTGGTACGCGCTCGTGGCCTCGCTCCTGGGCTCCGGTCCCGCCCAGGACCGCCTCGCCCGCGCGCGGCGGGCGATCGACCGCATGGCCGGCGGCTGCTTCCTCCTGTTCGGCGGCAAGGTCCTGGCCGATGCCCGCAACCCGCTCGCCCCCTGAGCGCCGGCCGGCGCGGCGGCGCCTTGCCGCTGCCCGCCCCCGCCCCTAAGGTCCGCGCCGCCCCGAGCCCCTGGAGATCGGATCGATGCTGCAGCTCGCCGCCGGCATGGCCCGTCTCGGCACCGAGAGCGCCTTCGAGGTGCTGGCGCGCGCCACCAAGCTCGAGGAGGCCGGCCGCGACATCATCAATCTCGGCATCGGCCAGCCCGACTTCCCGACCCCGCCCAACATCGTCGAGGCGGCGGTCAAGGCGCTCAGGGACGGCCACCACGGCTACACGCCGGCGAACGGCATCCGGCCGCTGCGCGAGGCCGTGGCCGAGGACATGTGGAACCGCCGTGGCGTGCGGGTCGACCCCGACCGGATCGTCATCGTCCCGGGCGGCAAGGTCACCATGTTCATGGCGATCGCCATGTTCGGCGAGCCCGGCGCCGAGATCCTCTACCCCGACCCCGGCTTTCCCATTTACCGCTCGCTCATCGAGTGGACCGGGGCGAAGGCGGTGCCGATCGCGCTCCACGAATCGAAGGGCTACGCCTTCTCGGCCGAGGAGGTCGTCGCGCAGATCACCCCCCGGACCCGCCTTCTCATCGTCAACAGCCCGGCCAACCCCACGGGCGGGGTGGTGCCGCGCGAGGAGCTCGACAAGCTGGTCGACGGGCTCCGGGCGCATCCCCACGTCGCCGTGCTCTCGGACGAGATCTACGCGCGGATCGTCTACGACGGCGTACCGCACGCCTCGATGACCGCTTACCCGGAGCTCGAGGACCGTCTCATCCTCTTGGACGGCTGGTCCAAGACCTACGCCATGACGGGCTGGCGGCTGGGTTGGGGCGTGTGGCCGAAGCATCTCGTCGAGCACGCGACGCGCCTCGCCATCAACACCCATTCCTGCGTGAACGCCGCGACCCAGTGGGCGGGCATCGAGGCGCTCAAGGGACCGCAGGACGCGGTGGCCGCGATGGTCCAGGCCTTCGACCGGCGCCGCAAGGTCATCGTCGAGGAGCTCAACCGGATCCCGGGCTTCCGCTGCCCGATGCCGGGTGGCGCCTTCTACGCCTTCCCGAACGTCACCGGCACCGGCCGCGACGCCCGCGCGCTGCAGGACGAGCTGTTGGATTCGGTCGGCGTGGCGCTCGTCAGCGGCACCTCCTTCGGCATCCACGGCGAGGGCTACGTCCGCTTCTCCTACGCCGCCTCGACCGAGCAGATCCAGGAGGCCTGCGCGCGGATCCGTGCCCATCTCGGCCGCAACGCCTAGGAACATCGTTCGGCATATAGGAGACTTGACTTAGCCGTCGGCTCGGTGCAGTCTCCGGCCGTGGGCCGAGCCGGAGGTTCGCGTCGATGGTTGCACGTCGCCGGGTGCTGGGAGCCGGGCTCGCCACGGGCGGACTCGTGCAGCACCCCGGTCGGCTCGCCGCGCAGGGGGCCGAGGACGCGCTGCGGCCGCCGGGGGCCGAGGCGGGGCGCGCCGAAACCCGGGCGGCACTCGTCACGGACCTGTAGCGGGCCCATCTTATGGCGGGCCGCGACCGGTCGGACGATCCGTCCGCAGCGGGCGAGTCGGTCGGAGGAGCGCGCATGCCGATCGAGGTCGTGGCCGGTACCCTCCTCGCCGGGCTGACCCTGGTGCACATCTCGAGCCTCGCCGCGGTCGCCTGGCGTGTGCGGCCGGGGCGGCCCGAGCCGGCTCCGCACGACCGCCCGCCGGTCTCGATCGTCCGGCCGCTGCGCGGGCTGGACCCGCACCTCGAGGCCAACCTCGCCGCCACCTTCGCGCTCGACTGGCCGGACCTCGAGATCCTCTTCTGCGTCGCCGACCCGGACGATCCGGTGATCCCGCTCGTCGAGCGGGCGATCGCCGCCCATCCCGGGGTCCCGGCGCGCCTGCTCGTGGGCGACGACCGGATCTCGATCAACCCCAAGCTCAACAACACCGTGAAGGGCTTCCGCGCCGCCCGGCACCAGTGGATCCTGATGATCGACAGCAACGTCGAGGCGCCGCCGGACCTGCTCGCCCGGCTGCTCGCCGCCTGGCGGCCGGGCACCGGGCTCGTCTGCTCGCCGCCCGTGGGCGGGCGTGCCGAGGGCTTCTGGGCGGCGCTCGAGTGCGCCTTCCTCGACACCTACCAGACCCGCGTGCAGCTCACCGCCGACATGGCCGGCCACGGCTTCGCGCAGGGCAAGGTGATGCTCTACCGCCGCGACATCCTCCAGGCGATCGGCGGCATCGAGGCGCTCGCGGCCGAGCCGGCCGAGGACGCCGCCACGACCAAGCTCCTGCGCGCCCGCGGCCACCGCGTCCGCCTCGCGCGCCGGCCCTTCGCCCAGACGCTCGGGCGGCGCAGCTTCGCCGAGGTCTGGCACCGTCAGGTGCGCTGGGCGCGGCTGCGCCGGGACACCTTCCCGCACTGGTACGCGCTCGAGATCCTGGCAGGGGCCCTGCCGCCGGCCCTGGCGCTCCTGCCCGTGGCGCCGCTCGAGGGCTGGGCGCTCGGGCCCGCACTGCTCGCCCTCCTGGCGCTCTGGTACGGGGGCGAGCTGGCGCTGGCGCGGGTCGCCGGGTGGAACCTCGGCCTGGGCTCGCTGCCCGCCCTCCTGCTGCGCGACCTCCTGTTGCCCGCGGTCTGGGTCGCGGGCTGGTGCGGCCGCGGCTTCGTCTGGCGCGGCAACCCGATGCGCCTGCCCGACCCGGCGCGCGGCGGCTGACGGCCGGCCTCGGCCGGAAGCGCAGACGGCGGCCCGCAGGCCGCCGTCCGATCGGGCCGAGCCGGCGCGCGCTCAGGTGATGTGCGCGCCGCGGGTCTCGACGAACACGGAGTAGAGCGACTGCGAGGCGGCCATGAAGAGCTGGTTCCGCTTCGTGCCGCCGAAGCACAGATTCCCGCAGATCTCCGGCAGCCGGATCATGCCGATCCGAGTGCCGTCGGGTGCGAAGACCTGGACCCCGTCGTAGCCGTCGCCGACCCAGCCCGTGGCGGCCCAGACGTTGCCGTCCTCGTCGCAGCGGATGCCGTCGGCGAAGCCGACCTTGCCGTCCATCTCCATCGAGCAGAAGGTCCGCGGGTTCTTGAGCTTGTCGCCGTCCAGGTCGTACTGCCAGATGATCGACTTGGCACCCTTGTCGGCATAGTGGGAGAGGCCGGTGTCGGCCACGAACACCTTCTTGTAGTCGTGGCTGAAGCACATGCCGTTCGGCTTGAAGGGCTCGTCGGCGACCTTGGTGATCTTGCCGGTCTTGGCGTCGATCCGGTAGATCGCCTCCTTGCGGAACGGCCGCGGATCGCGGTTGTAGCGCTTGCCCTCGTAGTTCATGAGGGCGCCGTAGCCCGGGTCGGTGAACCAGATCGACCCGTCGTCGGGGTGCACCATCCCGTCGTTGGGCGCGTTCAGCCGCTCACCCTCGAAGGTCTCGGCCAGCACCGTGACCGAACCGTCGTACTCGTAGCGGATCACGGAGGCCGGCTCGTGGCAGAAGCTGATCTGCCGGCCCTGGAAGTCGAAGGTGTTGCCGTTGGAGTGCCGCGAGAAGGCGCGGAAGCGGCGCGCGACGTGCTCGTCCTCCTCGAGCCAGCGCAGGTTCTCGGCGCGCGGGATGTCCGACCACACGACGTAGCGCGAGGCGCCGTTCCAGGCGCAGCCCTCGGCCCACAGCGTGCCCTTGTAGTGCCGGCGGATCGGCGTGTTGCCGAGCTTGTAGCGGAACCGCTTGTCGAGCACGACCACGTCGGGCTCGGGGTAGCGCACGGGCTCGGCGTCGGCGTCGAAGTTGCGGGCGAAGGCCTCGGTCGACATGCCGGTGACCGCCGCGAGCGTGGCTGCGCGCGCCAGGAAATTGCGGCGCGCGGGCGAGTCGGGCTCGTCCTTGCGGACCACCGGATTCGCCAGATCGACGAACCGTTGCAGCTGGATGCGGGCCATCTTCGCATTCACTCCCTGACCTGGTTGCACGTCGAGGGAGTGCGCCCACGACAGGCGTCGATCGCCCGCCCGAAACGTCCCCTCCCCCGGAGCCCGTTCATGCTAGCAGCGGATGACGAGCTTGCAACGTTCGCCGCTGCGCGGCGGATGCGCTCCCTGCGCTATTCGGCGGCGCGCAGCAGCGCCGCCCCGCCCCGCCAGCGCTCCAGGAGCGTCCGCCAGCGCTCGCGCACCCGGGCGAGGTTGGCCTCCTTGACGTGGCCGTAGCCGCGGATCCCCTCGGGCAGCCGCGCGAGCTCGACCGCGAGCGGCAGCCGCTCGGCCGAGAGCCCGGCGAGGAGCTCGTCCACGAGCGCTTCGTACGCGCCGATGAGCGCCCGCTCCGTGCGCCGTTCGGCCGTCCAGCCGAACGGGTCGAGGCGGGTGCCGCGCAGCCGCCTGGCCCTGGCCAGCCAGCGGAAGGCGGTCATCGCCCAGGGCCCGAAGCGCCGCTTGCGCAGATGCCCGCTCACCGGGTCGCGCTCGGCCAAAAGCGGCGGGGCCAGGTGGAAGGCGAGCCGCCGCCAGCCCTCGAACTCGCGTTCGAGCTGCGCCCGGAAGGCGGCGCCCGTCATCAGCCGGGCGACCTCGTACTCGTCCTTGTAGGCCATCAGCTTGAAGAGGTTGCGGGCGACCGCGAGGGTGAGCTCCTCCCGGCCGGGGACGGCCCGCCGCTCGGCCTCCCGCACCCGCTCGACCGTGGCCCGGTAGCGCTCGGCCCAACGCGCGTCCTGGTAGTCGGTCAGGAAGGCGATCCGGTCGGCGATCGTCCCGTCGAGCGAGAGCGGCTCTCGCCGCTCGGCCAGTCCCGCGATCCGCCGCACCGCCTCGAGGTCGAAGGCGGCGCGCCGCCCCCACAGGAACGCCCGCCGGTTGAGCTCGACCGCCACGCCGTTGAGCTCGATCGCCCGCAGGATCGCCGCCTCCCCGAGGGGTACGAGGCCACGCTGCCAGGCGTAGCCCACGAGGAACAGGTTGGCGGCGATGGCATCGCCCAGGAGAGCCGTGGCGAGGCGCGTCGCCTCGACCAGCTCGAGCCCGTCGGGCCCGGCCGCCTCGGCCAGCGTCCGGCGCAGCCGCTCGCCGGGCACCGCCAGATCGGGATCGCGGGTGAAGGCGCCCGTCGGCACGTCCTCGTCGTTGGCGATCACCCGGGTGGTGCCGCGCGCCACGGTCGGCAGCGCGGTGCGGCCGGCGGCGACCAGGGGATCGCAGGCGAGCAGGAGCCGCGCCCCGCCCGTGGCCACCCTGGGTGCGCCGACCGCCTCGGGCGTGGGGGCGATCTTGAGGTGGCTCACCACCGCGCCACCCTTCTGGGCGAGGCCGATCATGTCGAGCGCCACGAAGCCCTTGCCCTCGAGGTGCGCGGCCATGCCGAGGAGCGCCGCGATGGTCACCACGCCGGTGCCCCCGATGCCGGTGACGACGATCCCGTAGGCCCCCTCGAGCGCCGGGAGCACCGGCTCGGGCAGGACCGGGAACGGCACCTCGCGCGCCCCGGCCGTCGCGCGCCGGAGCTTCGCCCCCTCGACGCTCACGAAGGACGGGCAGAACCCCTCGATGCAGGAGAAGTCCTTGTTGCAGGCCGACTGGTCGATCCGCCGCTTGCGCCCGTACTCGGTCTCGACGGGCTGGATCGCCACGCAGTTCGACTGCACGCCGCAATCGCCGCAGCCCTCGCAGACGAGCTCGTTGATGATCACCCGCTCGTCCGGGTCGGGGAACTGGCCGCGCTTCCTGCGCCGCCGCTTCTCCGCCGCGCAGGTCTGGTCGTAGACGATGGCGGTCACACCCTCGATGCCGCGCAGCCGCCGCTGCACCGCATCGAGCTCGTCGCGGTGGTGGACGGTCACGCCCGGCGCGAAGCCCGAGGGGATCGGGTACTTGTCCGGCTCGTCGGTGACGACCGCGATCGCCTTCACCCCCTCGGCCTCGAGCAGCCGGGTGATCTGCGGCACGGTGAGGTTGGCGGTCTCCATCTTCTGGCCGCCGGTCATGGCGACCGCGTCGTTGTGGAGGATCTTGAAGGTGACGCTGGCGCCCGAGGCGACCGCGGCGCGCACCGCGAGCGAGCCCGAATGGTAGAAGGTGCCGTCGCCGATGTTCTGGAAGACGTGCGGTCGGGTGGTGAAGGGCGCCTGGCCGATCCAGGACGCCCCCTCCCCGCCCATCTGGGTCCAGCCCAGCGTGTCGCGGCCCATCCAGGTCGCCATGAAGTGGCAGCCGATGCCGGCCACCGCGCGCGAGCCCTCGGGCACTTTCGTCGAGGTGTTGTGCGGGCAGCCCGGGCAGAACCAGGGCAGCCGCACGAAGCCGTGCCCGGCCTCGGGTGCGGTGGCACGGCGCGCCTCGAGCTCGCGCAGCCGGGCGGCGAGCGCCGCATCCTGGACGCGGTCGACGAGCCTGCGGCCGAGCTCGACCGCCACCTGCAGCGGGTCGAGCTGGCCGAAGCTCGGCAGGAGCGGCCGGCCCGCCTCGTCGGCCTTGCCCAGGATCACCGGCCGGTCCGCCCGATGGTAGAGGATCTCCTTGGCCTGGCTCTCGATCAGCCCGCGCTTCTCCTCGACCACGAGGAGGAGCTCGCTGCCGGCGGTGGCCTCGATCAGCCCCTGCGGCTCGAGCGGGAAGCTGAGCCCCACCTTGTAGACGGCGAGCCCGAGCGCCCGCGCGCGGCGCTCGTCGATGCCGAGCTCGGCCAGGGCCGCGACCACGTCCTGCCAGGACTTGCCGGTGGTGACGACCGTGAGCCTCGCCCCGGGCTCGCCCAGGACGATGCGGTCGAGGCGGTTGGCGCGCGCGAACAGGCGCACGGCGTCCATGCGCACCGTGTGCAGCCGCCGCTCGACCTCGACGGCCATGGGCGGCCAGGGCATCTCGGGCGGGATCTCGACGTGCCGGCGGGCGGGCGGCAGGGCGGCCTCGTCGGGCAGGACGATGCGCGGTCGGTCGGGGGCGACCGCGATCGAGGCCGTGCTCTCGACCGTGTCGTGGATGCACTTCAACGCGACCCAGGCGCCCGAGAAGCGCGAGAGCGCGATCCCCAAAAGGCCGTATTCGAGGATCTCCTGCACGCCCGACGGGTTGAGGACCGGCACCATGGCATCGACCATGGCATATTCGGATTGGTGCGCGGTCGTGCTCGATTCGCAGATGTGGTCGTCGCCGAGCAGGCAGAGCACGCCGCCCCAGGGATCGGTGCCGAACAGGTTGCCGTGGCGGATCGCGTCGCCGGAGCGGTCGACGCCCGGCCCCTTGCCGTACCAGATGGCGAACACGCCGTCGAAGCGACCCTCGCCCGTGAGGCCGACCTGCTGGGTGCCCTGGCAGGCGGTCGCGGCCAGGTCCTCGTTGACCGCCGGGCGGTGGACGATGTCGTGCGCGTCGAGGAAGCGGCGCGCCGCGGCGAGCTGCTGGTCGTAGGCGCCGAGCGGTGAGCCGCGATAGCCGGTGACGAGACCCGCGGTCCGGAGCCCGGCGGCGCGGTCGCGGCGGACCTGCTCGATCGGCAGCCGGACCAGCGCCTGGACGCCGGTGAGGTAGATCCGGCCCTCCTCGAGCCGGTAGCGGTCGTCGAGCGAGACGGGGAGGAGCTGCGTCACCGGAGCCTCGATGCCTGATCCCTGCGCGCCTTAGCACGAGATGGCGCGGTGGTCAGGCGCGGCCAGCTTCGCTCCGGGCGGGCGCCGGCGCGCTTTGCGCATGGCCAAGCTGTTGCATCCGTGCTACAGATGATGCGGACGGGAGGTGGTGGGTGACCAGCGACGTCCTCGATCTGCGGCTCCTGGGCGAGCAGGTGCGCCGGCTCCTGCAGAGGGTCGACCCCATGGCCGAGCAGCTCCGGCTCCTGGCCACCGAGCTCGGCCATTTCCGCCAGTCGATCAACGTCCAGTTCCAGAGCATCGAGATCGCGCTCAACCAGGTGCGCGTCCAGACGAACGCCGTCGACGCCCAGCTCGCCACCCAGCAGCGCACGCTCGACGAGCTCCTCGCCCGTCAACACAAGGTCGAAGAGCGGCTCGACGGGGTCGAACAGCGGCTGGACGGGCTGGAGCGGCGCCTGGACGGCTTGAACCAGCGGCTCGATCGGCTCGACCAGCGGTTCGACGAGCTGCGCGCCTTTCTCGTCGCCAAACTCGGCGGCTGAGGCCGAGCTCGAGTCCGCGATCGGTGCGCCGGGTGGAGGGCGGCAGCTCCGTCCTCAGCGCGGGCTCTCGCCCAACAGGATCCGCCGGAACGCCTGCGCCGGTGGCGGCAGCCGGCGATGGGCGCGGTGGACGAGATACCAGACCCGGAGGATCGGGAAGCCCTCGACCGGTAGGACGGCGAGCCGACCGGTGGCGAGCTCGAGCTCGACCGTCTGGGCCGAGATCACGGCGAGACCGAGGCCGGCCTGGACCGCTTGTTTGACCGCTTCGTTCGTCTCGAACACGCAGGAGGTTTCGAAGTCGAGCCCGTGGGCGGCGAAGAGCCGCTCCATCGCCGCCCGGGTCCCGGAGCCTCGTTCGCGGACGACGAGCGGCTCCCGCACGAGCCGGGCGAGCGGGATCGGCGCCCGGGCCAGGAGCGGGTGGCCGGGCGGGGCGATGACGACGAGCGGGTTGTCCTTGAACCGCTGGGCCACGAGCTCGGCGTCCTCGGACGGCCGGCCGGTCACCGCGAGATCGGCCTCGCCGGCTTCGAGGGCGGCGAGCACGCTGTCACGATTGGCGACCTGGAGCGCGACCGCGATGCCCGGATAGCGCGCGCGGTAGTTCGCGAGGATGGGGGCGAGGAAATAGTTCGCGGTCGAAACGACGGCGAGCCGCAAGACGCCGCGCTCCAGACCGCGCATCTGCCCGGCCGCCTCCTCGAGATCGGCCGTCGCCTGGACGATCCGGCGGGCGTGATCGGCGAGCTCGCGGCCGGCCGGGGTCAAGACGATCCGTCGCCCGACCCGCTCGACGAGCGGTAGCCCGAGGCTCTCCTCGAGCTGGCGGACCGACATCGAGACCGCGGGCTGGGTGAGGTGCAGCTCCTGCGCGGCGCGGGTGATCGAGCCGTGCCGCGCGACCGCGTCGAGCACCCGAATCTGCCGGTTGTCCACGGGCATACGCGATAGATAAACCGCGCTTATGTGAGCTGCAACGAATTCTGATTGGTCCGCCGTCGCCGCCGACGCTACCCGTCCGGCAGAAGGTCCGTGGCTCGCCCGCGCGGCGTGGCGACATCGTAGCGGAGGGTGCGGTGGCCCCTAAGGCGTACGAAGCTGGCGTCAAAGATTATGCGAAGACCTATTGGGTGCCGGATTACGTCCCACTCGACACCGACATCCTGGCGATCTTCAAGGTCGTGCCGCAGCCGGGCGTGCCGCGCGAAGAAGCCGCGGCGGCGGTCTGCGCCGAATCTTCGACCGGTACGTGGACGACGGTGTGGACCGACCTCCTGACCGACCTCGATTACTACAAGGGGCGAGCCTACCGGATCGAGCCGGTGCCGGGCGATCCGAACGCGTTCTACGCCTACGTCGCCTATCCGATCGACCTCTTCGAAGAGGGCTCGGTCGTCAACGTCCTCACCTCGCTCGCCGGCAACGTCTTCGGTTTCAAGGCGGTGCGCAGCCTGCGGCTCGAGGACCTGCGTTTCCCCCTCGCCTACGTGAAGACCTGCGGCGGGCCGCCCAACGGCATCCAGGTCGAGCGCGATCGGCTCGACAAGTACGGCCGGCCTCTGCTCGGCTGCACGATCAAGCCGAAGCTGGGTCTTTCCGCCAAGAACTACGGGCGGGCGGTGTACGAGGCGCTCCGCGGCGGCCTCGACTTCACCAAGGACGACGAGAACGTGAACAGCCAGCCGTTCATGCGCTGGCAACACCGCTTCGAGTTCGTCATGGAAGCGGTCCGCAAAGCCGAAGAAGAGACCGGTGAGAAGAAAGGGCACTATCTCAACGTCACCGCGCCCACGCCGGAAGAGATGTACAAGCGCGCCGAGTTCGCCCGGCAGCTCGGCTCCCGGATCATCATGCACGACTACCTGACGGCCGGGTTCACCGCGAACACCGGGCTCGCCAACTGGTGCCGCGAGAACGGGGTGCTCCTGCACATCCACCGCGCCATGCACGCGGTGCTCGACCGCAACCCGTTGCACGGCATCCATTTCCGCGTGCTGGCCAAATGCCTGCGCCTGTCCGGCGGAGACCATCTCCACTCGGGCACGGTGGTGGGCAAGCTCGAGGGCGACCGCGAGGCCACGCTCGGCTGGATCGACCTGATGCGCGAGCCCTACGTGCCCGAGAACCGTGCCCGCGGCATCTTCTTCGAGCAGGACTGGGGCTCGATGCCCGGCATGTTCCCGGTCGCCTCGGGCGGCATCCACGTCTGGCACGTGCCGGCTCTGGTCTCGATCTTCGGCGACGATTCGGTCCTCCAGTTCGGTGGCGGCACGCTCGGCCACCCCTGGGGCAACGCCGCCGGCGCGCACGCCAACCGGGTCGCCCTCGAGGCCTGCATCGAGGCCCGCAACCAGGGCCGCCAAGTCGAGCGCGAGGGCCGCGACATCCTCATGGAGGCCGCCAAGCACAGTCCGGAGCTCGCGATCGCGCTCGAGACGTGGAAAGAAGTCAAGTTCGAGTTCGACACCGTCGACAAGCTCGACGTGCAGCACGCCTGAGAACGAGTAGTGGGGTCCGTCCCCGGTCCGGAGTAGCAGCCGTGCCCGAGATGCAAGCCTACGGCGCCAGCAAGCCACGCTTCGAAACCTTCTCCTACCTGCCGCAGATGACGCCCGAGCGCATCGCCAAGCAGGTCGCCTACCTCATCGGGCAGGGCTGGACCCCGGCGATCGAACATTGCGAGCCGGAACGCGCGCAATCGACCTACTGGTACATGTGGAAACTGCCGATGTTCGGCGTCTATTCGGTCGAGAAGGTCCTCGCCGAAGTCGAGGCCTGCCATCGTGCGAATCCGGGTCATCTCGTGCGGCTCGTGGGCTACGACAATTTCAGCCAGTCGCAGGGTACGGCCTTCGTCGTGTACCGCGGCGGGCGTTGAGGTCGAGGGTGCGGCGGAGGTCCGGGCCATGAGAGCGGGGGCGAGCGTTGCGACCGGCCGTGCGGCCGCGATGGAACGGCGCCGGGCCGTCTCGCAGGGCAAGCGCGCCCTTCCCCCAGCGACCGAACGGGTTCGCACGGGCTTCCGCGAGGCGGCGCTGCCCGCCGTCGAGGACCGCGCGCGGCCGGCCGCGGGGAGCGGGCCGGCGACCCCTCCGCCTCCGGCCCCCGCTCCGCGAGCCGGCGGCGTGGTCCCGGTCGCCGTCGGGCGGAGCGCATCGATGCTGCGGCGGGAAGCGCTCTCGCGCGGCAAGGCCGCGCTGGTCGGCACCCCCGTCGCCGCCGCGGCGACCGCCGCCGCGACCGCGTCGCCCGCCGCCTCGCCGAACCATGCGGCGGTCGAGATCGTCCGGCCGAGCTGTGCGCCGGACGACGCCTCCTGCCGCGCGCTCGCCAGGGCGAGGCGGGCGGAACTGTCCCGCTTCGGCCGCGGTTCGCCGTCACCGACGTCCGATGCCTCCCAGCACCGCCTGCGCTACGCGCCCAGGGTCGTGGCGGTGACGACCGACGGCGAGCAACGCGTCACCGGGATCCGGATCGGCCACGCCGCGCGGGTCACCGGGCTCCAGGCCGGTCTCGGCAAGCCCGTTTCCGGCACGCCCTACATCGGTCCGGACGAGGGAGCCACGACCCGCCGCGCGCCCCCGAAGATCGGCTTGGCGCGCACCGAGGGTGGGCAGATCGTCTCCGGGACCCTGGTGCGCAGTCGGGTCGCGGTCACGGGTGACGAGTCGGGCGAACGGGTCAGGATCACGGGCGAAGCCGATCCCCGGCTCGACGACGACCTCACCCCGCGCGAGCGCGTCTCGGGCGTGGGCCTCGCCCAGTTCCAGCGCCAGGCCGATCCGCACGGCCACTCCGTGTTCGGCAGCAATCTCGGCCGGTCGGCGCGTTCGGTGGGCTCGCGGTCGCGAGAGCGAGAGCGCCCGCTCGAGGTGACGGTCGGCGGTCGGCCGGTGACCGGCACGGCGGTCGGCCGCAGTCCGCGCGTGACCGGCGACGAGCCGGGTGCCTGCCGGGCGCTCACCGGCACGCAGTATCTCGCTCCCGCTCGTGCCGTCCTCGCCTGCGAGCCGGCCGCCCCGGCCGGGGTCACCATGCTGCCGCGGCCCGATCCGGTCACGGGTGGCAAGGTTCGGGAGACCCTCACCTGGCGGGGTCAGCGGGTGACCGGCCCGGAGTTCGAGCAGGAAGAGCTCGTCACCGGGTCCGAACCCGGCACCTGCAGCCCGGTCACCGGCACGCCCTATCAAGGCCCGATCTCGGTCGCCCGTTGGTGTGCGCCGCGCACGGCCGGTGCGATCGCGCAGCGGCTGGTCCGCAACGGCCCCGTCCGGATCACGGGCGACGTGCCGCTGAGCGCACCCGAACGGGTGAGCGGTATCGAGCGAGGCGCCGACCGGTTCGTGAGCGGCACGCCCTATTACGAGGTCCCAGCCCTTCCGGCGCCGGCGGGTGAAAGCACGGTTCCCGCGGCTCCGAACGGCTTCTCGATCACGACACCGCACCGGCAGGCGATGCTCGAGGCGCCCGAACGGGCGGCGCGGCGTCCCAGGATCACCGGCTCCTTCGCGATCGGTGAGGACAAGGTCACGGGCCAGCTCGACTTCGGTTTCCGCCCCCGGCTCGTCGTCTCCGCCAATCCCGGTCATCGCGAGGGCGAGCGGCCGCGGATCACCGGCGAGGGTCGCACGCAGGGTTTCCGCATCACCGGTGACGCCTGGCGCGACGATCCGCGCGTGACCGGCACGGAAGGCACGAGTGCCGCGGTCCGCAACCCGAGCCGGCGCGACGGCGAGCGCAAGCCCTTCGCCCACAGCGCCGTGTTCAAGGCCAGGGGCAGGGACGAGCCGCCGCGCAAGCTCGTCACCGGCGTGATCGGCTGGACGCCGAAATCGGCCGCCATCGTCACCCTCTCGGGTGGGGCGCAGGGATGACGGTTCCGATCCCCACCCGGAGTCCGGGCGTCCTCGGTCGGACCCGGTTCCGGCCGGCGCCTCGCCCGGTCGTGCCGGGTCCGCCGCGGATCCGAGCGGCGGCGAACGGGCGCACGGCGGTCCTCGCGACGAGCGGGCACCCGCTCGCCGAGCCGGCGATCACCGCCACGCTCGCCCGGCGCGCCGAGGAGATCGACCGTGCCTTCGCGGCGATCGAGCCGTTCCTCGTGACGCTGGCCCCGCGCCAGTTCGAGCCGGGCTTCGCCGGGCGGGCCGCTGCGGAGATCGGTGCGACCCTCGGCGTCACCGTCGACCCGGCGCGGCTCGCGGCCGCCTGGAACGCGCCGCTCGACATGCCGGCCCTGCAGGCGAGCCTGGTCTTGCGCACCTTCGCCGGTCTCGTCGAACGCACCGCCGCCCGGCCGCCGGCGGTCGAGGAGGGTGAGCCGGTCGAGGAGGTCATCCGCCGCTTCGGCTTCCACGCGGTCGACGTGTCGACCTGCGCCGACGGCCGGCTGGGCGGCCTGTTGGATCACGTGCTGCGCGTGCCGCCGGCGATCGTCGTCGCGCGGAGGTCCCATGCCGGGGCGATGTTCGACGTCGAGGAGGCGATCGCCCGCTTCGAGCGGGTCGAGCTCGGTCGTTGGCGCGAGGGTCGCCCGAACCCGGCGAGCGAGCCGACCCGGTACCTGAAGCTCGGCGTCTACCATTTCTCCAGCCTCGCCCCGCACCACGAGGGTTGCGCGGCGCACGGCAGCGACGATCGCCGCGCCGCCTCGGCGCTCCTCGGGCGCCTCCGCGACTTCGCCGAGGGCATCGCCCGCCGGTACGGGGAGGGTTCACGTCCGGCGATCCTGCTCGTGGGCGTCGACACGGACACCGATTCGATCCGCGTCCACGTTCCGGATCCGGCCGGGGAGATCGACCTCGATCGCTTCCTTTCGAGCTACGAGCTGCACTCGGCCACGCGGGACCTGTCCCGCGACGCGGCGAAGGAGGACATCCGTCGGCGTGTGGCCGATCTGATCGGCGTCACCCCCGACGACCCGCCGACCGAGGGCACACGTTGGCTGTGCGGCTACCTCCTCAAGAACAACGTCGCCCAGGTCGACGCGGTGCTCGTGCGCTTCGGTGGTCCCTACCCCGACCGTGGTCACGGGGAGCGGCTGATCGTCGTGGGCGACCCGATCGACGACGTCCAGCTCCGCAACCTCGCCTTCCAGGCGCAGATGCGCTCGATCGAGGAGGGCGAGGGCGATCTCGAGGTGGGCATCCGGCTCCTCGCCGGCCGGCTCGGCTCGGCCGGGCTCGCGGTGCCGGTCGTCGTGCTCCGGACCTTCGACGGTGCCCTGCCGGGGGCGGCCGAACGGGCCGCCGGCCGCGCCGAGCTCATGCGCCGGGCCCTGGAGCGGCGCTTCTCGGCCTCGCCCACCGCGCCGCGGATCGTGGCCGAGGCGGCGATCCGGGCCGCCGACGGCGGTCCCCTCCGCTTCCTGCCGCGCGAGGCCACGCCGCCTAGGGGCCTCCGCTGCGTTCCCGTGGAGAGGAGCGGATGAAGATCTTCCAGGTCGAGCGGACCCTCGTCGCGACCGCGCGCATCAGTCAGCTCGAGAACCGACGCCTCCTGGTCGTCAAGGAGCGCGGCGGCGGTCGCCAGGTCGCGGTCGATCCGGTCGGCTGCAAGCCGGGCGACTGGGTGATCGCGGTCGGCAGCTCGGCGGCCAAGGACGCCGCCGGCCACAAGGACTACCCGAGCGATCTGACGATCGTCGGCATCATCGACTACTGGGAGGAGCCCCCGGGCGCGACGCCGGCGCGCGTCAAGGAGTTCGCTTGATGCAGATCCATCGGGTCGTCCGCGATCTCGTGACCACGCGTCGCCTCGGCATGCTCCAGGCCAAGAAGCTCAAGGTCCTGGTCGATGCCAAGGGCGAGTTCGACGTCGCGGTCGACCCGATCGGCTGCAAGCCGGGCGATTACGTGGTCAGCATCGGCTACTCGGCGGCGCGGATCGCCGCCGGCGATCCGCGCATCACCACCGATCTCACCATCGGCGGCATCATCGACCACTGGAGCGAGGAAGAGTGGCGAACGTGACCGATCCGCCGGCGCCCGCGGGGCCGCCGGCTGTAATCCAGCGGAGCGAGCGAAAGGAGCGTACCATGGCCAGCGAGAAGACGGGCATCGCCTTGGGAATGATCGAGACGCGCGGGCTCGTCCCGGCGATCGAGGCGGCCGATGCCATGACCAAGGCGTCCGAGGTCCGGCTGATCTGCCGACAGTTCGTGGGCGGCGGCTACGTCACCGTCATGGTCCGGGGCGAGACCGGTGCGGTCAACGCCGCGGTCCGCGCCGGAGCCGATGCGTGCGAGCGGGTCGGCGACGGGCTCGCGGCAGCCCACATCATCGCCCGCCCGCACGCCGAGGTGGAGCAGATCCTGCCCAGCGCGGCCTCTGCCTGAACGGGGCCGGTCGCGATGCCGCGGAGGTCGGCATCCGGAGCCCGGGGAGGAGCGGTCGGCCGCGCGCCGACCGCCCGTCTCGGCAGGGAGGAAGCCGCATGGCGACGAGCGACGAACCCGAAGGCTGGCAGCGCATCGGTCGCAACCGGTCGCTGTTCCGGCGCTTCGAGTTCCAAGCCTACAGCGAGACGCGGGCGTTCCTGGAACGGCTCGCGGCGCTTTCGGAGCGGACCGGCATCCATCCCGACCTCGGTTTCGGGCCCCGGCACGCCAACGTCACGGTGCACGGGTCCGATGGGGAGCCGCGCGAGCAGGAGGTGGCGTTCGCCCGGGAAGCCACCCGCCTCGCCCGCCCGGACGAGCCGTGAGCCGACGGCCGCCCGTCCCGGTCGCCGTGGCGGTCGTGCGCGACGGCACCGGGCGGGTGCTCGTCGCCGAACGGACTCCGCGCCAGGTCGCGGGGGGATATTGGGAGCTGCCGGGCGGCAAGATCGAGGCCGGCGAGAGCCCGGAGCAGGCGGCCCGGCGCGAGCTCCTGGAGGAAGTCGGGCTGCGGGGGGACACCATGCGAACGTGGACGAGCTACGATCACGCCTTCCCGACCAGGGCGGTGCGCCTCCACTTCTTCACGGTCGAGCGGTGGTCGGGCTCACCCCGAGGACGCGAGGGCAACCGTCTCGCCTGGGTCGATCCGGCGCGGCCCTCGGTCGGCCCGCTCCTGCCCTCCAACCGGCGCGCCTTCGCCCTCCTGTCCCTGCCGACGGCGTTCGAGCGGGTGGGACCCGCCGACGGGGCGCGGATCTCGGCGGGCGGCCAGGGGAGTTACACCGGGCTCCTCGTCGGCCGGGTCGGCACCCCGGGTCAGCGCGTCCAAACCGCGCGGAGGCTCGCCGCGGGCGGGCTGCGGGTGCTCCTCGAAGGCACGCCGCTCGAGGCGATCCAGGCCGGATCGGGCGGGCTCGCGAGCCCGTGGCCGGACTGGCGGCGCTTCGCCGGCCGCCCGCCGGTCGATCTCTGGGCCGTCCATTGCTCGGGCGCGGCCGAACTCGACCATGCCGCCGCCCTCGACGCCGACCTCGCGATCCTGCCTTCCGCCGCGGCCGGCGACGCCGGCTTCGCGCGCGCGCCTCTGCCCGTCTACCTCGAGGGGGCGGACTCGCTCGAGCGCGCGCGGGCGGCCGGTGCCTTCGGGATCGTCCTCGACCGCACCACCGCATCGACCACACGAGGAGGCAGCGGCAGCCTCCGGGGGGCCGGGCGATGAGCGGCGGGCCCGCCACGGCCGTCGGGCGCCCCCCCCTCGAGGTACCGGCGAGCGGCCTGGCCGGGCTCCGGAACTGGCGTCACGACCTCGTCGCCGGACTGCAGGTCGCCCTCCTCTGGACACCGTTCTCGCTCGGCGTCGCCCTCGCCTCCGGTGCACCCGCGGTCTCGGGCCTCATCTCGGCGATCGTCGCGGGGCTCCTCTTTCCCTTCCTCGGCGGCTCGCACGTCACCGTGAGCGGCCCGGCCGCGGCGCTCGCACCCATGGTGCTCTGGGGCATCTTGACGCTGGGCCACGGCGATCTCGCGGCCGGTTACCCACTGGTGCTCGTTGCGATCGTGCTCACGGGCGCCCTCCAGATCGCCTTGAGTCTGGTCCGCGCAGGCCAGTACGCCGCACTTCTTCCCACGACCGTGGTCGAGGGCATGCTGGCGGCGATCGGGATCATCATCATCGTCCGCCAGATCCCGCCGCTCCTGGGTACGGAATCGGTCGCCGCCAAGTCGGTTCTGGTCGCGATCCTCGCGCTCCCGCAGCAGCTCGCGACCGCGAAGCCGGTGATCGCGCTGCTCGGGATCGTGAGCCTAGCCGCGATGTTCCTCCTGAACCTGCGCTCGAGCGGCTTCTGGAAGCGGCTGCCGGCCGCGATCGTCGTCACGTTGCTCGGGATCGCCGTGGGTTTCGCTCTCGACCTCGATCAGAGCCTGCGGATCCGGATGCCCGAGAGCTTCGTCGATGCGCTCCACCTGCCCGATTTCGCGGCCGTGCTCGCACGGCCGGACATCTGGGGCGCGCTCTTGATCGTCGTCGTGACCTTCACCCTGATCGACGGCGTGGAGTCGGTCGCGAGCGTCAAGGCGGTCGACCGGCTCGACCCTTGGCGACGGGTCTCGGATCCGAACAAGACCTTGCGGGCCATGGGCGTGTGCAATGTCTCCTCGGGCTTGCTCGGTGGGCTCACGATCATCCCCAACGCCGTACCTTCCCGCGCGAATATCGACGCCGGCGCGCGCACGCTCTGGTCGAACCTCTTCAGTGGTCTCTTCCTCCTGGTCTTCACCCTCGCGCTGCCTTGGCTTCTCGCCCGCATCCCGCTCGCCGCGATCGCCGGCGTCCTGGTCTACATCGGCTGGCGGCTGTGCGAGCCCGCGCTCTTCGCCCGCATGCTCGCCTTGGGTCTCGACCGGTTCATCGTCTTCGTGGGCACGGTCGTCGCGATCTTGATGACCGACCTCCTGGTCGGGATGTTGATCGGCATCGCGATCGAGCTCCTCTTGCTCGTCTACCTGCTGATGCCGTCCTTCCGCTACGTGCTCACCGGCCGGCTCGAGCTCGGCACGGCGATGGGTCTCCTGGGTCGCAACTTGGCCGGCCTGTTCAGGAGTCCGATCATCAAGGCGCGGGTCGAGGGCGAAGGTGCGGAGCGGCAGCACGTGCTGACCATGGGCTCGCTCGTCGGCTTCAACCTCCTGCCCTTCGAGAAGACGGTGAAGGCGATCCCGCCGCGGGAGCGGTTGACACTCCGCTTCACCGAATCGGCACGGATCGTCGACCACACCGCGGTCGAGTTCCTCCAGCATCTCGAGGAGGAATCCGCCACTGCCGACCGCCGCTTCCGAATGGAGGGGCTCGACGGCTTCTTCCGGTTCTCGCCGCACCCGGCCGCGACCCGCATGCAGGACACCCGGATCGGCCAGGTGCGCGCCGAACGCGACGCGCGGGCGCGCGAGATGGCCGAGCTCGCCGCCCGGCTCGGTCTCGGCTTCGACGGCGAGACGCGCGCCACGATCAATCGCTCGGATTTCATCTATCTGCGGCGCGGCGAGCAGCGCCAGGACACCAACGTGCTCTCCGGCCCCTGGGGCGGCGGCCGGATCCGCATCGTCGATTACGGCCACACCGCGGCACCCGACTACCACGTGGTCCACCGCCACACGCTCTTGATCTTCGAGCCGGCCGAAGGCTCCCCGCGCGAACCCGATCTCGTGATCACGCCGGGGCACTACATGGAGCGCTACATGACGCTCCTCGAGGAGCAGCCGACCGCCGCGCTGCCGCCGCCCCACCGGCTCTACCTAGCCCCGGGGCCGGCCGCCGACTCGGACGTGGTTCCGGCGGATTGGCGGAGCGTGCTCGCCGAGCTCGGGCCGCTCTACTTGGAGCGGCGGCGCGGTGCGGTCCTCCTCTTCGCTCCGTTCCGGGCGCTCGAGCCCACCGAACGGATCGAGGCGCTCGCCCGCGCCTTCCGCGAGGAACGTCGCGCCGCCGCGGCCTGAACCCCGGCGCCGCGGTCGGCCGCGCCGTCGGTCGACGGCTCGATCAGCCCTTCGGCCGGAGCGCCGCGATCGCCGCGGCATAGGGCGGGCGGCGGAAGACGGCCGAGCCCGCGACGAGCACGCTCGCTCCCGCCTCGACGACGAGCGGGGCCGTCTCGGGGGCGATCCCGCCGTCGACCTCGATCCGGATCGGCCGGTCGGCGATCATCGCCCTCACCCGCCGGATCTTGTCGAGCTGGGAGGCCAGGAACTTCTGGCCGCCGAAGCCCGGGTTCACCGTCATGACGAGGATGAGGTCGATCCGGTCGAGCACCCAGGCGACGGCGGATTCCGGGGTCGCCGGGTTCAACGACACCCCGGCCGCCTTGCCGAGGCCGCGGATCACCTGGAGCGTGCGGTCGAGATGCTTGCAGGCCTCGGCGTGGACGATGATCCGGTCCGCCCCGGCCCTGGCGAAGGCCTCGAGATAGGGGTCGGCCGGTTCGATCATCAAATGCGTGTCGAAGCATTTTTCCGAGTACGGCCGGATCGCCTTCACCACGTCCGGCCCGAAGGTGATGTTCGGCACGAAATGGCCGTCCATCACGTCGAGATGGATCCAGTCCGCGCCGGCCTCGTCGACGGCGCGCACCTCCTCCCCGAGCCGGGCGAAGTCGGCGGACAGGATCGAAGGGGCGATCAAGACGTCGTGCCTCACGCGACTTCCTCCTCGGCGCGGTGGGCGAGCACCCGGCTCGCCAGGATCTCCTCGGGCCCGATCGTCTGCAGCTCCTCGAGCGTCGCCGCCGTCACCCGACCCTTGAACAGCCGCACGGCACGCCGTAGCCGCGCCCGGTCGAGGGCGTTCCTGACCGACCGGGCGTTGGCGAAATGTGGTTGGCGCATGCGCGCTCCGAGGTAGCGTTGGAAGGCTACCCTGCCCTCCGGGCTGAAGCGACAGCCTTGCTCGGCAAGGACGAGCTCGGCGATCGCCACGAGCTCCTGCTCGTCGTAGTCGGGGAAATCGAGATGGTGCGCGATCCGCGCGCGGAGCTCGGGACGGGCACGGAAGAAATGCTCCATCCGGTCGGCGGGGCCGGCGAGGATCACGACGAGATCGCCCCCCTCCTCGGCCATCACCTCGAGGAGGATCGCCAACCCCCCGTCGCCTGCGGCCCGCTCGGGGCGGTCGAGCTGATGGGCTTCGTCGACGAAGAGCACGCCGCCGCGCGCTTTCTCGAGCATGCCGCGCGTGCGCGCGGCGCCGTAACCGTCGGCCGGGCCCGCGAGATCGTCGCGGATGACCGAGACGAGGCGGTTCGTGCGGGTGCAGCCGAGCCGGTGGAGGATGCCGGCCATCCGGCCGGCGACGGTCGTCTTGCCGTTACCCGGATTGCCAATGAAGGCGAAGTGCAGCGGCCGGGCTCGGCTCCCCGGCTCGCGCTGCGCGCGCAGCCGCTCGGCGAGGGCGAGGGTCACGATCTCGCGGACGCGCCGCTTGACCGTGGCGAGCCCGACGAGGTCCCGGTCCAACTCGTCGAGCAGCGCCTCCGCCCCCGACGTGCGCAGCACCGTCTCGAGCTCGGCCGGTGTGGGCGTGGTCACGGGCGGCGACCCCCTCGAAAACCGTCCCGCGAGTCGCTCGGCGCGGACACCGAACCGGGCCCGCCGACGGGCCGACCACCCGACCGACCGCTCACGCCGCCATCGCGCGGGTCTGGACGATCCTCGGGTCGAGTTCGCCCGAGGCGTAGCGCTTGGCCATCGCCGAGAGCGGCAAGGGCTCGATCCTGGGCGCCTGGCCCGCGGTGCCGAACTCCTCGAAGCGCTGCGCGCAGAGCTTGGTCAGGGCCGCCATCGCCGGCTTCAAGAAGTTCCGGGGGTCGAACTCGCCCTTCTTGTGCATCGCAACGCGGCGGAACTCGGCGGTCATCGCGATCCGGCAGTCGGTGTCGATGTTCACCTTGCGCACGCCGTGCTTGATGCCGAGCTGGATCTCCTCGACCGGGACACCCCAGGTCTGGGGCATCTCCCCGCCGAACTCGTTGAAGAGGTCCTGCAGCTCCTGCGGTACCGAGCTCGAGCCGTGCATGACGAGATGCGTGTTCGGCAGCCGCTCGTGGATCGCCTCGACGACGTCCATGGCCAGGATGTCGCCCGTGGGCTTGCGCTTGAACTTGTAGGCGCCGTGGCTCGTGCCGATCGCCACCGCGAGCGCGTCGACCCCGGTCGCCGCCACGAATTCGCGGGCCTGGTCCGGATCGGTCAGGAGCTGCTTCCTGTCGAGCTTGCCGGTCGCCCCGTGCCCGTCCTCGGCCTCGCCCTCGCCCGTCTCGAGCGAGCCCAGACAGCCGAGCTCGCCCTCGACCGACACGCCGACCCAGTGCGCCATGTCGACCACCCGACGGGTGACGGCGACGTTGTACTCGTAGGAGGCCGGCGTCCTGCCGTCCTCCTCGAGGCTGCCGTCCATCATCACGCTGGTGAAGCCGTGCTGGATCGCCGAAAGGCAGGTCGCGGGCTTGTCGCCGTGGTCGAGGTGCAGGCAGACGGGGATCTGGGGCCAGGTCTCGACCGCCGCCTTCACCATCGCCGCCAGGATCGTGTCGCCGGCGTAGGCGCGCGCCCCGCGCGAGGCCTGCAGGATCACGGGCGAGGCGGTCCGGGCGGCCGCCTCCATGATCCCGCGTAGCTGTTCCATGTTGTTGATGTTGAAGGCCGGAACCCCGTAGCCGTGCTCGGCGGCGTGGTCCAGCAGCTGACGCAGGGTGACGAAGGCCATGGCAGATGCTCCCGATGGTCAGCTGGTCGGCGCCAGCCCGAGCTTACGCTCGGCCGAGCGCACGAGGGCGTCCGCGGTGATGCCGTAGTGTCGGAACAGGTCGGCCGCCGGGGCCGAGGCACCGAAGCCGCGCACCGCGACGACGTCCTCCTCGCTCGCCACGTAGCGGGCCCAGCCGAAGGGCGAGGCCGCCTCGATGGCGATCCGCGGCGCCGTGCCCAGCACCGCCGCCCGGTAGGCGGGCGGCTGGGCGTCGAACAGCTCGAAGCAGGGTAACGAGACGACGGCGGTCGGCACGCCGCGCGCTTCGAGCCGCTGGCGCGCCTCGATGGCCAGGTGGACCTCGGAGCCCGTGGCGAGGATCGTGAGCTCACGCGCCCCGCCCGTGGCCTCGGCCAGCACGTACCCACCCTTGGCGCAGAGGTTCGCCTCGCTCGGCTCGGTCCGCATGGCCGGGAGGTTCTGCCGCGTGAGGGCGAGGACCGATGGGACGGTCCGGCAGCCGAGGGCGATCTCCCAGCATTCCGCCGTCTCCACCGCATCGGCCGGGCGGAAGACGAGCAGGTTGGGGATCGCCCGCAGCGACGCCAGATGCTCGACCGGCTGGTGCGTCGGACCGTCCTCGCCGAGCCCGATGCTGTCGTGGGTCATCACGTAGACGACCCGCAGCCCCATGAGCGCCGAAAGCCGGATGCTGTTGCGGCAATAGTCCGAGAAGACGAGGAAGGTGCCGCCGTAGGGGACGAGCCCCTTGTGCAGCGCGATGCCGTTCATGACCGCGGCCATCGCGTGCTCGCGCACACCGTAATGGACGTAGCGGCCGGCGAACTCGCCGGCGCGGATGGGCTTCGTCGCCTTGGTGATCGTGTTGTTCGAATGGGTGAGATCGGCCGAGCCGCCGACGAGCTCGGGTACCGCCTCGGTCAAGGCCTCGAGCGCCGCCTCGGAGGCCTTGCGAGTGGCCACCGTGGGCTTGCTCGCGACGAGCTTCGCCTTGTGCGCGGCGATCGCGGCTTCGACCTCGGCCGTGATCTCACCCGAGATCGCCTTGACGAAAGCCGACCGCACCGAGGCCGGTGCGGCCTCGAGCCGGGCCTTCCAAGCGGCCCGGGCCTCCGCACCCTTGCGCATCGCCGCGCGCCAGGCGGCGTAGATCTCCTCGGGGACCGCGAAGGGCGGATGGTGCCACCCCAGCCGCTCGCGAGCCGCGGCGACCTCGGCTGCGCCCAGGGGTGCCCCGTGGGTCGATTCGCTCCCCTGCTTGTTGGGTGCGCCGTAGCCGATGATGGTCCTGCAGGCGACGAGCGAGGGCCGCGGATCCGCCCGGGCCGCGTCGATGACGCGCGTCACCGCCTCGGGATCGTGACCGTCGACCGCGAGGGTGTGCCATCCGTAGGCGGCGAAGCGGGCGCGGACGTCCTCGCTGGTCGCGAGCTTCGTCGGCCCGTCGATCGAAATCCCGTTGTCGTCGAACAGGACGATCAGCCGGCCGAGCCCGAGATGGCCCGCGAGTGCCGCCGCCTCGTGGCTGATGCCCTCCATCAGGCAGCCGTCACCGGCGACGACGTAGGTCCAGTGATCGACGAGCTCGGCGCCGAACCGCGCCGCGAGCATCCGCTCGGCGAGCGCCATGCCGACGGCGTTGGCGAGCCCTTGCCCGAGGGGCCCCGTGGTCGTCTCGACCCCGGGCGTGTGGCCGTATTCGGGATGGCCGGGGGTGAGCGAGTGGAGTTGCCGGAACCGCTCGATCTGAGCGATGTCCATCTTCGGGAAGCCGGTCAGATGCAGGAGCGCGTAGAGCAGCATCGAGCCGTGGCCGGCCGAGAGCACGAAGCGGTCGCGGCCGGGCCAGTCCGGGTCGGCCGGGTCGACGGTGAGGAACCGGGTCCAGAGCACGGTCGCAACGTCGGCCATGCCCATGGGCATCCCGGGATGGCCGCTCTTGGCCTTCTCGACCGCGTCCATGGCGAGCGCCCGGATGGCGTCGGCCATGCTGCGGAGATCGACGGTACCGCTCATGCGCTCTCGTCCTCGTTCGGCTCGGGTCTCAGCGGGCACGCCGCGCGCGGTCGACGAGGTGCAGGATCAGGGGCGTCAGGATGAGCTGCATCGCCAGGTCCTGCTTGGGGCCGGGAATCACGATGGAGTTCGCGCGCGACATCCAGCTGCCCTGGATCATCGAGTGCAGATAGGGAAAGTCGATCCCCCGCGGGTTGCGGAAACGGATCACCACCACCGATTCGTCGGCGGTCGGGATCCAGCGGGCGATGAACGGGTTGGAGGTGTCGACCACCGGCACCCGCTGGAAGTTGATGTCGGTCTGGGTGAACTGCGGGCAGATGTAGCGGACATAGTCCGGCATCCGGCGCAGGATCACGTCGGTCACCGCCTCGGTCGTGTAGCCGCGCGCCGCCCGGTCGCGGTGGATCTTCTGGATCCACTCGAGATTGATGACCGGCACCACCCCGATCTTGAGGTCGGCATGGCGGGCTATGTCGACCTTGTCCGTCACCACCGCCCCGTGCAGGCCCTCGTAGAAGAGCAGGTCGGTGTCGGGCGGCAGAGGCTCCCATTGGGTGAAATGCCCGGGCGGCACGCCGTAGAGCTCGGCCTCGCGGTCGTCGTGGACGTAGTGGCGCGTGCGCCCGGTGCCGCTGTGGCCGTACTCGGCGAACACCGCCTCGAGTTCGTCGAGGAGATTGGCTTCGACGCCGAAATGGCTCAGGTGGAAATTGGCGCGCTTGGCCGCCTCCGCCATCGCCTCGCGCATCTCCTGGCGGTTCCAGCGGTGGAACGCGTCGCCCTCGATCCAGGCGGCCTTGATGCCCTCGCGGCGGAAGATCTGCTCGAAGGTGTGTTTGACGGTCGTGGTGCCGGCTCCGGAGGAGCCGGTCACCGAGATCACCGGATACCGCACCGACATGGCCCGCTCCCCATCTTCCTTCCGTTCACGCGCTCGACCTGAACAGGCCGCGCTGCCCGAAGAGCGGCCGCTGGCCCGCTGGCGGGACGTTCGCGTGGTGCAGCCCCACGACCCGCTCCACCTTGTCCCTCGAGCCGAAGATCAAGGGCGTGCGCTCGTGCAGCTCCCCGGGGACGAGCTCCAGGATCGGATGGTAGCCGTCGGTCGCGAGCCCCCCCGCGCGGTCCATGATGAAAGCGATCGGGAAGGCCTCGTAGAGCAACCGCAAGCGGCCGTGCTCGTAGCCCTTGCGGGCGTCGCCGGGGTAGAGGAAGATCCCACCGCGGACGAGGATGCGGTACAGATCGGCCACCACGCAGGCGATCCAGCGCATGTTGTAGTCGCCGCCGACCGGGCCGCTCGCCCCGGCCACGCACTCCTCGACATAGGCCTTGACGGGCAGGGGCCAGTGGCGGGCGTTGCTCGAGTTGATCGCGTATTCCCGCCGGGCGAGCGGGACCTCTAGGCCGCTGCGGTGGAGAACGAACCGCCCGGTGCGTGGATCGAGGGCGAAGACGTCGACCCCCTCGCCGAGGGTCAGCACGAGGGCCGTGAACGAGCCGTAGAGCACGACACCGGCGGCGAGCTGGCGGGCACCCGGAACGAGGAAGCTCGCCTCGCCCGTCGCCGCTGCCGGCAGGATCGAGAAGAGTGCGCCCATCATCGAGGCCTGCTCGATGTTCGCCGAGCCGTCGAGCGGGTCGAGGGCGACGGCGAGCGGCGCGCCGGGTGTGAGCTCGAGGACGTGGTCGAGCTCTTCCGAGGCGAGCCAGGCGACCGGTGCCGCCCGCAATCGCGCTTCGAACAGCTCCTCGGCGCGCACGTCCAAGGCCTTCTGGCCGGTCCCGTCGCGGCTGCCGGCGACGACCTCGGCCAGCTCGCCCGCCAAGGGGCCGAGGCGGACGAGCTCCGCGAGCTCGGCGGCCGCCGCGGCGGTGGCCGCCACGGTGGCAGCGATCGGCGCCCGTCGGGCACCGCTCGATGCCCACCGGTCGAGATGCTCGGCGAGCGTCGTCATGAAGCCCCCCTCCCTCAGGCTCGGTCCCCGCGGCGCCCGCGACCCGTTTCCAGCGGCTCCGCGGACGCGGGAACATCCTATGCCATCCTGGTGCGAAACAGCCCAATCTGTTAAAGCTGCAGCGCGTGAAAGAGAAACTTTCGCCCTTCGCCCGGCGGACCTCGCTGCGCCAGCTGCGTGCCTTCGGCGCGTACCTCCGCGCGGGCTCCATCAGCGGCGCGGCGGAAGCCTTGGGGCTCACCCCGCCGGCCGTCAGCCAGCAGGTCAAACTGCTCGAAGAGGCCCTGGGCGGCGTGCCGTTGACGGTGCGCGACCGCGAGGGAGTACGACCGAGCGAAGCCGGCGAGGAAGTGTTGCTGGCGCTGGCCCGGATCGAGGCGGCGCTCGCCGACTGCGCCGCGGCGGTGGCCGCCCTCGCCGGCCTGGAGCGCGGCTCGGTGGCGGTGGGCGTGGTGAGCACGGCCAAGTATTTCGCCCCCGTCGCGCTGGCCGCCTTCCAGCGCACCCGGCCGGGCGTGACGCTGCGGATCCGGGTCGGCAACCGCGCCCAGATCGTGTCCGAGCTCGCCGCCTTCGCCCTCGATCTGGCGATCATGGGCTACCCGCCCGAGGACCAGCCGCTCGAGCGGGCGGTCCTGGGCCCGCATCCGCACGTGATCGTCGCCACCCCCGACCATCCGTTCGCCGGACGGACGGCGATCCGGCTGTCCGAGATCGCGCACCAGACCTTCCTCCTGCGCGAGCCCGGCTCGGGCACGCGGGCGCTGCTCGAACGGCTCCTGCACGCCGCCGGCCTGGAGGCGACCGGCGGCCCGCTGGAGCTCGGCACCGGCATCGAGATCGGCTCCAACGAGACGATCAAGCAGGCGGTGATGGCCGGCATGGGCATCGCGCTCCTGTCCGCCCACACGGTCGCCACCGAGGTGCGCGAGGGCCGCCTCGCCGTGCTGGACGTCGAGGGCCTGCCGATCGTCCGCACCTGGTACCTCGTCCGCCGCCGCGACCGCCGCATCCTCCCGGCGGCGCAGGCGCTCTGGGAGCATCTCCTGCGCGACGGGCCGAGGTTCTTGCCGCGTCTGCCGGAGCCGCGCGCGGACGCTCACGCGAGCCTCCCCGGATCGTGAGCGGCGCAGGCCCGACCGTTACTGGAAGCCTCCACCGCCCAGGATCTATGTGAAGGCGGTGCCGTCGCTCGCGACGGTCGACCCCCGAACCCTGGAGATCCGATCGATGTCCCTGACCCGCCGCGTCGTCTCCGCCACGACGCTCGCCGGCGCCCTCTCGGCCGCGCTCGGCCTGCTCGCCACACCGCCCGCCGCGGTCGCCGACGAGGCCAAGGAGAAGTGCTACGGCATCTCGCTCAAGGGTCAGAACGACTGCGCCGCCGGTCCGGGCACGACCTGCGCCGGGACCTCCAAGGTCGACTACCAGGGCAATGCCTGGAAGCTCGTGCCGAAGGGCACCTGTGTGAGCATCAAGACCCCGCACGGTCCGGGCTCGCTCGAGCCGATCAAGCGTCCGGCCTGAGCCGGCCCGGCACGCGACCGTGGCGACGGCGGCCCTGCCCGCGCGCGCCGGTATCGGCCTCAAGCTGGCGCACGCGCCGGCGCTCCTGGCCGAGCGGCCGGACCTCGGCTTCCTCGAGGTGCACGCCGAGAACCTGATGGGCGCGGGCGGGCCGCCGCACGCCTGGATGCGGGCGCTGCGCGAGCGGCTGCCTCTCTCGCTGCACGGCGTGGCGCTCTCGCTCGGCGCCGACGCGCCCTTGGACCGCGACCATCTCGGCCGGCTCCTGGCGCTCTGCCGGCGCTACGAGCCGGCCGCCTTCTCCGAGCACCTCGCTTGGTCGAGCCACGGCCCCTTCTACCTGAACGACCTCCTGCCGGTGGCCTACGACGAGCGCACCCTGGCGCGGGTCGCCGACCACATCGACCAGGTGCAGACCGTCCTCGGCCGCCGCCTCCTGCTCGAGAACCCCTCGACCTATCTGCGCTTCCAGTCCTCGACCCTCGAGGAGACCGAGTTCCTGGGCGAGCTCGTCCGCCGCACCGGCTGCGGCCTCCTGCTCGACGTCACCAACGTCTGGGTGTCGGCCACCAACCACGGCTTCGACGGGGAGGCCTACCTCGACCGCTTCCCGCTCGGCGCGGTCGAGGAGATCCACTTGGCCGGCGCGGCGCCGGAGGCCGAGATGGGCGGCGCGCCCCTCCTGATCGACGCCCACGACCGGCCGGTCGCCGATCCGGTCTGGGCGCTCTACGCGCGGGTGATCGCCCGCACCGGCCCCCTGCCCACCCTGATCGAGTGGGACAACGAGGTGCCGGTGCCCGCCCGGCTGGTGGCCGAGGCACGCCGCGCCGAGGCTGCGGCGCGCGCCGCCCTGGTCGGCGCCAACGCCCTGGCCGCCTGATGGACGCCCCGCACCGGGCCGCCTTCGTGCGGGCGCTGCTCGACCCGGAGCTGCCGCCGCCCGACGGTCTGGCGGCACCCGGCGGCGAGGTGAAGCGGCGCTTCGCGGTCTACCGCAACAACGTCCTGGTCTCGCTGATCGACGCGCTCGCCGCCCGCTTCCCGGTCACGCAGCGCCTCGTCGGCGAGGAGTTCTTCCGCGCCGCCGCCGCCCTGCATCTGCGCGCCGAGCCGCCGCCCTCGCGGCTCCTGCACGAGATCGGCGAGGGCTGGCCGGCCTTCCTCGAGCGCTTCGAACCGGCGGCCGGCCTGCCCTACCTCGCCGACCTGGCGCGCCTAGAGGCGGCCCGGAGCCGGGCCTTCCACGCCGCCGACGCGGCACCGCTCGAGGCCGCGGCGCTGGCCGCACTCGAGCCCGCCCGACTGCCGGATGTGCGGTTCCGCCTCCATCCCTCGGTGCAGCTCGTGCCCTCGCGCTGGCCGATCGTCTCGCTCTGGGCGGCGCACCTCGAGGCCGAGCCGGCGGCGGTCGAAGCCGCGCTGGCGCGGGTCGATCCCGCTCGCGGCGAGGACGCGCTCGTCTGGCGGCCCGGGCTCGAGGTGCTCGTGCGCGTCCTGCCGGCGGGCGCGCTCGCCTTCCTGGGCGCGCTCGCGGGCGGCGCGTCGCTGGCCGAGGCGGTGGCGGCGAGCCCGCCGGAGCTCGACCTCGCCGGGGCGCTCGCACTCCTCGCCGGCCAGGGCGTCGCCCGGGAGTTGATCCTGGATGAGGGGACCAGCCATGATCCGTGACCTGCCCGCATCGACCCGCGCCGCGCCGGTGGGCCGCCTCGACCATGCGGTCGGCCGGCTCGTGGCCCTGCTCGAGCGGATCCCGCACGATCTCCTGGCGCTGCTCGGTCGGCTGTCGATCGCCGGCGTGTTCTGGCAGTCCGGGCAGACCAAGATCCAGGGCTTCGCCCTCGATCCCACGCTCGGCCGGCTGGAGCTCGGCTGGCCCCGCCTCGGCGACTTCACGGTCGACCTGTTCCGCGACGAGTACAGGGTGCCGCTGCTTCCGCCCGAGCTCGCGGCGTACCTCGCCACCTGGGCCGAGCACGTCTTCCCGATCCTCCTGGTGCTCGGCCTCGGCACCCGCTTCGCGGCCCTGGCCCTGCTCACGATGACGGCGGTCATCCAGGTCTTCGTCTATCCCTCCGCCTGGCCGACCCACGGCACCTGGGCGATGGTCCTCCTCTACCTCGTCGCGCGCGGCCCCGGCCGCCTCTCCCTCGACCATCGCATCGCCGCCCGCCGGGCGGCGGAGCGCTGAGCTCAGGAGGCTCCGAGCGCGAGCGCGCGGACGCGCTCGACCGCCGCCTCGAGCCGCCGCAGGTCCTCCTCGCGCGACAGCCGGTGGTCGCCGTCCTCGACCGGCTCGAGCGTCACCCGGGCGTGCGGCAGGAGGGCCACGAGCTCGAGCGAGAGGCTCAGGGGCACGTCGGCGTCCAGCCGGCCGTGCAGGACGTGCACCGGGCAGCCGAGCGGGAGCGGTGCGCCCAGGAGCTCGTGCGCCACCGACTCCTCGACGAGCCGCCGGGTCACCGGCAGCGGCTCGCCGTACTCCGAGCGCAGGTGGACGACGCCGTCGCGCTCGAGGGCGGCGCGCTGCGTGGGCGAGAGCGCCGGCAGGATCAGCCGGCGCGGGAAGTCGGGTGCCGGAGCCAGGAGCACGAGGCCGGCCAGGCGCTCCTGCCGCGCGAGGCCCGCGCGCAGCGCCAGCCAGCCGCCCATCGAGGAGCCGATCAGGAGGAAGCGGCCCTGGACGATCCGGTCGAGGACGAGGAGCGTGTCCGCCAGCCAGTCGCCGATCGTACCCTCCTCGAACCGCCCCGAGGACAGGCCGTGGCCCCGATAGTCGAAGCGGGTGAAGGCCCACCCGCGGGCCTCCGCCAGCGCCCGCAGCCGCGAGGCCTTGGTGCCGCCCATGTCCGAGCGCAGGCCGCACAGGAACACGAGCTCGGGACCGGCGCCCGGCAGCCGCTCGAAGGCGATGCTCCGCCCGGGCCCGGCCTCCAGACGCTCCACCTCCACACCCATCGCGCGCGCTCGGCTTGCCTTCCTCGCTTACTCTGCTAGCAGGGCGCGGCTCCCGGCAAGGGCGGGCGAGCCCCGCCCGGCGACCGCACCCGACCGCACCCCATGCAGGCGCGCCCCGCCACGACGATCGCCGACCCCGCAGCCCTGCTCGTCGCCACCCGGCTCGCCGCCGACGAGGTCAGCCGGCGGATCGTGGAGGCCTGCCGCGCGCTGCGTGCGGCCGGCTGGGTGTCGGTCGTGGCGGGCGCCGACGGTCCGCTCGCCCGCGAGGTCCGCCAGGCCGGCGGGCGGCTCGAGGAGGTGGCGCTCGACCGGCTCGGGCCCTGGGCCAGGTTCCGCGCCCGGCGCCGCCTCTCCCGCATCCTGCGCGGCAGCGGCGCCCGGCTCGTCCACCTCCACCGGCGCGCCGGCGCCGCCCTCGCCGCGACGTGCGCGGCGCGCGCCGGCGTGCCCCTCCTCGCCACGGTGCACGATCCGGCCGAGCTCGAGGCGCGGCGGGCCGACGAGCAGCGCCTGCTCGCCGCCGACCGGCTCGTCGCGGTCTCCGAGCACGTCGCCGAGACGCTGGTCGAGCGACTGGGCGTGCCGGCCGAGCGGGTGCGCGTGATCCCGCCCGGCGTCGATCTCGACGAGCTCGATCCGGAGCGGGTGCGCGGGCCGCGCGTGCTGGCGCTGGCCGAGCGCTGGGGGCTCGACGTGGAGCGCCGCATCGTGCTGCTGCCGGGGCCCCTGGAGCCCGCGCGCGGACACCTCTACGCGATCGAGGCGGTGGCCCGGCTCGCCCGCCGCGACCTCTGGCTGGTGCTGGTCGGCGAGGCGGATCCGCCGGCCGGCTACGTCCGCGAGATCGAGACGGCGATCCGCCGCGCCGGGCTCGGCGACCGGGTCCGCTTCGGTGGACCGCCCGGCGACGAGGCGGCCGCGCTCCAGCTCGCCGACGTCGTCCTGTTGCCGGCGGTCGAGCCGCTGCCCTCGGCGCGCGTGGTGGCCGCCGCCCAGGCGATGGGCCGACCGGTGATCGTGACCGGCCTCGGCGCCCTGCCGGAGTGCGTGCAGCCGGCCTCCACCGGGTGGATCGTGCCGCACGACGATGCGGGCGAGCTCGCCTGGGCGCTCGACCGCGCGCTGTCGCTCGACGACCAGGTCAAGGAGCGCCTGGCGCTGCGCGCCCGCGCCTTCGCCGCCGAGGCCTTCGCCGCCGACCGGGTCGGCCGCAAGCTGGTCGAGCTCTACCGCGAGGTCACCCGACCGGGCGCGCGCGGCCCGGCCTCGGGTTGACAGCGCCGCCCGCCGGCCGGCACCCTGAGCGGGCGTGCCCGCCTTCCGGCGGTGCACCGCGCGTTCGAACCACCCGGATCCCCCGATCATGCACAGCGCCGTCGAGCCCCGCGAGATCGCCTCTCGTCCGGCCGGGGTGGTGATCACCCTGCCGGACGGCGCGACCCGCCGGTTCGACCACCCGCCGAGCGGCCGCGAGGTCGCGGCCGCGATCGGTTGCCGCCTGGCCGAAGCGGCCCTCGCGGTCGAGGTCGACGGCGAGCTGCGCGATCTCGACCGGCCGATCGAGCACGACGCGCGGGTGCGCATCCTGCGCGCCGAGGATGCCGAGGCGCTGCCGCTGATCCGCCACGACTGCGCGCACGTCATGGCCGAGGCGGTGCAGGAGCTGTTCCCCGGCACCCAGGTGACGATCGGCCCGCCGATCGAGACCGGCTTCTACTACGACTTCTGGCGCGAGGAGCCGTTCTCGAGCGAGGACCTGGCGCGCATCGAGGCGCGCATGGCCGAGATCGTCGCGGCCGACCGGCCGTTCCGCCGCGAGGAGGTGAGCCGCGCGGAGGCGCGCCGCCGCTTCGAGGCGCTGGGCGAGCGCTTCAAGCTCGAGCTCCTGGATGCCATCCCCGAGGGCGAGCCGGTCACGATCTACCACCAGGGCGGCTGGTTCGACCTCTGCCGCGGGCCACACGGGCCGTCCACGGGACGGGTCGGCGCCTTCAAGCTGCTCAAGGTCGCGGGCGCCTACTGGCGGGGCGACCCGCGCAACCCGCAACTCCAGCGCATCTACGGCACCGCCTTCCCGACGCGCGCAGCACTCGACGCCTGGCTGCGCCAGCAGGAGGAGGCCGAGCGGCGCGACCATCGCCGGCTCGGCCGCGAGATGGACCTCTTCCACGTCCAGGAGGAGGCGCCCGGCTCGGTCTTCTGGCACCCCAACGGCTGGACCCTCTGGCGCACGCTCGAGGACTATGTGCGCCGCCGGCTGGCCGCTGCCGGCTATGTCGAGGTGAGGACGCCGCAGCTCGTGGACCGCTCGCTCTGGGAGCGCTCGGGCCACTGGGACAAGTTCGGCAGCAACATGTTCACGCTCGAGGCGGAGGAGCGCGCCTACGCCCTCAAGCCCATGAACTGCCCGTGCCACGTGCAGATCTTCAACCAGCAGCTGCGCTCCTACCGCGACCTGCCGCTGCGGATGGCCGAGTTCGGCGCCTGCCACCGCAACGAGCCGTCCGGGGCGCTGCACGGCATCATGCGGGTGCGCGCCTTCACCCAGGACGACGCCCACATCTTCTGCACGCCCGAGCAGATCACGAGCGAGAGCGTGGCCTTCGTCGACCTCCTGCGCTCGGTCTACGCCGACCTCGGCTTCCCCGCCTTCACGGTGCGGTTCTCCGACCGGCCGCCGGTCCGGGCCGGCTCGGACGAAGTCTGGGACCATGCCGAGGCGGCGCTCGCCGAGGCCTGTGCGGCGGCCGGGGTGGAGACCACGCTCAACCCCGGCGAGGGTGCCTTCTACGGCCCCAAGCTCGAGTTCGTGCTGGAGGATGCGATCGGCCGCAAATGGCAGTGCGGCACGCTGCAGGTCGACTTCGTGCTGCCCGAGCGGCTGGATGCCAGCTACATCGGCGCCGATGGCGCCAAGCACCGGCCGGTCATGCTGCACCGAGCCATCCTGGGCTCGCTGGAGCGCTTCATCGGCGTGCTGATCGAGCATTACGCCGGGCGGCTGCCGGTCTGGCTGGCGCCGGTGCAGGCGGTCGTCGCCACGATCACCAACGAGGCCGACGCCTACGCCCGGGAGGTGGCGCAGCGCCTGCAGGCGGCCGGGGTGCGCGCCGAGCTCGACCTGCGCCCCGACAAGATCGGCTACAAGGTGCGCGAGCACAGCCTCGCCAAGGTGCCGCTGATCCTGGCGGTCGGCGGCCGCGAGACCGCCGAGCGCACGGTGGCGCTGCGCCGGCTCGGCGCACAGGGTCAGGAGGCGCTCGCGCTTGACGCCGCGGTCGCTTTGTGTCTTCGAGAGTCGACCCCGCCCGATCTCGCGCGTGGCGCCTGAGGGGCGGGGACCCGTGCAGCGGGCGCGGCGACCCCTGGTCGGCGCGCCCTTTGGCGTATCGGCACAGGAGGACGAGCGGACTACATGGCAGCAGCGGCACGCGAGGAAGAGTACCGCATCAACCGGATGATCGACGCCTACGAGGTCCGGCTGATCGACGAGAACGGCGACATGGTGGGCGTCGTGCCGCTGAGGGAAGCCCTCGGGCGGGCCGAGGAGGCCGGGATGGACCTGGTCGAGATCTCCCCGACCGCCCGCCCGCCGGTCTGCAAGATCCTCGACTACGGCAAGTTCAAGTACGAGACACAGAAGAAGGCGGCCGCCGCGCGCAAGAAGCAGCGCGTCATCGAGATCAAGGAGATCAAGATGCGGCCGGGCATCGACGACAACGATTACGACATCAAGATGAAGAAGGTGAAGGAGTTCCTGGACGAAGGTGACAAGGTCAAGGTCACGCTGCGGTTCCGGGGACGCGAGATGGCGTACGCGCACATGGCGACGGGCCTGCTCGAGCGCATCAGGAACGACGTCGCCGACCGCGCCAAGGTCGAGCAGATGCCGAAGCTCGAGGGTCGCCAGATGGTCATGGTGATGGCGCCCCTGCGCTGACGCCCCCGACCTCTTCGCCGCCGGCGGCCGGCGCGGCCGCGTCACGACCTGGCGGAGCCGCCGATGGCCGCCTCCCCCTTCGCCGAGCGCCTCGCCTCGTTGCGCGCCGAGCTGGTGCGGCGCGGCGTGGACGGGTTCTTCCTGCCGCGCACCGACGAGCACGGCAGCGAGTATCTGCCGGCCTCGGCCGAGCGGGTCGCCTGGCTCACCGGCTTCACCGGCTCGGCCGCGCAGGTCGTGGTGCTCGCCGACAAGGCGGCGGTCTTCAGCGACGGCCGCTACACCGTGCAGCTCGAGGAGCAGGTCGACCCGGAGCTGTTCGAGCGCCGGCACGCCCTCGAGCACCCGCCGGCGCGCTGGCTCGAGGAGAACCTGCCCCCCGGCGGCCGGCTCGGCTTCGACCCGTTCCTCCTCCGCCAGGGCGAGCGCGACCGTCTCGCCCGCGCCGTGGAGAGCCGCGGCGGCGTGCTCGTGGCGCTCGCCCCCGACCCGCTCGATGCCGTCTGGAGCGACCGTCCGCCGCCGCCCGCGGCGCGGGCCTTCCTGCACGAGGAGCGCTTCGCCGGTCGGTCGAGCGCCCTGAAGCGCCAGGAGATCGCCCGCGCGCTCGAGGCCAGGGGCGCCGACCACCTGCTGGTCACCGCCGCGGATGCCGTCGCCTGGCTCCTGAACGTGCGCGGTCGCGACATCCCCTACAATCCCCTGTGCCTGAGCTTCGCGATCCTCGCCGCCGACGGCCGCTGCCGCTGGTTCGTCGACCCGCGCAAGCTCGGCCCCGAGCTCCGCCTCGACAACGCGGTCGAGATCGAGCCGGCGGACCGGCTGCCGACCGCCCTGGACGAGCTGGGGGCGGCCGGCTGCGCGGTGCTCGCCGACCCGACCGAGGTGCATCTGGGCTTCCTCGACCGGCTGCGGGCGGCGGGCGCCCGGCTGATCGAGGCCGAGAACCCGATCCTGCTCGCCAAGGCGATCAAGAACCCGGTCGAGATCGAGGGCGCGCGCGCCGCCCAGCGGCGCGACGGGGCGGCGGTCGTCCGCTTCCTCGCCTGGCTCGACCGCGAGGGACTCGAGGCCGGCATCGACGAGCTCGCCGCCGCCGACCGGCTCGAGGCCGAGCGGGCCCGCGACCCGCTCTACGAGGGGCCCTCCTTCGCGACCATCTCGGCGGTCGGGCCGAACGCCGCCCTGCCGCACTACCGGGTGCGCGCCGCGACCAGCCGGCGCCTCGAGCCGGGCACGGTCTATCTGGTCGATTCGGGCGGCCAGTACCGCGACGCCACCACCGACATCACGCGCACGGTGGCGCTCGGCCGGGTGGGTGTGGAGATCAAGGAGCGCTTCACCGCAGTCCTCCAGGGGCACATCGCCGTGGCTCGCGCGGTCTTCCCGGTGGGCACCACCGGCGGCCAGCTCGACACACTCGCGCGCCAGGCTCTCTGGAACCGCGGCCTCGACTTCGACCACGGCACCGGGCACGGCATCGGCAGCTATCTCTGCGTGCACGAGGGGCCGCAGCGCATCTCCAAGGCCGCCGCCGGCGCCCGCCTGCAGCCGGGCATGATCCTCTCGGACGAGCCCGGCTACTACAAGGCCGGCGCCTACGGCATGCGCACCGAGAACCTGCTCCTGGTCGAGCCGCGCGGCCGGCCGCCGGGCGGCGACCGCGACCTGCTGGGCTTCGCGGTGCTGACGCTCTGCCCGATCGACCGACGGCTCACGGTGCCGGCGTTGCTCGCACCCGAGGAGCGCGCCTGGGTCGATACCTACCACGCCCGGGTCCGCGACGAGCTCGCCCCGCTGCTCGACGATCCGGCCGACCGGGCCTGGCTCGAGGCGGCCTGCGCGCCGCTCTGAGCGCCGCCCTCCGCAGCGGCCCCGGAACCCGCCTCAGCCCCAGCCGGTGAGCCGTGCCACCGCGGCGGCGATCCCGGGCGAGGTCGCCACCACCCGGTTGCCCCGGTGCAGCCCGTCCTCGGCCAGGAAGTCGTTGACCCGGCCGCCCGCCTCCTCGACCAGGAGCAGGCCGGCGAGCGCGTCCCAGCTGTTCATGTGCGGTTCCAGGTAGCCGATCAGCCGACCGCAGGCGACCCAGGCGAGCCCGAGCGCGCCCGAGCCGTGGCGGTGGTACATGCCACCGGCCTCGAGCAGCGGGCCGAACAGCGCCGCGACCTCCGCCGGCCGCGAGCGGTGCGAGAAGCCGACGCTGAGCGTACCCTCGGCCAGGCTTCCGGCCTCGGCCACCCGGATCGGCTCGCCGTCGAGGGTCGCCCCGCCGCCGGCCCGGGCCGCGAACAGCTCACCGGCGCAGGGATCGAACACCACCCCCGTCCCGATCCGCCCCTCGCGGACGTGCGCGAGGCTCACGCACCAGGAGCCGATCCCGTTGAGGAAGCACCAGGTGCCGTCGATCGGGTCGACCACCCAGGTGCCTGTGCCCCCGGCCGCGTGCCCGCCCTCCTCGCCGAGCACGCCGTCCTGCGGGAACAGGGTGGCGAGCCGGGCGCGGATCAGCGCCTCGACCTCGCGGTCGGCCTCGCTCACGAGGTCCTGCAGCCCCTTGCGCTCGATGCGCAGCCGGTCGCGGGCGCGGAAGCGGCGCAGGGCGAGCGCACCGGCCTCGCGCGCGACGGCGCAGGCGGCGGCGAGGCGGAGGTCGGGATCGGTCTCGGGCACGGCGGTGGGCTCCAGCAGGTCCGGGCGCGGTCATAGCGGCCCGCCGCGACGCCCGCGAGGGGCGCCGGCGGACCTCGGATGCTCCGGGAGGAAGCGGTGCGCTCCGGGCCGGGCGCCGTTAAGGATGTGGCAACCGGCGGCCGCTAGGCTCGCGCCGTTGTCGTCCGGAGGTGAGCCGCATGGCCGAGGGTCTGCCGGAGCCCGTGCCGCTGCTGCAGCGGCCGGTGGTCCAGTCGCTGCTGCTGCAGGCGGCGACGCACGATCGCGAGACCGGCTGCCTGACCGCAGCCTACCTGGCGCAGCGGGCGAGCGAGGAGATCGCCCGCCGGCAGCGCTACGGTGGGCGTCTGTCGCTGCTGCTCGCGGCGGCCGACGAGGCCACCGAGCCGGACCCGGCCGGCGCCGCACCGCTCGCCCGCCTCGCCGCCCGCGTCCGCTCGCGGCTGCGCTCGACCGATCTCGTCGGCCGCTGGGAGAGCCAGGAGCTGGTGGTGCTGCTGCCCGGCACCGGTCTCGCCGGCGCCTCGCGGCTGGCACGCCGCATCGTCGCCGCGGCCCCGGGCGAGGACGGCGACCCGCCGCTCCTGATGAGCATCGGGGTCGCCACCTGGCTGGGTGCCGCCGAGACGCTCGGCCTCATGATCGAGCGTGCGCGCGGCGGGCTGGTCGAGGCACGCGCGCGGGGCGGGGGACGGGTCGGCGTGAGCTGATCTGGCCGGATCGTCCGGCGGCCACCATCATCGCCCGGATCGCCGGGAGGGTCCCGGTCGGCGAGGGGGACCCGGGCGCCGAGGGGAAAGATGCGCATCGTCGTGGTGGGTGCCGGCATCGTCGGCGTCATGGCCGCCTGGTGGCTGGCGCGCGAGGGCCATACCGTCGAGGTCGTCGAGCGGCGCACCGGCCCCGCCCAGGAGACCAGCCTCGCCAACGGGGCGATCGTACATGCCAGCTCGATCGAGCCCTGGTCGGGGCCGGGCGTGCCCTGGCGGATCCTCCGCTGGCTCGGCCGCGAGGACGCCCCGCTCCTCCTGCGGCCCAAGGTGCTGCCGGAGATCTGGCGCTGGGGGCTGGCCTTCCTCGCCGCCTGCACGGCGGAGCGGCACCGGGCCTCGGCGGTCCGCAACCTGGCGCTCGCCCTCGACAGCCTCGAGGGCCTGGCCTCGATCCGCGCCGAGACCGGCATCACCTACGACCACCGGCCGGCGGCGGTGCTCAAGATCCAGCGCGACGCCGCGGCGCTCGAGGCGGCGCGGCGGGCGCACGCGCCGCTCGAGGCCGCTGGGCTGCGGGTCGAGCGGCTCGACCGGGCCGAGCTCGTGGCGCGCGAGCCCGCGCTCGCGCCGGTGGCCGACCGGCTGGCCGGTGCGCTCCTCTTCCCGCAGGACGAGATCGGCGACTGCGCGGCGATGGCGCGCGGGCTCGCCGCGTGGTGCGCCGGCCAGGGCGTGCGGTTCCACATGGAAACC
>JBBIIE010000010.1:0-44679 GCA_037446605.1 Geminicoccaceae bacterium | reverse complement strand
AGCCACCGCTGAGGATGGCGCGACGCCGAGCTCTACGCCGCCGAGGCGGCCCGGCTGCGTGGGCAAGCGGCCGGCGGCGAGCGGCCGGCGGCGGCGAACGGCCAGCTCGCAGCCCTGGCCAAGCTCGAGGCCAGCCCCGAGACGGCCGAGCGCGACCCGCCGGCGGACGGTGCGAGCCTGCGTGCCGAGCTCGCCGCGCTGCGCGCGGTCGAGGGGCCGGACGGGGCGGTCGTGACCGTGATCGAGGGCACCGCGTTCCAGTTCGCCTCGGAGCAGCTCACCGACAGCGCCAGCGGCTCGCTCCTGCGGGTCGGGCGGCTGATCGACCTGGTCCAGCCGAGCCGGGTGCGGCTCATCGGGCATACCGACTCGCAGGGCGACGACGAGGCCAACCGGCGGCTCAGCCAGCGCCGCGCCCAGGCCGTGCGCGACTGGCTGGTGCGCAACCGTGGCCTGCCGGCGGCGCGGACGCTGGTCGAGGGCCGCGGTGAGGACCAGCCGATCGCGAGCAACGACACGCCCGAGGGCCGGCGCGCCAACCGCCGCGTCGAGGTGATCCTGGAGCGCTGAGGGCTTGCCAGGTTTTTGATCCTGGTGTAGGACGATGGCCATGACGAACGGCCGGCCGGTCCGGCCGAGGCCGGCGAGCCGCCATGCCCATCCGACGCTCCGATCACCGCTTGGTCAGCCTCCCGCCGCTGCGCGTCCACGAGGTCCGCGCCGGCCCGTCCGGGACCGACGACGCGGCGCGCAGCCGCGAGGAGCGCCTGCGCTGGTCGGAGAGCCTGCTGCGGCTGCCCCTCGCCTGGCGCCAGACGCAGGGCGAGGGCGTCAAGGTGGCGATCCTCGACACGGGGATCGACGCCGATCACCCGGACCTCGCGGGTGCGGTGGTCGACGCGCGCGACTTCACCGGCGAGGGTCTCGAGGACCTGAACGGGCACGGCACCCATTGCGCCGGGATCGTCGCGGCCCGGGCCAACGGGGTGGGCTTCATCGGCGCCGCTCCCAAGGCCGCACTGATCGCCGTCAAGGTGCTCGACCGGAACGGCCAGGGAACGCTCGCCCGGGTCGCCGCCGGGATCGACTGGGCGGTCGAGGCGGGTGCGGACATCCTCTCGCTCTCGCTCGCGGCCGAGCGCGACGACCGCACCCTCTACCGCGCCGTGCACGCGGCGCTCGCCGCCGGTCGCTGCGTGGTCGCCGCCGCCGGCAACAGCGGCGCGCTGGGTGCCAACACCATCGGCTATCCGGGCCGCTACGGCAGCGTCGTCACGGTGGCGGCGCACGACGCGATGGGCCACCCCTCGGGCTTCTCCTCGCGCGGCCCGGAGATCGACTTCATGGCCCCCGGCCAGGAGATCTGGTCGACCTGGAAGGAGGGCGGCTGGGCGCAGCTCTCGGGTACCTCGATGGCGGCCCCCTTCGTGGCCGGGATCGCGGCCCTGATCCTCGCCAAGCACCGTCGCCCCGGCCGCCACGCCACCCCGGTCCACGACAACGAGGACCTCAAGGAGCATCTCCTGCGCATGGCGGCGCATCCGGGCTGGCACGATCCGGCGCGCGGCCACGGGCCGCTCCTGCCGTTCGCCTATTTCGTGGGCGACGCACGGCCGGTCGGCGGCGCCGCACCGGGGTGAGCCGGGGCGCCCCGGCGACGGCGGTGCGCGGAGGTCGCGGGCGCTTCGGCGTTGGTGCAAACCGCGCCCGGCTCGACTAGCCTCGCGCCGCCGCGCCGGCCCGGACGCGGCAGCCCACCCCTGCCACCGGGACGTCGCCCATGCTCTCCGGCGAGCTCGCCTCCCAGCTCTCCGCGCTCGTCCAGGTGGTCCTGATCGACATCGTGCTGGCCGGCGACAACGCCGTCGTGGTCGGCACCGCCGCGGCCGGCCTGCCGCCGACCCAGCAGCGTCAGGTGATCTTCCTCGGCGCGGGCCTGGCACTCCTCATGCGGATCGCCTTCGCGCTGATCGCGACCCAGCTCCTCGCGGTGATCGGCCTCCTGCTGGCGGGCGGCCTCCTGCTGCTCTGGGTGGCCTGGAAGATGTGGCGCGAGCTGCAGGCGCAGAAGGCGGCCGAGCGGCACGAGATCCCGCAGGTCGTGCCGGGTGCGCATGCCACCGTGCCGGGGCAGAAGACCTTCGCCTCGGCGGTGACGCAGGTGGCGATCGCCGACGTCTCGATGTCGCTCGACAACGTGCTCGCGGTCGCCGGCGCGGCCCGCGACCACCCCTACATCATGGCCTTCGGCCTTCTGCTCTCGATCGCCCTCATGGCGGTGGCCGCCGGCTGGATCGCGCGGCTGATCGACCGCCACCGCTGGATCGCCTATGTCGGCCTCGTCATCATCCTCTGGGTGGCCGGCAAGATGATCTGGGACGGCGGCCTGGAGGTCTGGGTCACCGTCAACGGTGCCTGAGGGGGACCTCAGCTCGGATGGCCGGCCGCGACCGGGGGCATCGCGCGCGCCCGCTTGACCAGCCGGACGAGCTCGACGCGGCAGCTCTCGGCGTCGTGCACGGGCTTGTCGAAGGGCAGCCGCGCGTGCCGGCCGTCGGCGCGCAGGTCGGCACCTTCGGGGTCGACGCCGGCCAACCGCCAACCGCCGCCGGACAGGCCCAGGAGCCGCTCGGCATAGAGCTGGACCGCGTCGGCGTGGTCCTCGTTCATGTGCGCGACGATCTCCGCCTCGGCGAGCGCCAGGGCCCGGGCGGCGGAGGTGTCGAGCCGAACGCGATGGCCCTCGACCCAGTGGATACGGCCGAAGCCGGCCACCAGGTGGGCCCGCTCGACGGTCACCTTGAAGAGATGGAAGTCCTTGAATCCGAGGTACATCTCGGCGTCCGGATGGCGCGCGACGTAGCGCCGCGCGAGGCGCTCGTCACCGTCCGCGAGGACCGCCCGGCCCTGCACGCTGGCGCGCTCGCCGGCGAGCGGGACGGCCCGGCCGAGCGTGCCGTCGAGCAGCAGCGAGACGCGCGGATCGCGCCGGATGTTGCGCGTGTGGTCGGCCAGATCGGAGATCAGCAGGATCGGCTCGGCGTCGTGGTCGACCGCGACCATGGCGAGCGAGACGTACGGCTCGCCGCCCTCCAGCAGCGTGCCCAGCGCCGCGCGCGGCTGCTCGCGCAGCAGCCGACGGATGGTGAGTGCCGGATCCTCGGTCGTGCTCGCTCGGCTCGGCTCGGCCACGTCCCCCGTCCCCCGCTTCCCGCCCTGCGCCGGGGCGCCTTGCCGCGGCCGCCGAGCGGCGGCTATCGACCCGCATCCCCCTGACGAGGAGAGAGATGGTGCGGCAGCCCGCTCCGGTCGAGACCGGCGACCCGTCGCGCGAGGTGGTCTGGGCGGCCGCCGCGCCCGAGCTCGGCCGACCGGTCGAGCTCGTGCCCGGCATCTGGTGGCTGCGCCTGGCGCTCCCCTTCGCGCTCGACCACATCAATCTCTGGCTGCTCGAGGACGGGCCCGGCTGGACGCTGGTCGACACCGGCTACGGCGACGAGCGCACCCGGGCGATCTGGGAGGGGCTGCTCGACGGCCCGTTCGCCGGCCGGCCGATCCGGCGGATCCTCGCCACCCACTTCCATCCCGACCATCTGGGCCAGGCCGGCTGGCTCGCCCGCCGGCTCGAGGCGCCGCTGCTCATGACCCGGCTCGAATGGCTGACCGGGCGGATGCTGCAGCTCGACCAGAGCCCGGAGTTCGTGGCCGCCGGCCTCGCCCAGGACCGCCGCGCCGGCCTGCCCGAGGAGCTGATCCGCAAGCGGGCGCAGCGCGGCAACGCCTACCGGCTCGGGGTCACGCCGGTGCCGGCGGCGATCGAGCTCGTGGCCGACGGTGACCTTCTGCGGATCGGCGACACCGAGTGGCGGGTGATCACCGGCCGCGGCCACGCCCCCGAGATGATCACCCTGCACGCGGCCGAGCGCCGGATCCTGATCTGCGCCGACCAGCTCCTGCCGCGCATCACGCCGGTCGTGGGCCTCTGGCCGACGAGCCCGGAGCGCGACCCGCTCGGTGCCTTCGTGGACTGCCTCGACCGCTTCGAGGGTCTGCCGGTGGAGACCCTCGTCCTGCCTTCGCACGAGCGGCCCTACCGCGGTCTGGGCGCGCGCCTGCGCGGGCTGCGCGCCCACCACGAGGCGCGCCTCGATCTGACCGAGCGGCTGTGCGCGCGCCCGGCGAGCGTGGCCGAGGTGATGACCGGCCTGTTCGACCGCGCCCTCGACCTGCACCAGACCGGGTTCGCGGTCGCCGAGGCGCTCGCCCATCTGCGCGCCCTGGAGCGGCGCGGGCGGCTCCGCCACACGACGGGGGCCGACGGCATCGACCGCTACGAGCGGGCCTGAGCCGCGCTCAGGCGATCGCGATCGCGATGCGGCGGTTGAGCCGGCCCTTCTTCTCGATCCGGCCGATCGTCACGCGGCCGATCTCGGCCGTGCTCCGGACGTGGGTGCCGCCGCAGGCCTGCAGGTCGACCCCGGCGATGCGCACGAGCCGTACCGGCCCGGCGCCCGTGGGCGGGCGGACCGAGAGGGTGCGCACCAGCTCCGGCCGGCTGGCGAGCTCGGCCTCGTCGACCCAGAGCGCGTCGACCGGATGGTCCTCGGCGATCCAATCCCGGATCCGCGCCTCGAGCGCCTCCTTCTCGGGCGGCTCCGGCAGGTCGAAGTCGAGCCGGCCCTCGAGCTCGCCCACCGCCCCGCCGGTGACCGGCGCGCCGACCGCCTGGCAGAGCAGGTGCAGGGCGGTGTGGGAGCGCATCAGCCGGTGCCTCCTGTCCCAGTCGATCACCGCTTCCACGCGCGTGCCGGGCACGGGCAGGCGGGCCCCTTCCGCCGGCAGGTGCAGGATCGCGGTGCCCTCGCCCTTGCGGGTGTCGCGGATCGCGAGCGTGCTCCCGTCCTCGAGCCGGAGCGTGCCCCGGTCGCCGGGCTGGCCGCCGCCCATCGGATAGAAGACCGTGCGGTCGAGCACGATTCCGTCCGGCCCGGCCACCACCACGCGGGCCTCGCAGGCCGCGAGATAGGCGTCGTCGCGGAACAGTGGCTCGGTCACGCGCGTCTCCGGAGGTTGGGTTCGGATCGGGTTTGCAGTCGGCCCGGCCCTGGTCTAACCGGAGCGGCGGGCGGGTGCGAGCGGGAGCGCGGCAGGCGCCGATGGCCGACGGGCGCGACACGATCGTCCGGTTCGCCGCTGTCGAGAAGAGCTACGACGGCGAGAGCCTCGTCGTCAAAAGCCTCGATCTCGACATCGCCCGCGGCGAGTTCCTGACCCTGCTCGGCCCCTCGGGCTCGGGCAAGACCACCACCCTCATGATGCTCGCGGGCTTCGAGGCGCCCACCCGCGGCGAGATCTTCCTCGAGGGTCGACCGATCAGCCGCGTGCCGCCCTGGCGGCGCGACATCGGGATGGTGTTCCAGAACTACGCGCTCTTCCCGCACCTGACGGTGGCCGAGAACGTGGCCTTCCCGCTCACGGTTCGCCGGCGGTCGCGCGGCGAGATCGCCGAGCGGGTGCGGCGCGCGCTGGCGATGGTGCGCCTCGAGGGCCTGGAGACGCGCCGTCCGGCGCAGCTGTCGGGCGGCCAGCAGCAGCGTGTGGCACTCGCCCGGGCACTCGTCTTCGAGCCCAAGCTCGTGCTCATGGACGAGCCCCTGGGTGCCCTCGACAAGCAGCTCCGCGAGAGCATGCAGTACGAGATCAAGCACCTCCACGAGCGGCTCGGCGTGACGGTCGTCTACGTCACCCACGACCAGGGCGAGGCGTTGACGATGTCCGACCGGGTCGCCGTCTTCGACGCCGGCCGGATCCAGCAGCTGGCACCGCCGGCCGAGCTCTACGAGCGGCCGAGGAACGCCTTCGTCGCCCGCTTCATCGGCGAGAACAACCGCCTGCTCGGGACCGTCAGGGAACGCCTCGGCGAGCGCTGCCTGGTCGAGGTCGACGGCCGGCTGATCAAGGCCGTGGCCGGCAATGTCGGCGGCGCCGGCACCACCACCACGCTCTCGCTCCGGCCCGAGCGGGTCTCGATCAACTCGATGATCGCCCAGGACAACGAGCTCGAGGGGCGGGTCGAGGAGCTGATCTATCACGGCGACCACATCCGCACCCGCCTGGCTCTCCTCGGCCACGACGACTTCGTGGTGAAGCTTCCCAACCGACCGGGCCAGATGCGGCTGGTGCCCGGCCAGTCGGTCAAGGTCTCCTGGCTCGCCGCCGACTGCCGGGCCCTCGATGCCGACTGAGGCGGCGAGCCCGGGCACCCGAGCGCCGGCGGCACCGCCGCTCCGCCTCCACCACGATCTGCCTGGGACCGTCGAGGCGGGCGCCTCGATCCGCTGGACCTGCACGCTCGAAGCTTCGCGCGAGCTCGCCGCCCGAAGCCGGATCGGCCTCGCCCGGCGCTGGCCGTCGGACTGGGGTGTCCCGCAGCTCGGCCGGCCGGACGCCGCCGACCATCTGGTGATCGAGCCGCAGCCGGCGATCGCCCTCCGGATCGCCACGTCGCGCGAGCCGAGCTGGCATCCCTTCGACCATCTGCTGCTGCTCGAGCTGCTCGACCCCCTGCCCGCCGGCGGCCGCCTCGTGCTCCGCTTCGGCCACGACGGCCCGGGCCAGCGCGTGCAGACCTTGGCCGAGCTCGACTGCCCGCTCCTCGTGCGACTGCAGGAGCCGGGCTCGGCGGGCTGGACCGAGATCGCATGCCCGAGGGTCGACGTCGTCGGCGGCACCGCGGCCCGGCTGATCCTGGTCGGTCCCTCGACCGTGGCGGTCGGCGAGCCGTTCGCGCTGCGCCTGTGCCTGGAGGACCGCTGGGGCAACCCGGCCTCCGGGCCACGGCTCGAGGTCGAGATCGAGGGATTGCCCGGCCGGCACGCACTCGACGGGAGCGGCGCCGGGCCGCTCGCGGTCGAGGCCCGGCTCGAGCATGCCGGCGTGCATCGCTTCACCGCCCGCGACCACACCGGGTTGCTCACCGCCACGAGCAATCCGATCGACTGCCGGCCGGCGCCGGAGCAGCGGGTCTACTGGGGCGACCTGCACGGGCAGTCGCGGATCGGCTGCGGTGCCGGCAGCTTCGAGCGCTACCTGGAGCACGCCCGCGACGCCGCGCTCCTCGACTTCGTCGGTCACCAGGCCAACTGCTTCCTGGTGCGCGACGGCGAGTGGGAGGAGCAGCGGCGGGTGACTACGGCGCTGCACGCGCCCGGCATCTTTCTCCCCCTCCTCGGCTACGAGTGGTCGGGCGAGACCGAGGTCGGCGGCGACCGCAACCTCTACTATCCGGGCGATGAGGGCGAGCTGCGCCGCTGCCGCCGGGCCTTCGCGGACGAGCCGGCCGAGCCGGGCTCCGACCTGCCGCACGTGCGCGACCTGCACGCCCACTTCCGCGATCGCGACGTGCTGGGCGTGCTGCACGTGGGCGGCCGCACGAGCAACCTCGACTGGCACGAGCCCGCCTTCGAGCGGCTGCTCGAGGTGCACTCGACGCACGCCACCTCGGAGTGGCTCCTGCGCGAGGCACTCGCCCGCGGCTACCGCATGGGCGTGGTGGCCGGCAGCGACGGGGTCGACGGGCGGCCCGGCACCAGCCACCCGGGCCGCATGGCGGTGCGCAACCTCCGGGGCGGGCTCACCGGCGTGGCGCTGCCCGAGCCGACCCGCGCGGCGCTCTGGCAGGCGCTGTGCGCGCGCCGCACCTGGGGCACGACCGGCGCCCGCATCCTGCTCGAGCTCGAGGCCGACGGCCTGCCCATGGGCTCCGAGCTGCGCACCGCGGTCCCCCCGACGCTGCGGGTCCGGGTCGAGGGGACGGCGCCGCTCGAGGCGGTCGAGCTGATGTGCGGCGAGCGGGTCGTGTTCGCGGCACCGCTCGCGGGCGAGGGCCGCTCGGACCGGCTGCGGGTCGCCTGGAGCGGGCTTTCGGCGCGCGGCAACTTCGCCCGCGCCCGCATGGTCTGGGACGGCGGCCTCGCGGTCGAGGAGGGCCGCATCCTCGAGGCCAGGGGCTGGGCCTTCGACACGCCCGAGGAGGGCATCACCGCCCAGGGGCAGGACCGGGTCGCCTGGCGCTCGCTCACCGCCGGCGACTGGGACGGCGTGATCCTGCGCCTGGAGGAGACCCCGCGCACGACGCTGGTGTTCACGACCGGACCGCTCACCTGCCGGCTGCCGCTCGCCACCCTGGGCGGGGCGCCGCGGCTGATCGCCCGGGAGGAACCGATGCGGCGGCTGGAGCTGCGCCGGCTGCCGCGGGTACCGCCGCCCGCCTCCTGGAGCGGGATGGTGCGCGACCCGGATCCCTCGCCGGGCGAGCGGGCCTACTGGCTCAGGGTCCGCCAGAGCGACGGCGAGCAGGCCTGGTCGAGCCCGATCTGGGTGACGCTCGAGGCGCCGGCCGGAGCGCGCGCGGCCGAGACGCCCGGATCCGCCGCGCGCAGGGAGGAGCGATGAGCCTGGAGATCGCCCCGGCCGGCCCGGACGGCCTCGCATCGATGCTGGAGTGGGCGGCGCGCGAGGGCTGGAACCCGGGGCTCGACGATGCCGAGCCGTTCCGTGCCGCCGATCCCGAGGGCTTCCTGATCGGCCGCCTCGCCGGCGCGCCCGTGGGCTGCATCTCGGTGGTGCGCTATCCGGGCGACTTCGGCTTCCTCGGCTTCTACATCGTCGTCCCCGGGCATCGCGGCCACGGCCACGGGCTCGCGCTCTGGCGGGCCGGCCTCGCCCATCTGGACGGCTGCAACGTCGGCCTCGACGGGGTGGTGGCGCAGCAGGCGAACTACCGCAAGTCGGGCTTCCAGCTCGCCCACCGCAACGTGCGCTTCGGTGGGACCGTTGCGGCGCGGCCGCTCGACGATCCGCGCGTGGTGCCGCTCGAGCGGGTGCCGTTCGCCGAGGTCCTGGCCTACGACCGCAGCTGCTTCGGCTTCGAGCGGCGTGCCTTCCTCGAACGCTGGATCGCCCGACCGCGGGTGGCGGCGGGCTTCGTCGAGCGTGGCCGGCTGCTGGGCTACGGCGTGATCCGCGCCTGCCGGCAGGGCTTCAAGATCGGGCCGCTGTTCGCCGATCGGGCGGATGCCGCCGAGGCGCTCTTCCTCGCGCTGGCCGCCGAGGCGCGCGGTTCCCCGCTCTTCCTCGATCCGCCGGAGCCCAACGGCGAGGCGGTGGCGCTCGCCCGCCGCCACGGCCTCGCACCCGTGTTCGAGACCGCCCGGATGTACACCCGGGGTGATCCGGGCCTGCCGCTCTCCCGCATCTGGGGCATCACCACCTTCGAGCTGGGCTGAGGAAGGCCATGCCGAGCGACCCCTCCTACCCGCGCGATCTCCTTGGCTACGGCCGCAACCCGCCCGACCCGCGCTGGCCGGGCGGCGCCCACCTGGCGGTGCAGTTCGTCATCAACTACGAGGAGGGTGGCGAGAACTGCATCCTGCACGGCGACCCGGCCTCCGAAGCCTTCCTTTCGGAGATCGTGGGCGCCCAGGCGCTCCTGGGCGTCCGCCACATGAACATGGAGTCGATCTACGAGTACGGCTCCAGGGTCGGGTTCTGGCGCCTCTTCCGGCTGTTCACCGAGCGGCGCCTTCCGGCCACGGTCTTCGCCGTCACCATGGCCCTCGACCGCAACCGCGAGGCCGCGGCGGCGATGAAGGAGGCGGGCTTCGAGATCGCGAGCCACGGGCTGCGCTGGATCGACTACCAGTACATGGGCATCGAGGCCGAGCGCGCGCAGATGCGCGAGTCGATCCGCCTGCACACCGAGATCACCGGCGAACGGCCGCTCGGCTGGTACACCGGCCGGATCTCGCCCAACACGCTGCGCCTCGTCGTCGAGGAGGGCGGCTTCCTCTACACTGCCGACTCCTACGCCGACGAGCTGCCCTATTGGGTCGAGGTCGAGGGCAAGCGGCAGCTCGTCGTGCCCTATACGCTCGATGCCAACGACATGCGCTTCGCCACGGCGCAGGGCTTCAACTCGGGCGACCAGTTCTTCGCCTATCTCCGGGACAGCTTCGACCTGCTGTGGGAGGAGGGCCGGCGTGGCCGGCCCGGGATGATGTCGGTGGGCCTGCATTGTCGACTGGTCGGACGGCCCGGCCGGGCCGCGGCACTCGCCCGCTTCCTCGACCACGTGCTCGCCCGCGAGAAGGTCTGGGTCGCCACCCGGCTCGACATCGCCCGGCACTGGCACGCCCACCATCCCGCGGGCTGAGCCGGCGGCGGACGGCCATCCGCCGCCGCACCTTCCCGAGCCCGCGAGCGCCGCTAGGATCGAGCCCGGCGGAAGGAGGCGGCGATGACGGCGACCGGCGCGCTCGGCGAGCGCCTGGGGCGGTGCTACACGGGCGTGCTCAACGACGTGATGCGGGCGATGGGGCTGCGCAACTTCGTCCTGCCGCCCGAGATCCGGCTGCACGACCGGACGCGGCCGCTCGCAGGGCCCGTGCAGACCGTCGCGGGCCATGTCGAGGAGGTTGCCGACCGGCACACGACGCTGCTCGAATGGACCGGGCTCCTCTCGAAGGCCGAGCCGGGCCACGTCCTGGTGTGCCAGCCGCACACCCACGCGGTCGCCTTGATGGGCGAGCTTTCCGCCGAAACACTGCAGCGCAAGGGCGTGCTCGGCTACGTCGTCGACGGGGCGACCCGCGACCTCGCCTTCATCGAGAGGATCGGCTTCCCGATCGCCTTCCGCCACACGACGCCCAAGGACATCGTGTCGTTCTGGCTGCCGGACGGCATCGACGTGCCGATCGTGATCGGCGAGGTGCGCATCCAGGGCGGCGACTACCTCCTGGCGGATGTGGACGGCATCGTGGTCGTGCCGAAGTCGCGCGCCGAGGAGGTCGTGGCCGAGGCGGAACGCGCGATCGGCACCGAGAACCTGATCCGCACGGCCATCCTCGAGGGCGAGGATCCGCAACGGGCCTATCTCAAGTACGGCAAGTTCTGAGACGGGAGCGAGCCCAGTGAGTCGGATCGTCACGAGTGGGGTCGAGGCGGCGGTTCCGGCCGGGGCGACCGACCGTCGCTTGTTGCTCCTGGCCGCGGAAGACAACGTGCTCGTCGCCTGCTGCGATCTTCCGGCCGGAACCGAGCTCCTGGTCGACGGCGAGCCGGTCCGGCTCGAGCGGGAGGTGCCGACCGGGCACAAGATCGCCCGGCGGCCGATCGCGGCCGGCGAGAAGGTCGTCAAATACGGCGCACCGATCGGCTCGGCGCGCGAGCCGATCGCCAAGGGCGAGTACGTCCACACCCACAATCTGCGCTCGGACTACATCCCCACATGGGATCGGACCGGCGCCGAGATGCGTTGAGCCTCAGCGATCGACGGCCTTGATCTCGAGCCCGAGCGTCTGGGCGGTCCGAGCCGGTGTGGCGAGCGTGCCCATGAAGGCCGCGAGGAAGGAGACCGGGCGCGGCGGGGCCAGTCGGATCACGAGCTCGCGCGGGCGGACCAGGAAGCGCTCGACCTCGGCCGCCCGCCGGTTGTCGAGGAGCGAGCGACCCGGCTCCTCGCGGCGCAGCTCGCGCAGCATCTCCTTGACCAGATCGGCCCGCCGCTTGCCGGTCTCCCGCTCGAGGCCGGCGAGCCAGCGCTCGACCAGCCCGAGGTCGGTGAACGCCAGCTCGGCGCGCACGAGCTCGGCGTCGGTCGAGGCGGTCACCGGGTCGACCGCGGGATCGGCGCCGAGCCGCGCCGTGAGCCCGAGACGCAAACCGGCCTGCCGGGCCGCCTCCAGCGACAGCTCCTCGATCAGGACCTCGAAGCTCGCCTGGTCGTAGAGGCTGGCGAGTCGGGCGCGCATCTCCAGCCGCTCGATTCCGAGGGCGGCGAGCTGGCCGGCGGGCTCGTCGCTGCCGAGCGCCCCCGGGTCGATGGCGAGGTCGTCGACGGCGAGCACGGTGCGCCGGCGCGGCCCGTCCTCGGTCAGCTCGACCACGAGCCTTCCGATGCCGAAGCCGACGGCGCCGTCGCGGGCAATTGCCAGGCCGGTGAGCGTGCTGCCGCCCTGCCAGGGCAGGCGGCCGAACTCGGCGGTCAGCGCCTGCAGCGCCTCGGCGGTGCGCGGCGCCGCCTCGACGCGCTCGGCGAGGTCGACCAGGCCGGTCGCGAAGGCGGTCTGGGCGAAGCCGTCGACCCGGACGCTCACGCCCTCCTCCCCACGGGCCAGGAAGCCCGCCAGGTCGATCGCGCCGAAGCGGCCGGCGGAGAGGCCCTCCCAGGCGAGTCGACCGAGGGCCAGGCCGCCCTCGGCATCGCCGGCGTCGAGCCCGTCGACGCGGAGCGGGCCGACCTCGAGCCGCAACAGCTCGCCCGCGACCTCGAGCCCGGCGAAGGCCTGTGCCAGACCCGCCGCCTCGGGATCCTCGGCCCGACCGTCGGGGGCACCCTGAGCCCGGCCGTCGGCATCCGAGCCCTGCGCGGGCGGCTCGGTCTCCTCGGCCTCGCTCTCCTCGCCCTGCACTTCCCCGAGGCGCTCGGCGGCTGCGACCAGCCGGTCGAGCCGCACACGGCTCCAGTCGAGCCTCGCGAGCTCGAAGCCGGACAGAACGGCCCGGCTGCCGCTCTCCTCCCGTACGTCGAAGCCACCCGCGACCAGGCCCTCGACCCGTCCCTGGCCGGCGTGCCCGAGGGCGAGGCGTGCGAGCTGCAGGCGGCCCTCGGGCCAGTCGACCTCGAGACCGCCCAGGCGCGCCTCCTCGACACGCAGCCGGTCGAGCGCCGCCAGACCGGCGAGCGGGTCGTCCGCGACCGCCGCGAGTGCGTCGGGATCGAGCGCAGCCAGATCGAGGAGCCGAAGGGCGAACTCGGCGAGGCGGCCGCGCGTTCCATCCTGCCCGTCGAGCGCGAGGCCGGCGAGCTCCAGGCCCTCGAGGCGCCGGTCCGCCCAGCCGGCGATCGCGATCCGCGGCAGTTCGAGCCTGCGGTCCGCCCGCTCGACGAGGATGCCCTCGGCGCGCAGCGGGCCCAGACGCAGCGCCTCCAGTGCCCGGAGCGGGTCGGGTACGGCCAGCGCCTCGGTGAGCGCGCGGATCTCGACCTCCTCGCCCTCGACCAGGGCCGCCCGCAGCGTGCCGGCGTCATCGGCCAGCCGGACCACGACGTCGTGCGCGCGGAACCCGCCGACCTGCCCGATCGCGTCGCTGCCGCCGCCGGCCTGGGCCAGCCGGACCGCCCCCAGCTCCAGTGCCCGCACCGGCGAGCCCGTGGGCAGGTCGAGCCGGACCTCCTCGAGGTCGAGGGCCAGGCGCAGCGGCTCGGCGTCGAGCCGCGCCCAGGTGAGCCGGGCGCCGTCCGGCAGCCGCCCGGCGAGACGCTCGAGCTCGACCACCGCCCGCGCCTCGACCCAGGCCTCGACCGCCGCGTGCCCGGCGAACAGGCCGAGCGACAGGAGCACTCCGCCCGACAGCAGCCGACGCATGGTCCGTCCCCGCACCTGCCGCACCCCTTGCCCGCGGCAGTGTGGCAGGACCGGCCGCGCCTGTCCAAGGGCGCGAGGGGCGCCGGTTGCAGCTTGCGCTCGGCGCGAGCGCTCAGCCGCCGGGCAGGAACCCTTCGAGCGCCTCCACGACCGCCTCCGGCGCGTCCGCGTGCACCCAGTGGCCGGCCTCGGGAACGCTCACGAGCCGGACTGCCGGGAGCAGCCGGCGGAGCTCCGCGACGCCGGCCCGACCCACATAGTCGGAGCGCCCGCCGGCGATCGCCAGGACCGGCAGATCGGCACCCACCGGCGTCTGGTCGCTCGGGAAGCCGCCGAGGGTGGCGAGCGCCCCGAGCAGCACCTCGAGGTTCGGGAGCCAGGCGAGGCGGCCGTCGACCAGGTCGAGGTTGCTCGCGAGGAAGGCGCGGATCCGCGGGTCGGCGACCGCTCCGGCGAGCGCCGCCTCGGCCTCGGCGCGCCGGCCGAGCCGACCGGGATCGACCGCCAGCATCGCCCGGAGATAGCCCGCGAACAGCTTCGAGGCGCCGTAGTCGACCGGCGCCACGTCGACCACGACGAGGCGGCCGAGGAGGCCGGGCCGCCGCAGCGCCAGGGTCATGGCGGCCTTGCCACCCATGCTGTGGCCGACCACCGCCGGCGAGGCCAGCCCGCGCGCGCGGATCAGCTCCGCGAGGTCGCGGGCCATGGCCGCGTAGGTCATGACAGGATGGTGCGGCGAGCGGCCGTGGTTGCGCAGGTCGACGAGGAGGACGCGGCGACGGCGGGCGAGGCGTCGGCCGATCGCCCCCCAGTTGCGCCCCTGGCCCAACAGGCCGTGCAGGACGAGGACCGGCGACCCCTCCCCCAGCTCCTGGACGAAGAGCGGAAGCGGAGCCGGGTCGGTCGCGCTCACTCGGCCGCGCGCAGGCGCGCCGTGCCGGCGGCCGCCAGCCGCCGCTCGCCGTCGACCATGTAGTCGCGCAGGAGCGGCACCGCCCGGCGATCCTTGGCGATCTGCAAGTGGAAGACCATCATGTCGCCCACCCGGAAGCCGAGCTCGCTGACGATCAGGTAGAACTCCCACATCCGGCAGAACCGCTCGTCGTAGATCTGGCGGATGCGAGCGCGGTTGCGCTCGAACTTCTCCCGCCAGCAGCGCAGCGTCTCGGCGTAGTGGAGCCGGAGGATCTCACAGTCGGTGAGCCAGAGGCCGGACCGTTCGAGTGCCGGCAGGACGTCCGAGAGGGCCGGGATGTAGCCGCCCGGGAAGATGTACTTGCGGATCCAGGGATTCGGATGGCCGGGTCCGGCCATGTGGCCCATGGCGTGGATCAGCGCCACGCCGTCGTCGGCCAGGAGCTCGCGGATCTTGGCGAACAGCTCGGGATAGTGCGCCTTGCCGACATGCTCGAGCATGCCGACCGAGACGATGCGGTCGAAGCGGCCGGCTGCCTCGCGGTAATCCTGGTAGAGGAAGCGCGCGCGGTCGGCGAGGCCCTCGCGCGCGGCGCGGGCGTTGGCGTAGGCGACCTGTTCCTTCGAGAGCGTCACACCGGTCACGTCGACGGCGAAGGTGCGCGCCAGATAGCGGCCGAGGGCTCCCCAGCCGCAGCCCATGTCGAGTACCTTCTGACCGGGCTCGAGCAGGAGCTTGGCGGCGACGTGCCGCTCCTTGGCCCGCTGCGCCTCCTCGAGGTCGGCGTCCGGACGCGGGAAGTAGGCGCAGGTGTACTCGCGCTCGCTGTCGAGGAAGAGCTCGTAGAGCTCGCCCGAGAGGTCGTAGTGATGGGCGATGTTGCGCTTGGCCCGCCCCACCGGATTGCGGTCGCGGACGGTCCGCGCGGCGTTGAGTGCCCGCTGCACGAGGCCGGCCCATCCGCGCCCGTCGGCCAGGGCCAGGTTGCTCATCGCGACCTCGAGGAAGTCGTAGAGGGTGCCCTCCTCGACGGTCAGCCGGCCATCCATCCAGGCCTCGCCGAGCGCGAGTTCGGCATCGAGGAGGAGCCGCCACTCGATGGCCCGATCGTGCAACCGGATGGTGGCCGCCGGCCCCGGCCCGCTGCCCTCGAAGACATGCCGCCGTCCGGCGGCGTCGATCACCCCGAGCCTGCCGACCCGAACCAGCCGCTCGAGCAGTCCCGCAAGCACCATGGCGGTCTCCGTCCCTGCCCCATCGCTGCCACCGGACCAGCGGGGCCCGGCGAAAAGCCGCTTTTGCGCACGAGTTTAGCTCCGGGACGGGCGGCGGCAAGCGGGGCGCGGGCGGGCTGCCTCTCAGGGGAAGCGGACCTCGACCGGGGTGCCCAGGAGCTCGAAGTCGAGCGGCCGCTCGGGGCGCACGATCACCACGAGCGGCCGGCGCGCGGCCGTCACCGGGTCGCCCCCGGCGAGCCCGAGGAGCTGGCCACGCAGGTCGATCCGCTCGACGCGGCCGCGCACGCTGCCATGGGCGCCCGGAAGCTCGATCAGGGCCGGATCGCCCGGGGCCAGGCGCCGCCCGGCGCGCGCCGCCACGCTCGCGCGCACGAGCAGCGGGCGGTCGATCGCGGCGAGCAGCGCCACGGCCTCACCCGCCTCGACCGGCTGGCCGGGCTCGGCGAGCCAGTCGACGAGCGAGCACTCGCAGGGGCTGAGCAGCGGCGCCGGGCCGCCCTCGCCCTCGATCGTGCCGATCGGACCGCCGACCGCGAGCACCGGCTCGGGCTCGCCGGGGCGCAGCCGGCCGGCGGCCGGGGCCAGGAGGCGCACGACCGGCGCCTCGACGATCGCGGCCTCGGCCCGCACGGTGAGCCAGCGCTCGCGCGCCCCGATCCAGGCGAGGCCGGCGAGGCCGGCGCCGACCGCGAGCAGGAGGAGGAAGGCCAGGACGCGGCGCAGCCTGCCGCCGAGGGTGCCACGGCCGGGCTCGCTCGCGCGGCCCGGGCCCTGGGCCTCCGCTGCGCTGCGCGCATGTGCCGCCAGGACATCGCCGGCGGCGACGAGCTCGCCCGAGAGATAGGCGTCGACCAGGTAGCGGAACAGCGCCAGCTGGCCCGGGGCCAGGCCCGTGAACCGGCAGCCGAAGCGGCTGCCGTCGTCGAGCCGGTAGACCAGCTCGCATGCGACCTCGAGGCTGAGCTCGAAATCCTCGAACGGGAGATGCAGGCGGACCGGGAAGCGGTCGCCCGGGCGGCGGCGTGGCAGGTCGCCCAGGACACCGAAGCCGCCGAGCGACCAATCGTCGACGGTGAGCCTCGCGCCGTCGATCTCGACCGCGATCGGGATGCGGAGGCGGACGTGCTGGCGGTGGACCTCGGTGTCGTGGACGATCTCGTTGGCCATGCCGCGTCCTTCAGAAGAGCCCGGCCGCGATCGTGCGCGGCGGCCAAGCGAGCACGCCGGTGGCGAGCCCGACGCCGATCAGGAGCGCGCCCAACGCCAGCACGTGCAGGTAGAGCGAGCCGATCGCCCGCAGCGCCGCGCCGGGCCGCGCCGGCCAGCTGATCGCCTGGCGGGTCCAGCGCTGTCGGTCGAGCCGGAACAGCACCCAGCCCTTCACGAGCGCTCCCCAGAGCTGGCCGTAGTAGAGCAGCATCGGCCACCAGCCGCTCACCCGGTCGCGGGCGACCAACAGGCCGAGCGTCAGGAGCAGACGCGTGGCCAGCACCCACATCGCGTATGCGTAGAGCAGCGAAGGGGTTACCAGCAACCCCAGGAGAATGGCCGCACTCGGCCCGACGAGCGGCGTCCAGACCGAGAGCCGCTGGTCGACGAGGCACCACCAGAGGAACGGCCCGACCCGGCGCGGCCCGAGCGCGAGCGCCTGGCGCCCACCGCGCAGCATGTTGCCGGACCAGCGCAGCACCAGCGCGGTGGTCGCGGCGAGGAACCCGCCGGGTGGCGGATGCTCGAGGGTGAGGACCTGGACGTCCGGGACGTAGAGCATCTCCCGGTCCTGCTCGAGCAGCCAGAGCCAGGTCGACTTGTCCTCGCCGGTCAGGAGCTCGATCCGGCCGAGCCGCCAGTGGTCGATCGCATCGAACTCGATCCGGGCGATGAGCCCGGGGTCCGTCGCGACCGAGGCGCGGTACACGGACATCCGGCCGGTCACCGACAGGAGCCGCCGCGACAGGCCGAGCGAGCTCATGATCAGTTGGCGCTGGGCGAAGCGCAGCCGATGCCAGTGGCGCAGCGCCGCCGGGCCCTCGACGATCGCGTCCTGGTCGGTGGTGAGCGCCGCGAGCCCGGGCATGAGCTCGAGGAACGGCAGCGTGCGGGCGAGCGAGCCGGGCGTGAGGACCGCATCGCCGTCCATCACCACGACCGCCGCGTCGGGATGGACCCGGCGCCGCGCCACCGCACGCAGCGCCGTGGCGAGGGCCGCGCGCTTGCCGGTCGGCGGCAGGCGGACCAGGACGAGGCGGAGCCGGAGCCCGGGCGGCGCCGCCCGAACGAGCGTCTTCACGAGCCGCTGGTCGGCCATCTCCACCAGCGCCACGACGAGGGTCGTGGGGAGCGTGAGCCGCGCCGCCTCGGCGAGCGCCGCCCGGATCGCCGTGGCGGTCGTCTCCGGCGGGATCCGGTAGCTCGTCATCACGAGGACGAGCTCGGGCACGCGGCCCGGCCCGGGACCGGCCGCCAGCCTTCGGTCGGCGGCCCGTCGCAGCCGCGGGAACACCACGCGGCGATAGAGCAGCGCGCGCACCACGTGCACGGCGCCCCAGCCGTAGCGCCAGACGCCGATCGCACCGAGCAGCCAGACGAAGGCCCGCGAGCGCGGGTCGAGCAGCTCGGCGGGTGCGGCCAGCGCCAACGCCACGAGCAGCAGGACCTGCGCGCCCAGAAGCACCGCCTCGACCTCGCCCACGATCCGGCGCCGGGCCAGCCGCGGCGCCCGCCGCCCGCATTAATGCCGGACCGCGCGCGAGGCGAGCCCCGCTGCCACCCCGACCGGCACCGGGGGACGGCTGCTTGGTGCTCCACCGCGCGGTCGACGCACCGGGGGTCGCCCGCCGGGCTTCCCGGCGCTGCCGCATCGGGTTAGCCTGCGGGGCGGCATCGGGCAGCGTCGGGACACGGCGATGAGTTCCACCCATCGGGTCCTGATCGTCGACGACGACCAGGAATTCCGCCGCGAGCTCGCCGAGCAGCTCGCCCTGCACGAGGGCTTCGCGGTCGACCAGGCGGGCAGCGTGCGCGAGGCGCTCGAGGCCACCCGTCGACCGCAGCACGATGCGATCGTCCTCGACGTCGGCCTGCCCGACGGCGACGGGCGCGACCTCTGCCGGCTGCTCCGGCGCAACGGCGTCAAGTGCCCGATCGTGATGCTCACCGCGCACCACACCGACGCCGACACCATCCTCGGCCTCGATTCGGGCGCCAACGACTATGTGAGCAAGCCGGTCCGGCTGAACGTGCTGATGGCGCGGCTGCGCGCCCAGCTCCGCCAGTTCGAGCTGTCCGACGACGCGACCTTCCAGATCGGTCCCTACAGCTTCCGCCCGGCGGTCAAGATGCTGATCGCCGGGCAGAAGAAGATCCATCTGACCGACAAGGAGACGGCGATCCTGAAATACCTCTACCGGGTCGGCGACCGGCCGGTCTCGCGCGAGGTTCTGTTGGGCGAGGTGTGGGGCTACAATGCCGGGGTGACGACCCACACGCTCGAGACCCACATCTACCGGCTGCGGCAGAAGCTGGAGCCGAAACCCGGCGAGAACAGGCTCCTGGTGACCGAGCCCGAGGGCTACCGGCTGGTGCGCACCGCGCCGGGCTGAGTGGGCGAGCCGTCGCCCGCGAGGCCCGCGCGCAGCGACCCGAGGACGGCGCGGCTCTCGGGTACCGGCACGCCCGTGGCCTCGCCGAGCCGGACCACGGCTCCGAGCAGCCAGTCGAGCTCGAGCCGCCGGCCCGCCAGGAGATCGGTCAGCATCGAGGAGCGCATCCCCGCCGGCAGGCCGCGGATCAGCGCCAGACGGTCCTCGACCAGATCGGCCGGAAGCGGCACGCCGCGCGCCCGCCCGACCGCGGCCGCCTCCTCGACCAGGGCCCGGGTGCGGGCCCAGAGCGCCGGGTCGTCGCGCAGGCCGCCGGCCGGGACCCGGGCGAGCGCGGTCATCGCCGCGAAGGGGGCGAGGAAGACGAACTTGCGCCACAGCTCGACCGCCATGGCGGGACTCTGCTGGTGGTCGATCCCGGCCCGCCGGCAGGCGGCGGCGAAGGCCTCGAGATGCGGCTCGGGATGCGCGCCCGCCGGCCCGAAGACCAGCCGGGCGGTCGTGCCGACGTGGCGGATCACGCCCGGCGCCTCGACCTGGCCGCCGATGTAGGCGACGCCGAGCGCCACCCGCGCCGGTGCCACCGGCGGCGCCAGGAGCTCGGCCGCCTCGACCCCGTTCTCGATCGGCAGGACCACCGTGCCCGGTGCGACGAGCGTCGCCGCCGCAGCCGCGGCAGCCGCGAGGTCGTACATCTTGACCGCGACCAGCACGAGCCCGACGGGGCGGTCGGACGGCTCGCCGGGCGCCAGTACGCGCAGGGGGTGGAGATGGAGGTCGCCGAGCGGCGAGAGGACGCGCAGTCCGTTCGTGCGCATCGCCCGGCCATGCGCCCCGCGGGCAACGAACAGCACGTCCTCGCCGGCCGCGGCGAGCCGCGCCCCGAACCAGCCGCCGACCGCACCCGCGCCGATGACCGCGATTCGCATGCCGCCTCCCGCGAAGATCAGCGGATCCTGGCGAGCCGCATCCCGGCCGTCCAGGTGTGGGCGGCGATGGCAGCGCCGTGTCGCCGATCACCGACGGCTCGCGCGACGCGCGTGCATGCTGCAGAATGCACGATCGGTACAGTCGAGAGCGCACCGCCATGAACGGTCGGCTCACCTGCATCCTGCTCGTCCTGGCCCTCGCCCTCCGGGCCGGCTCGCCGGCGGCTGCGGCGGGTCCCGACCGCGAGGAGAGCGATCTTCCCATGGCCCTTCGCCCGTCGGGCCTGGCGGCCTGGGAGCGCTGGCTGGAGACGCGCCAGTACCGGCTGGGCGTGCCGGTCGACTGCAGCGGGCAGGCCTGCGGCGGCAGCGCCGAGAGCCCGGGCGGCGGCCCTTCGCGGGACCGCGAGGGGCCGAACGATCGCGGCCCGGGGAGCGAGAAGCCGTGAGCTGCGGGCGCTCCCCTGGCGGTGCCGCCCGAATGCTCCTGCTCGCCTCGATCGCGGCGGTCGGGCTCGGCGCGTGCGAGGCGACCGGCCCGGGTCTCCAGCCCGTCGTCTCGGGTCTGCTAGGCGAGAGCTGGCGCGGCCGGCTCGCGGTCGGCGACGAGCTCCTGGTCGCCGACGCCGCGACCGGCGAGCGCTGTCGCGCGGTCAAGGTAGGCGAGCGCGGCGCGCTCGTCCGCCTGGAGGACCTGGAGATCCGTTGCGGCAGCTTCGAGGAGCCGGCCGGCCGGCTGCGGCGTTTCCCGATCCGTGCCTCAAAGGATCTGGCGCCGCTGCTGGAACGGCGCGAACTCGCGCTCTGGGACGCGCCGGCGGCCGACTGCGGCCCGCTGCAGCGTCGCTCGGTCGGTGCGGAGGTCGAGGTGCTCGTCCGCCGCTGCACCGACGGCGAGGGCTGGCCGATGCTGACGCTCGCCGCGCGCAGTGCGGGCGACGGCCGGGCGATCGTGGGAGCGGTGCTGCCGCAGCTCGTCCCGATCGTCGAGCGCCTCCTGGTTCCGGGTGCCGATCCGGCGCTCCTGCGCCGCGGCGGCCGTCTCGGCCCGCTGGCCGAGCTCGCCCGGGCCCAGGATGCGGCGGGCCGCCCGCTCTCGGTCGAGCGGATCACCGATCAGCGCCGGCTCGCGGCGATCGGCCGAGCCTTCAACCATGCCGGCCGCTTCGCCGAGGCGGTGCGCGCCCACGAGCGGGCGCTCGCGCTGCAGCGCGAAGCCCTGGGCACGCAGGCGCCGGCGACCGCACCGACCCTCGCCGCGCTCGGGCTCAACCTCGCCCTCGACGGGCGGACCGCGGATGCGCGGACGGCGTTCGAGCGGGCCGGCCGATTGGTCGAGCGTTCACCCGGGCAGGATCGGCGCGCCCGCTATCTCCTCTATCGGGCCGCCTTCGCCCGCCAGGAGGGCGATCTGCCGGCGGCCCGGGCGATGGCCGAGGAAGCGGTGCGGCTGCGCGAGGCGTCCCATGGTGGCGAGGCGCCCGAGACCGCGCAGGCGCGGGCGACGCTCGGCTCGGTGCTGGCCGACGCGGGAGACCCGACGGCGGCGCGCCGGCTCCTGGAGGGGGCGCTCGCCGTCCTCGAGCGGGAGCGGGAGCGGACCGGGCAGCTCTTCGTGCACGCCCGGCTCGCGGCGCTGGAGCGCGACGCTGGTCGGCCCGATGCAGCCCGCGGGCACGCCCGTGCGGCACTCCGCCCGTCACGGGCGCTGTTCGGCGACGGGCCCACGACGATCGGGCTCCTGGTCGAGCTCGGCCGGATCGAGCGGGCCGCCGGCCGCGCCGACGCGGCGCTCGAAGCGTTGGACGAGGCGGCACGGCTCGCGGAAGCCGCTCTCCAGGAGGGCTATCGCCACCCGCCCGAGGCGCTCGCGGCGCATCTCGACCTCCTGCTCGAGGCGGCGGAGCGGCGGCCGGCCGAGCGTGTGGCGCTCCTCTCCCGCGCCTGGCGCGTCGCGCAGCTCGCCCCGTCCTCGCGACTGGCCGATGTCGAGCGCCGGGCAGCCGCCCGGCTCGCCGCCGCCGATGCCGGCCTCGCCGAGAAGGCGCAGGCCCTGCAGGAAGCCCGGGAGCGGTCGCTCGCGCTTTCGGTCCAGCTCGGGCGCATCCGGCTCGAGGATGCCCGGGCTCCGGCCGCCGACCGGGCCGCGGCACTCGAGGCCGAGAGCAGCGAGCTCGCGAACCGGACCCGGGCGCTCGAGCGCGAGCTCCAGACTCGCTTCCCGCGCTACGGCGCCCTGCTCGCCCCACGGGTCGTGCCGGCCGAGGAGGCGGCCGCCCTGCTCGCGCCCGACGAGGCGATGCTGCGCCTCGTCGTGACGCCCGAGGCGAGCTTCGTCCTGGCGCTCGGTGCCGACGGGCGGATCGCCCCGCACCGCACCGGGCTCGGGCGGGCGGCCCTCACCGAGACGGTCCAGCGGGTACGCGCGACGCTCGGCTTCGGCCAGGGTCTGCGACCGTTCGATGCGGCGGGCGCGCGGACCCTGTACGACGCCCTGCTGGCGCCCCTCACCCCGGCGCTGGTCGGCCGCGACCATCTCCTCCTGGTACCCGACGGCCCGCTCCAGGCCGTGCCGCTCGGCGTGCTCGTCGTGGGCGAGGGGCCCGGGCCGCGCTTCCTCGCGACCGAGCGGGCGATCTCGGTGCTCCCGGCGGTGGCGAGCCTACCGCTCGCCCGCAGCCGGGGCGGGCGCCGGCCGGCCCCGGAGCCGTTCCTGGGCGTGGGCGATCCGGTGCTCGCCGGCGGCAGCGGGGGACGTGGTGCCCTGGCCGCGGCGAGCGAGGCCTGCCGCGAGGACGAGCCCTTGGACCCGCGCTTGTTGCGCGCGCTGCCGCCCTTGCCCGAGACCGCGCTCGAGCTCCGTCGCGTCGGCCGCGCCCTGGGTGGCGGGGCCGGCAGGCTCGTGCTCCGCGGCGAGGCCAGGGAGCCGGTCGTCCGCCGGCTGCCGCTCGGCCGCTATCGGGTGATCGCCTTCGCCACGCACGGGCTCCTGCCCGGCGAGCTGCGTTGTGCGAGCGAACCCGCGCTCGTCCTGACGCCGCCCGCCCGACCGGGCCCGGACGACGACGGCCTCCTCGGCGCGAGCGAGATCGCGCTCCTCGAGCTCGACGCCGAGTGGGTGAGCCTCTCGGCCTGCAACACCGCGGCGGGCGGGCCGGGTGGCGGCGAGGCGCTCGGGGGGCTCGCCGGCGCCTTCCTTCGCGCCGGTGCGCGACGCGTGCTGGCGAGCCATTGGGAGGTCGATTCGGAAGCGACCGTGGCGTTGATGACCGCCACCTTCGACGCCTTCGCCCGCGAACCCGCGGCCGGGGCGGCGCGCGCGCTCGGCAGCGCCCAGCGCCGGCTCCTGGCCGACCCACGCTTCGCCCATCCCTCCTTCTGGGCGGCCTTCACCCTGCTCGGCGACGGCGGGCCCGGCCCCGGCCTCAAACCTCCAGCTCGACCGTGACCGGGACGTGGTCGGAAGGGTTCTCCCAGCCGCGCGCGTCGCGGCGGACCTCGGCGGTCACGAGCGCGGGAGCGAGGCTCGGCGAGAGCCAGATGTGGTCGAGCCTGCGGCCACGGTCGGAGGCATCCCAATCGCGCGCCCGGTAGGACCACCAGGTGTAGAGCTTCCGCTCGGGCGGGATCACCGAACGGACCGCGTCGAGGAAGCCGTACGAGCGCTGGAGGGCGGTGAGGGCCTCGGTCTCGACGGGCGTGTGCGAGACGACGTCCAGGAGCTGCCTGTGGCTCCACACGTCGGTCTCGAGCGGGGCGATGTTGAGATCGCCCAGGAGCACGAGGCGTGTCCCGTCGCCCCGCCGCGCCGCGAACCAGTCGGTGAGCTCGCGCACCATGGCGAGCTTGTGGGCGAACTTGGGGTTGAGCTCCGGGTCGGGCACGTCGCCCCCGGCCGGCACGTAGAGGTCGTGCAGCTCGATCCCTCCCGGCAGGCGGCAGACGGCGTGGCGGCAATCCTCCACCCCGCACCACTTGCGGGCGTGGCAATCCTCGAGTGGCAGCCTCGAGAGGATCGCCACCCCGTGATAGGCCTTCTGGCCGTGGACGTGGCGATGGGCGAAGCCGAGCTCGGCGAGGAGCTCGTGCGGGAAGAGCCGGTCCTCGACCTTGGTCTCCTGCAGGCAGAGCACGTCCGGGCGGATCTCGGCCACGATGCGACGCAGCGCCGCCTCGCGCAGGCGCACGGAATTGGCGTTCCAGGTCGTGATGCGCAGCCGCACGGCAGGTCTCCGGATCCGGGCCGGCAGCTAGCCGGCGCCGGCCGCGACGTCGAGGGGCCCGGATGGGAGCCGCACCCGACCCGAGTGCAACGAGCCCGGACGAGCGCCGCGAGGACGCGATCGCCGAGCCGCTGGTGAGCGTGCTGATCGCCTGCCGGGACGCCGCTCCCTGGCTTCCCGAGGCGCTCGGCTCGGCGCTCGGGCAGACGCTCGCGGCGCTCGAGGTGATCCTGGTCGACGACGGCTCGCGCGACGCCTCCCCGGCGATCGCCCGCGAGGCGGCGGCCCGGGATCCGCGCCTGCGCGTCGTCACCCGCGCGATCGGGCGCGGCTCCGCGGCGACTCGCAACGAAGCGCTCGGGCTCGCCCGCGGCCGTTGGGTCGCCGTGCTCGATGCCGACGACCGGATGGCCCCGCAGCGGCTCGCCCGCCTGGTCGCCACGGCCGAAGCCCGGGGTGCCGACTGGCTCGCCGACGACCAGTGGATCGAGGTCGAGGGGAGCGGCTGGCCGCCGGCCCGGCTGCTGTTCGGTGAGCCGGCGGGGGCGTGCCGGCTCGATGCCGCGCGCTTCCTCGACCGCGACCCGCCCGAGACGATCGGCTACGGCACCTTGAAGCCGCTCGTCCGCCGGGCCTTCCTCGTGGCGCGGGGGATCCGCTGGCGGCCCGAGGCCGGCCGGTCGGACGACTTCGCCTTCACCCTGGACTGCATGGCCGCCGGGGCGTCGTGCTGGCTCCTGAACGAGCCGCTCTACCATTACCGGCTGCGGCCGGGCTCGCAGGTCACGGGCCTGGACGGCCTCGCCACCCACGCGCACATGCGCGAGGTGCAGGGCCTGGCCGAGCGGATCTGCAGCGGATCGGCCGATCCGGCACTCCTCGCCGCCCTCGCGCGGCGGCGCGCCCGGATCGAGGCGGCCGCCCTCTACCGGCGCACGCTCGGGGCGGCCCGCGCGGGGGACCTGGGCGCGGTGCTCGAAGCCCTCCTCCGCCGCCCGGTGCTGGTCGGTCTGCTGGCCCGCGGGCTCGCCGAGGCGGCGGCTCGCCGGCTGCACGGCCGACGCGTGCCCACGCTCGCCAACCGGCGACTGTTCCGCGCCAGCTCGGGCTGACGCGGCCCTCACACCAGGAGCTTGGCGTCGAACCCGTCGGGACCGGAGGTCAGGAGCGCCGGTCGACCCTTGAGGCGGGTCTCGAGGTGGACCCGCTGCCCCCAGAGCGTGCGCACATGGGCGAGGGTCTTCTCGGCGCTGCCGATGTCGAGATCGCGGCCGTCGTGCTCGTGGCGCAGATAGAGCGTCCGGGTCCCGCGATAGTCGGCGTCGACCACGGCGATCACCGGGATCGAGCCGGTACCGACCTGCATCAGGAGCTGCGCCTTGACCGCCTCCCAGCCCTCCTCGTCGCTCACCTCGGCGACCACGAGATGCTCGCCGCGCGGCTTCCAGGAGAAGAGGTCGAGCTCGTGCATCAGCTCGCGGGTGAGGAAGCGACGGAGGAAGGCGACGTCGCGGTCGCTCTCGCGCACGCTCATGAGCTTCCGGCGTGCCTCGGCGCTGCCTTCGCCGCCGAAGCGCCGCTCGATGTCGCGCCAGACGACGAAGCCCAGATGGTAGGGATTGATCCCGCCACGGTGCGGGCTCACCACCTGATTGTGGCGGACCAGGAACTCGAGGTGCAGCTCCGCCGGCAGCTCGAGCGAGCCCAGGATCCGGTGGTGCCAGAAGCTGGCCCAGCCCTCGTTCATGATCTTGGTCTCGATCTGCGGGAGGAAGTAGCGCGCCTCCTCGTCGACGATCGTCAACAGGTCCTTCTGCCAGTCGACCAGCTCACGATTGTGGTCGCGGATGAAGAGCAAGAGGTCGAGGTCGGGCTCGAGCGGCGTGCGTCGCAGGTCCGGCTCGACCGGCTCCGGCCGCCGGTGCAGGGCGGCGAAGGGATCCGGCCGCGGCCGCGCCCGCTCGAGCGCCCGCTCGCGCTGTGCGGTGGCATCGAGCCGGCGGATCGCCTGGTTGCGGTTGCGGTTCAAGGAGAGCGCGTGCGCCGCATCGAGGAACTGCTCCACCGCATCGGCGCCGATCGAGGGATCCTCGATGTAGCGCCGCACGCGGTCGGCCCGTGTCTTGAAGGCGGCCAGCGTGTCCTGGGCTCGGGTCGCGCTCGTGAAGGTGAAGTTGCTCCTGAAGAAATCGTTGTGCCCGTACACGTGCGCGATCGTCAGGATCTGCAACAGGAGACTGTTGTCGCGCATCAGGTAGGCGAGGCACGGGTCGCTGTTGATGACGAGCTCGTAGGGCAGACCGGTGACGCCATGGTCGTACATGGTCTTGGTCTGCTCGTACGCCTTGCCGTAGGACCAGTGCGGATAGTGGGCCGGCATGCCGTGATAGGCCATGTAGCCGAGCATCGCGTTCTGGTCGCAGATCTCGAACTCCTGCGCGTAGCAGGCGAGCCCGAACTCCTCGACCTTCTCGCGGATGCGGGCATCCCAGCGCTCGAGCTCGGCGAGCGACCACTCGCTCACGCCGCTTCCTCCCGGTCCTTGGCCATGAGCTGACGGAAGGCCGGCCAGACGTCCTCGCGCCGCTCGATCAGCACGGCGTGGAAATTGTCGGCATCCAGCGTCTTGAACTGTGCGAGCATCGAGCTGTCGTAGTAGTGCGAGCCCAACGGCTTGATCTCGCCGTAGCCGAACAGGTTGCAGACCGCGCAGAGCTGCGCCGCCGCCTCGATCGCGGCCTCGTTGTCGCTCTCGAAGTTGTCGCCGTCGGAGCAGTGGAAGGCGTAGATGTTCCAATGCTCGGGATGATAGCGATCCTCGATGATCTCCAGCGCCTTCCTGTAGCCCGAGGAGATCAAGGTGCCGCCCGATTCGCCCTTGTGGAAGAACTCGTGCTCGGTGACCTCCTTGGCCTCGGTGTGGTGGCCGATGAAGACGAGCTGCGTGTTCTCGTACTTGCTGCGGACGAACTGGTACAGGAGGAAGAAGAAGCTGCGTGCCAAGTACTTCTTGAGCCGATCCATGGACCCAGAGGTGTCCATGATGCAGATCACGACGGCATTGCTTTCCTCGCGCGGCTCCTCGACCAACCGGCGATAGGTCAGGTCCTCCTTGCGGAAGCCGAACGGCACGGGCTCGCCGTCCTCGCTCGCGGGCGGCGCCCCGCCGGCGATCCGGCGACGGATCTTCGAGCGCACCGTCCGCCGGCGGTCGAGATGGACGCGGATCCCCTGCTTCTTGTAGCCCTGGCGCTTGGCGGTCCGCTCGGACAGGAGCTGACGCAGCGCCTTGCGCTCGAGATCCGGCAGCTCGAGATCCTCGAACATGATCTCGACGAGTTCGTCGAGCGTGATCTCGGTCTCGTAGTAGTCGACGCCCGGCTCGCTGCCCGCCGGCCCGGGGCCGCGCTCGCCCTTCTGCCCGGCCTGACCCACCACCTGCCCGGGCCGGGTCGAGCCGTCGCCGGTCCCGACGCCGCCCTCGTTGTCGCCGTAGACGAAACGGTACTCGCGGACGCCGCGGATCGGCACCTTGATGATCCGGTCGCGGTCGCGACCGATGATGCTCTCCTCCGCGATGATGTCGGCGATGCTCTCCTTGAGGGCCCGGCGCAGCTTCTCCCGATGCCGCTTGCGGTCGGCGGCGCTGCGGTCCGAGCGCAGCGCGTCGCCCTCGCTGTAGGGGCGGAAGACCGTGCTCACGGCCGCCGCCCCTCGCAGCAGGGGCCCCGGGGTCGCAGGCGCCGCGTGGGCTCAGTCCTTCCAGAGATGGTTGGCGGCATACTTGAGGATCGTGTCGATGCTGTCCTCGGGGTAGCCCTGGGCCAGCAGGTTCTCGACCATCGCATCGTACTTCTGCCGCTGCTCCTCGTTGCGCGTCCGCGCCTTGGTGATGATCCGGCTGATGTCGCGCACCGAGTTCATGAGCTTCTTCTCGATCGCCTCCTTCAAGGGCTCGTAGGCCGTGTAGGAGAGGGTCTCACCCCGGCGCATCGCCGACCACAGATAGGCGATCACCTCCTGGCGGAAGCCGTCCGCCGCGGGGCCGATGATCGCGATCTGCTCCTCGATCGACTTCAGGAAGCCCTCGTCGGGGTGCATCTCCTCGCGGGTCACCGGGTCCTTCACCTTGGATTTGGTGACGTAGGCCTCCGCGTTGTCCAGGTAGTTCTGGAACAGCGTCTCGGCCTGGTCCTTGAAGCTGTAGACGAACGCCTTGGTGATGTCCTTCTCGAGCAGGTCGAGATACACCTTGTGCAGCGTGTCCTGCAGGAACTCGAGGTACTGCTTCTTGGTATCCTCGGCGAGATCGGCCTCCTTGACCATGCCGATCAGGGCCTCGCGGACGTTGATCGGGTGGATCGAGCCGTTGTTGCGGGTCAGGGCGACATCCAGCGCCTTCATGATGAAGCGGGTCGAGATGCCGAACAGGCCCTCGCGCTTGGCGTCCTCCTTGAGCTCGTGCGCGGTGAGCTTCTTCGGTCGGCCCTTCTCCAGGACCTCCTCGCCGTTGTAGATCTTGAGCTTGGTCAAGAGATCGCACTTCGCGGTCGGCTCCAGCCGCGACAGCACCGCGAACATGGAGGCGATCTCCAGCGTATGCGGCGCGATCTTCAGATCGAAGTGCGATCGCTTCAGGAACTTCCGGTAGATCTTCACCTCTTCCGAGAGGCGCAGATTGTAGGGAACCTTGACCACCACGATACGATCGAGGATCGCCTCGTTGGTGTGGTCGGCCTTGAACTTCTGCCACTCGGCCTCGTTGCTGTGGGCGACGATCACCGTGTCGACGTAGACGGTGCCGTGCCGACCGGGTGCCGGGACCATCTTCTCCTGCGTCGCCGTGATCATGGTGTGCAGGTACTCGGTCTCGTTCTTGAAGACCTCGATGAACTCCACCATGCCGCGGTTGCCGACGTTGAACGCGCCGTTCAGCTCGAGGACCCGCGGGTCACCCTCGCTGTAGCGGTCGAGCTTGGAGATGTCCTCGGAGCCGATGAGGACCGAGGTGTCCTGGTTGTTGGGATCGACCGGCGGGACCACGCCGATGCCGCGGCGGGCACGGATCGAGAAGGCCAGCGTGACCACCGGCATCTTCTCGTACTCGCCCTTGTACTCGTTGATCAGGCGCCAGCGCGTGATCGGGTCGATGTCACCCTCGATCCGGACACCCAGCATGTCCTCGAAGGCCGGGCGCAGGTGCCGGGGGATGAGGCAGAGCGGGTTGGAGAAGTTCGGCGAGCCCTCGATCACGTAGATCGGTTCGAGATCCTCGAGGCCGCGCTTGAGCCGTTCGACCAGCGAACTCTTGCCCGAGCCCACCGGGCCCATGAGGTAGAGGACCTGGCGCGCCTCCTCGCCGCCCATCGCCGCCGAGTGGAAGTAGCGGACGATCTTGTCGAGCGTCCGCTCCATCCCGAAGAACTCGTCCTTGAAGAAGTTGTAGACCTTGACGGTCTGGTCGCCGAACACCCGCTTCGCCCGCGGGTCGGCCTCGAGGTCGAGCTCGGCCACGCCGGCGCCGACGATCGCCTGGTACATGCGCTGGTGGGCGAGGTCGGCGAGCCTCGGGTTCTGCTTCACGAGCTCCAGGTAATCGAGGAAGCTGCCCCGCCACGCACGCTTGCTCCGCGTCAGCCGATCCTGCTCGATCAAGGACTGGAAGTCACTCTTCGAACCCTGCATCCGCGTCACCTCTCCGCTCGCTCGCGAGGCCTCTTCTCCCCCTCACCGGCAACCGGCCGCCGGGACGGCCTTTCCACTCCAGAACCTTCAGCGGGCCGACCGGCCCTGTCAAACAGGTTGTCGTGACATCTCGTTCACGCAGCACGCCCCGCATACCGGGGGCCGACGGACGGCCACGCTCGGGCCTCGATGCTGCACCATCGCGATCCGGTGATGGCTGTCGAGAGATCGGCACCGGACCGAGGGTCCGGCGGGACGGGAAGATGCTGGTCGTTGGCCCGTTTCTCGACGATCTGATCCGCAAAGCCACGGCCGCCGGCCGCCTCCGCGACGATCATGTGCGCAACGTCCGATCCGCTCCGTCGATCTCCACCACCTCGCTACCAGTCTAGGGATGCGACCCGTTCCGTCAAGCCGACCACCGGTATTTCCCTGTGGACCTTCGCATCGCCGCCCGCGGAGGTGGCCCGACGGTGGCGCCCTTGGCGCGCCGCGCCCCGCCCGCTAGCCTGCGAGCCCGTCGGTCGCGCGGAGTTCGGGATCGCGTCGCGACCAGCGAGGGGGAGGCTGCACATGCTTCGTTCGTGCATCCGGCAAGGCATCGCCCGTCGCGCGCTCCTGGCGGGCGTCGCCTCGGCGGCGGTCGTGGTCGGCGCCGGGAGCGCCCTGGCGGCCTGGCCGGAACGGCCGATCACCCTCATCGTGCCCTGGGCGGCCGGCGGCGGCACGGACGCCACCGCGCGCATCATCGCCAAGGTCATGGAGCCCGACCTCGGCGTGCCCGTGAACGTCGTCAACCGCACCGGCGGCTCGGGCGTGGTCGGCCACTCGGCGGTCGCCACGGCACCGCCGGACGGCTACACGATCGGCCTCATCACCTTCGAGATCGGCGCGATGCACTGGCAGGGCCTGACCGAGCTCACCGGCGCCGACTACACGCCCATCGCGCTCATGAACGAGGACCCGGCCGGGGTCATCGTCCGCACCGATTCGCCCTACAAGTCGGCCAAGGAGCTCCTCGATGCGGTCAAGGCCGCGCCCAAGGGCAAGTTCAAGGCCTCGGGGACGGCCCAGGGCGGCAGCTGGCACATCGCGCTCGGCGGCATGCTGCAGGCCGCGGGCCTGCCGGCCGACCACGTGCAGTGGGTGCCCTCGACCGGCGCCGCCACGGCGCTGCAGGACATGGTCGCGGGTGGCGTCGACTTCGTGACCTGCTCGGTCCCGGAGGCCAAGGCGCTGATCGACGCCGGCAAGGTCAAGGCCCTGGCGCTCATGGGCAAGGAGCGCAACGCCACCTTCCCCGACGTGCCGACCCTCGAGGAGGCGACCGGCCTCGACTTCCAGCTCGGTGCCTGGCGCGGCTTGGCCGGGCCCAAGGGTCTGCCCAAGGAGGTCACCGACAAGCTCGTCCCGCTCGCCAAGAAGGTCTACGACAGCAAGGAGTTCCAGGACTTCATGGCGAGCCGCGGGTTCGCCGTCCTGTACGCACCGCCGCAGGAGTTCGCGGCCTTCATGAAGGCGCGCGACGAGTCGACCGGAGCCGTCATGAAGGGTCTCGGTCTCGCCAAGTGAGGCGGACGGAGGCGCGGCGGAGGCGGGCGTGCGGATCCACGATTCGCTGATCGGCATCGTACTCCTCGCACTCGCCGCCTTCATGGCGTTCGAAGCGGCGGGCTTCCCGCCGATGCCGGGCCAACGCTTCGGCCCGAGCCTCGTACCCAACCTTCTGGCCGCGGGCTTCGCGATCTGCGGCCTCGTGCTCGTCGCGGCCGGACTGCGGAACCGGGAGGTCGAGGGTCTGGTCGAGCTCGGCGAGTGGGCACGGAAGGGCGGTCACGTCCTCGACGTGGGCCTCGTCGTGGGCGGGCTCGCCCTCCTGATCCTGGTCTGGAAGCCGCTCGGCTTCCTGATCGGCGCCACGGTCTACACGGCGGTGCTCGCCGCCCGCTTCCGCGGCGGGCGGGTCGTGAGCTCGATCGTGGTCGCAGCCCTCGCCTGCTTCGCCGTCGACTGGGCGTTCCGCCGCCTCCTCCTCGTGCCCCTGCCGCAGGGGCCGCTCACCGGCCTCTACTGGTAGCCCGGATGGCCGCCTTCGAGACCGCCCTCGGGCTCGTCTTCGAGCCCTACACCTTGGCGATGATGCTGGTCGCCGGGCTCTTCGGCCTCTTCGTGGGCGCCATGCCCGGCCTCACCGCGACCATGGCGACGGCGCTGCTCGTGCCCGTCACCTTCTTCATGCCGCCGGTTCCGGCGATCGCCATGCTCGTCACCGCGACCGCCATGGCGATCTTCGCGGGCGATCTGCCGGGGGCGCTCGTGCGGATCCCGGGCACCCCCGCTTCCGCCGCCTACGTCGAGGACGCGCACCGGCTCACCCGCAAGGGCCAGGCCGAGCTCGTCCTGGGCTGCGGCCTCGTCTTCTCGGTCGTGGGCGGGATCTTCGGCTCGCTCGTGCTCGCCGTCTCCGCACCGATCCTCGCCGAGTTCGCGCTCGGCTTCTCGTCCTTCGAATATTTCTGGCTGGCCCTGTTCGGCCTCTCCTGCGCGGTCTTCATCTCGACCGGCCGGCCGATCAAGGGCATCGTCTCGGTCCTCCTCGGCCTCGCCATCGCCACGATCGGGATCGACCCCACGGCGGGCCATCCGCGGTTCACCTTCGGCAGCATCGAGCTCACCGCCGGGGTCTCCTTCATCCCGGCGATGATCGGCATGTTCGCGATGGCCGAGGTGTTGCGCTGGGTCACCTCCCCGCGCGCGATCGAGGACCTCGCGGGCCGGCAGAAGCTCGGCAACGTCTTCAAGGGCCAAGGCCAGCTCCTGCGTCGCTACTGGCCCAACGTGCTGCGCTCGAACGTGGTCGGCACGGCGATCGGCGTGCTGCCCGGGGCCGGCGCCGACATCGCCGCCTGGGTCACCTACGCGCTCTCCAAGCGCTTCTCGAAGGAACCCGAGAAGTTCGGCACCGGCCACATCGAAGGCGTGGTCGACGCCGGCACCGCCAACAACAGCGCGCTCGCCGGGGCCTGGGTCCCGGCGCTGGTCTTCGGCATCCCGGGTGACACGATCACCGCGATCGTGATCGGCGTGCTCTTCATCAAGGGCATGAACCCGGGACCCACGATCATGCTCAACAACCCGGAGTTCCTCTACGCGATCTTCATCGTGTTCATCCTGGCCAACCTCCTCATGCTGCCGCTCGGCTGGCTGGCGATCAAGGTCTTCCGCCAGATCCTCGCGATCCCGCGCGAGTTCCTGATGCCCTTGATCCTGGTGTGCTGCGTGGTCGGATCCTTCGCGATCAACAATTCGGTGTTCGGCGTCGGCATCATGCTGGTCCTGGGCGTGGTCGGCTACCTCATGGAGGAGAACGGCTTCCCGATCGCACCCGCGATCCTCGGGCTCGTGCTCGGCGAGATGATCGAGAGCCACTTCATGACCTCGATGATCAAGGCCGACGGCAACCTCCTGGCCTTCTTCGAGCGGCCGGTCTCGGCCTTCCTCGGTGTCGTCACACTGCTCGTCTGGAGCTGGGTCGCGGTCGGTACGATCCGCCGGGCGATCGCGGCGGGCCCGGCGGCCGCGGGCGCCGCAGCCCCGCCCCGAGCCCCCTAGGGTGAGCGCGGCCGCCGGCCACGGTCCCCTCGCGCATCGTGACTTCCGGCTGTTCTTCGCGAGCCGGATCGCGAGCGGTGTGGCGATCCAGATCCTCAACGTCGGTGTCGGCTGGCTGGTCTACGACCTGACCGGCGATCCGTTCGCGCTCGGCCTCGTGGGCCTGGTTACGTTCCTCCCCGCGGTGCTGTTCGCGCTCGTCACCGGCCACGTCGCCGACCGCTTCGACCGGCGTCGGGTGATCGTGACGGGCTATCTGGGTGCCGCGCTCGCCGCGAGCGGGCTCCTCGTCCTCCTCCTGTCCGGCAGTCGCGCGGTCTGGCCCGTCTTCGTGCTCGTCTTCGTCTTCGGCAGCGCGCGCGCCTTCGCCAACCCGGCGGCCCAGGCGATCGTCCCCTCGCTCGTCCCGACCGACCTCCTGCGCCGTGCGATCGCGCTCAACTCCATGGCGTTCCAGGGCTCGATCGTGATCGGTCCGGCGATCGGCGGCGGGCTCTGGCTCCTGGGCGGTGCCGCCGTGTTCACCACCACGGTGGTCGGGCTCGGCCTCGCCCTCGGGCTGGTCGCCCTCATCGCCCCGCGGCCTCCGGCCGCCGCCGGCGAGCCGGCCTCCCTCGCCCGGCTGCTGGCAGGCTTCACCTTCATCCGCTCGCGGCCGGTGATCCTGGGCGCGATCTCGCTCGACCTCGTCGCCGTGCTGCTCGGTGGCGCCACCGCGCTCTTGCCGATCTTCGCCAGGGACATCCTCCTGATCGGGCCGGCCGGCCTCGGCGGGCTGCGCGCCGCACCCGCGGCCGGAGCGGTGCTGATGGCGCTCTGGCTCACCCGCCGGCCGCTCGAGCGTCGGGTCGGCCGCACCATGCTCGGCGCGGTGGCGCTCTTCGGCCTCGCGATGGCCGGCTTCGGGCTGTCGACCAGTGTTCCGCTGTCGCTCCTGTGCCTCGCGGTTGCCGGTGCCGCCGACATGGTGAGCGTGGTGGTGCGCCAGACGCTGGTCCAGCTCGAGACACCCGATCCGATGCGCGGCCGGGTGGCGGCGGTGAACACGGTGTTCATCGGCGCCTCCAACGAGCTCGGCGAGTTCGAATCGGGCTTCGTCGCCGGGCTGATCGGGACGGTGCCGGCCACCGTGCTCGGCGGGCTCGGCACGGTCGCCGCCGCGCTGGCCTGGTCGCGCCTCTTCCCCGAGCTGCGCGATCGGGACCGGCTGACGGCCTAGTCGCCGGTGCTGCTGCGGTCCCAGCCTGGGTCGGTGAAGCTCTGGATCTTCAGCCGGTAGCCGTCCGGGTCGCGGAAGAAAGCGCCCCGGACCTGCCCACCCATGGCGGTACGCGGTCCCTCGAACACCACGCCCTTCGCGGCCAGCGCCGCGTAGGTGGCGTCCACGTCCTCGACGAGGAAGCTCACGGTGATTCCCTTGGTGCCGCGCTCGCGGTGAGCGAGGTCGCAGACCCCGAGGATCGCCCCGGGGGCCGTCCGGAAGAGCTTGCAGGAGCCCTGGTCCATCGCCAGCGGCAGCCCCAGCACCTGGCCGTAGAACGTCGCCGACCGTGGCAGGTCGTCGGTGTAGAGGAACAGGAGCCGATCGGTGGCGCGGATCATGGCGGCTCTCCGGGGGCGGACCGGGACGAGCCTAGCCCGCCGCCGGATCGGCCGCAGCCCCGCACCGCCGGTTGCCCGCCCCACCGCCGCCGTCTATCAGGCACCGCGCCGAGCCCGTTCGGAGACCGTCATGTCGCGCTACGCCGTCTATCCGAGCCTCGAGGGTCGTTCGGTCTTCGTCACGGGAGGCGGGTCGGGGATCGGGGCCGCGATCGTCGAGGCGTTCTGCGAGCAGAAGTCGAAAGTCGCCTTCTGCGACATCGACGAGGTGGCGAGCCGCGCAACGGTCGAGCGGATCCGGGCGCGTGGCCTCGACGCTCCCCTCTTCCTGCCCTGCGATCTGCGCGACATCGACGCTCTCCGCCGGGTCATCGCCGAGGCCGCGGCGGCGCACGGGCCGATCACGGTGTTGATCAACAACGCCGCCCGCGACGACCGCCACCGGCTCGAGGACGTGACACCCGACTATTGGGACGAGCGGATGGCGGTGAACCTCCGCCATCAATTCTTCGCCGCCCAAGCCGTCTTCCCGATGATGAAGGAGGCGGGGGGCGGCTCGATCGTCAATTTCGGCTCGGTCTCCTGGATGGTGGGCCAGGGTGGGATGCCCGCCTACACCACCGCCAAGTCCGCGGTGATGGGGCTGACCCGTTCGCTCGCCCGCGACATGGGCCCCCACAACATCCGGGTGAACTCGATCGCACCCGGCTGGATCATGACCGAACGGCAGATCGCGCTCTGGCTCACCCCCGAGGGCGAGGCGGAGCTGATGCGCCGGCAATGCCTCAAGCGCAAGCTCGAGCCCGTCGAGATGGCGCGGATCTGCCTCTTCCTCGCCGCCGACGACAGCTCGGCCATGACCAACCAGACCTATGTCTGCGACGGAGGTTGGGTCTGAGGCCGGGCGGAGCGGTGATCATCCCGTCGCGCGGCGGCCTCCTCTTCCGGCAGTTCGGGCGCTTCTCGCTCGTGGGTGTGCTCGCGGCCGTCGGTCACTACGGCACGCTCGTGCTCGCGGTCGAGCTCGGCCGCCTCGGTGCGGTACCCGCGGCCCTCGCCGGCTACGTCCTGGGCGGGGTGATCTCCTATCTCCTGAACCGCCGCTGGACCTTCGCGAGCGACCGGCCACACGAGGCTGCGGCCCCCCGATTCGCCCTGGTGGCGGCGGTCGGCTTCGCGCTCACCGGCCTGTCGATGGCGATCCTCGGCGACGGGCTCGGCCTGCACTATCTGCCGGCCCAGCTCGTCACCACCGGGCTCGTCATGCTCTGGACGTTCCTCGCCAACCGCAGCTGGACCTTCCGGGCCCGGCCGACCTGACGATGCCCTCGCCGGGCGGGCCAGGAAGGTCATCCGGTTCGGATCGAAGCCCAGATTGACGGGCCGCCGTTCACCCGCGAGCCCGGCCCGGGCGAGCTCCGCCGGGAGTGCCTCGGGGTCCCAGCGGGTGAGGCCGAGCCGGTTGCGGAGCCGCCGGTAGTCGCCGAGCGCGAGGCTCGCGAGCCCGCCCAGCGCCGCCAACAGGAAGCCCTCGCGGGCGGCGAAGCGGAGGAGCGCCATCGTGTCGGCGAGCGCGCTGCTATCGGGCGGCAGCACGTCGGCGAGCACGAGGAGGCCCGTGGCGGAGAGCTTCGCCCGCCAGAGCTGGAGGAGCCGACGGAGCTCCTCGACCGAAAGGTATTGCAGGACCGAGCTCACGACGACGAGATCGAGATGGCCGCCTTGAAGCCCCGCGAGACCGTTGCCGTCGATCACCCGGATCACCGGGTGGCCGCCGAAGCGGGCGGCGAGCGCGGCACGGACCGGCTCCGCCGCTTCGCAGAGATAGAGGCGCGAGCAATGCGCGGCGACACGCTCGGCGAACAGCGCCTCGCCGCAGCCGAAATCGAGGACGACGGCGCCGGGACCCGGGAGGACGCTCACGATGTCGTCGGCGAGCCGGGCGTAGTGGACGCGGCGGTGCCGATCGTTCACGTAGACCTTGTGCGGTCGGCTCCAGAAGGCGAGCCAGCCGCCCTTCCGACCCGGCTCGCTCAAGGGGGTACTCCCGCCCGGGAGAGTGCTGCCAGCGCGCCCTGGCGGGCGGCCGCCAGACGGGCCGAGCGGACCGCGGCGAAGCCCAGGAGCGCACCCTCGCGGCGGCTCTCGACGAGGCGCCCCTCGGGCAGACCCGTGGGGCAGCCGGGCTTGGCGATCGCGATCAGGAGGTCGGCGTGTTCGGACCTGTCGACGAGCTGCAGGAAGGGCGGCAGGACCTCCGTGATCGTTTCGGGCTCGCCACAGACGGCGACCTGCCAGGGCCGATGCGGATCGGCGAGTCCCTCGCGCGCGAGCTCCCGAGCGGTGCGCTGCACGACCTCGCGCAGGGAAAGCCCCCAATAGTCGAGCTCGAAGCGGCCCTCGGCACCGGCCGTGTTCCCGGCGAGCGCGTTGAACGCCACGTATTCGTAAGGATGGGTGGCGACCAGTCGGCCCCCGCCGACCGCGACGCCGGCCGTCAGCAGGCAGGCGAGCGCCCGGCGGTAGGGGATCGTCGCCGCGGACCAGGCGCGCTCGAGGCCGATCGCGGCGAGCACGGCGAGCGGCGGCAGCACGAAGAGATGGTGGCGGATGCCGTCGAACTCGGTGGGTGCGGCGAGCACGGCGTGCAGGATCGGCCAAAGCGCCGCCGTCGCGACGGCGAGGAAGCGCGGATCGGTCGGTCCCGGGCGACGCCGGAGCGTCAGGAGTGCCAGGCCCAGCAGCAGGAGCTCGGGCAGCTTCAGAGCCAGGAGCTCGGGCAGGTAGCGGCGCGGCGCGGCGGTCGCCGGGACAACCGCACCCTCGAACAGGACGGGGACGGGAAAATCCAGAGCGGCGAAATGGCGGACGACCTCGAGGAGGTGGTCGACCCCGAGGCCGACCCAGGGCCAGGTGAGGAGCGTCACCGCGACGGCAACCGGGAGGGCGGGCAGGAGGCGGAGCGCCCCGCAAGCGGCCGCCGCGAGCGCCCGCCCCGGGCCCACACCGCGCGCAGCCTCGAGGCCGAGCAGGAGCAGCGGGGGCAGGAGCGGCAAGGGAGCGGCGAGGCCGCCGATCCGCACGCCGAGCGCGAGGCCCGTCGCGAGGCCCAGCGCGAGCACGGTCGTGGTGCGCGGCCGCGGCCACTCCTCGAGGACCCGGCACACGACCAGGAGTGCCAGCGCCATGGCGGTCGCGAAGGGGACGTCCTTGGCGTTGACGAAGAGGTGGCCGTACCAGTCCGGTGTCAGCGCCAGCAGAAGTGCGGCCAGGAGGCCGGCGCGCGGGCCGGCGATCCGCCGCGCGATCGCCCGGGCGAGCGCGATCCCGGCGATGCCGACGGCGGCGCAGGCGAGGTGGCGGGCGACGAGCGGATCGCCCGGCACGAGCGGATCCAAGGGCGCCCAGAGGAGCTCGAAGGCACCGCCGTAATAGGCGAGGTCCGCGAAGCGGGTGAAGCTCAGGTCGGCGAGGCCGCTGCGGTAGAAGTCGAGGAGCAGCCGGCCGTAGGTCCGCAACCCCGGATCGTCCCAGGCGACGCCGTAGTCGGGGAAGGTGGCGACCGCGGTGAGGGCCAGAACGGCGAGGAGCACGAGGCTCGCCCCGTCCCACGCCCGGCGAATGCCGGACGGCGGCAACGCGACGCGCGTCGGGGTCACGCGGTCGGGCTCATTCCTCGCGCAGGCCGGGCCCGTCGACCCGGCTGCCGCCGACCGCGGCGAGGCGGATCTCGGCCCCCGACGGTCGCGGCTCCGCGACCCGGTCGAGGCCGACCGTCTCGCGCACGAGGTAGAGCGGGCGTCGTTTCACCTCGGCGAAGATCCGACCCACATACTCGCCCATGACGCCGAGGCCGACGAGCTGGACGCCCGAAAGGAGCATGATCGCGACCATGAGCGAGGGATAGCCGGGCAGGTCGGTGCCGTAGAGGAGCGTCCGCACCACGATGAAGCCGCCGTAGCCGAGTGCCACCGCGGAGACCAGGAGGCCGAGATAGGACCAGACCCGGAGCGGGATGGTGCTGAAGGCCGTGATTCCGTCGACCGCGTGGCGCCAGAGCCCGAGCAGGCTGAAGCGGGAGCTTCCCCCGGCGCGCTCGGGGACGTCGTAGGGTACCCCGACCTGCCGGAACCCGACCCAGGAGTAGAGCCCCTTGGTGAAGCGGGTCCGCTCCTCCATCGCGTTGAGGGCGTCGATCACCTTGCGGTCGAGGAGGCGGAAGTCGCCCGCCCCGGGCGGCAGCTCGGTCTGCCCGACGAGGGCGAAGAGGCGGTAGAAGGCGGTCGACAGCCAGCGGCGCAGCGGCCCGTCGGCCTGCCGGTCGCGGCGCTGGGCGTAGACCATCTCCCACCCCTCGCGCCACAGCGCCACGAACCGCTCGATGAGCTCGGGCGGATGCTGGAGGTCGGCGTCCATGAGCACCGCCGCCCGGCCGCGGGCCTCGTGCAGCCCGGCTGCCAGCGCCACCTCCTTGCCGAAGTTGCGACTCAGGGAGATCGCCTTGATGCGCGGGTCGACGGCATGGGCGAGCTTGAGCATGTGGGCGGTGCCGTCGGTGCTGCCGTCGTCGACGCAGATCACCTCGGCGGGAAGGCCCAGCCGGTCGAGCACGGGCCGTAGCCGGTCGAGCAGCGCGCCGAGATTGCGCGCCTCGTTGCACATCGGCACGATCAGCGTGAGCTCGACCTGACGCATCGCCACCCGCGACCGAGGCATCGGTGCCACAGGTTCCCGCAGCGGAGCCGCCCCGTCAATGGCCAGGGCCCCGGCGCCCGGGCCCGGCGGGGCGCCCGCTCGTCCTCTGCGCCGACGATTACGGTCTCGCGCCCGGGGTGGACGAGGGGATCCTCGAGCTGCTGGCCGCCGGCCGCCTTTCGGCCACCTCCTGCATGACGTCCCTGCCCCGCTGGCCCGAGGCCGCCGAGCGGCTCCGACCCTGGCTGGGCCGGACCGATGTCGGGCTGCACCTCACCTTGACCGACCAGGAGCCGGCCGGCCCGGCGCCGCACCTAGCGCCGGCGGGCAGGCTGCCGTCCCTGGGCGCGCTCGCCCGGGCACTGCTGAGCGATCCGGGGGTGCGCGCGGAGGCGGTCGAGCAGCTCGCGCGGCAGCTCGCACGCTTCGAGGAGGCGCTCGGCCGGCCGCCCGACTTCATCGACGGCCACCAGCACGTTCATGCCCTTCCCTTCGTCCGCTCCGCCGTGGTCGAGGCGGCGCAGCGCATCGGGCGCCGTCGCACCGTCTACCTGCGCAGCGTCCGGGAGCCGGCGGGCTGGATCCTCCGCCGCGGCTGGGAGCCGCGCAAGGCGCTGGTCCTGGCCCTGCTCGGCCGAGGCCTGCATCGTCGGGCCGTCCGGTCCGGCGTTCCGACCAACGACAGCTTCCGCGGCGTCAGCAGGTTCGCGCCGGGCCCCGGCTGCCGGGCCGAGTTCCGCCGCTTCCTGCGCGGTGGCGGCAGCCGTCCGCTCGTGATGTGCCATCCCGGGCGGGTCGACGCCGAGCTCGAACGCCGCGATCCCTTGACCCGCCGCCGCGAGGACGAGCTCGCCTACTTCGCGAGCCCGGCGTTCCTCGACGATCTGGCGGAAGCCGGCGTCCGCCTCGCCCGGTTCGACGGCACGCCGGTCGGCGGGTGAGCCTCAGCCGCGCGCCTTCAAGAGATCGCGGATCTCGGTCAACAGCACCACGTCGGCGGGTGGCACCGGCGGGGCCGCGGGCTTCTGCGCCTCCTGCTTCTCGAGCATGCGTTTCAGGTTGTTGAACTGCTTGATCAGCATGAAGACGGCGAAGGCGACGATCAGGAACTTGATCACCGCGTTGACGAACGAGCCGAACGCCAGGACCGCGGCACCGTTGTCGCGCGCCGCCTGCACCGTGGCGTAGAGCGTGTCGCGCTTGGTGAGCTGCACGAAGTAGTCGGAGAAGTCGATGCCGCCCAGGATCACCCCGATCGGCGGCATGATCACGTCCTCGACCAGCGAGGTCACGATCGCCGTGAAGGCGGCCCCGATGATGATGCCGACGGCCATGTCGAGCACGTTGCCCTTGAGGGCGAACTCCTTGAACTCCTTGAGCATCCTTGGTCCTCCCCGTGGCCCGGGGCGGAACCTAACCATCCGTTCATCGACCGGCAATGTGAGGCCGGCGCGAACGAAACTAAAGCGCCCCCGGGAATACCCGGGGGCGCCCATCGGATCGGTCGTCAGGCTGCCGAGCCGCTCACCCGCCGATGCAGGTCTTGGCGTTGGCCGGCGTGCACTTGTCGAGGCCGGTATAGCTCGGATCCTTCGGGTTCTGCTTCTTCTCGATGATGTCGACCATGTAGTACATGGTCTTGTAGCCCATCTCGAAGGGCCGCTGGCCGACCTGGCCGAGCGACAGGCCCTCCTCCATGAGCTTCATCTGCACCGGGAGCGTGTCGGCGACGACGAGCGCCAGCGACTTCGAGGCGATCCGGTCCTTGTGCTTGGAGGCCACCCGCCGGTAGGCGTCGGGCACGAACTGCGGGAAGCCGCCGGTCGGCACGAAGGCGTCCAGGTTCGGGTTCTTGGCGAGCACGTCCTCCATCTGCTGGACGGCGCGGTTGAAGTCGTCGTCGGTGTAGAGCGGGCAGCCGGCGATCTCGGTCCAGCCACCCTGGCCGGTGAGCTTGTCACCCGGCGCCTTGGCGCTCTTCTTGCCGGAGAGCGTGTCGCGGATGCCCTGCATGCGCTCGTTGTGGTTGGCGGCCGCGGCACCGCCCGACTGGATGCAGATCGTGCCGCCGTTGGGCTTGATCTGCTTGACGATCTCGGCGAGGCCGACGCCGATCTCGTAGTTGTGGGTGCCGACATAGGCGATCCGCAGCGCCTTGTCCTTCTCGAGCAGGTCGGCGTCGAAGGTGAGCACGGGAATGCCGGCCTTCTTGGCCTCGGCGAGCGGACCGGCCATCGCCGCGGCGTTGGAGGGCGAGACCACGAGGCCGTCGACCTTCTTGCGGATCAGGTCGTTGACCATCTGGACCTGTTCCTCGCCGCCGCCGTGCTCGCCGGGGCCCACATACTGGCACTCGATCTTGCCGCCGAGCTCCTTCTCGGCCTTCTTGCAGCCGTCGCGGGCCTGGTCGAAGAACGGGTTGTTGACGTTCTTGGGTACCAGCGCGATGGTCAGCTTCTTGCCCTGTGCCAGGGCCTGATCGCCGTGGACGAGGCCCGCGATCGCGAGCGCGGCACCACCCAGCAGCAGCTTCCTCAGCATCGATCGGCCTCCCGTTGCCAGCCTCGAGCCATCCGCGGCCTCAGCCGCGGCTCCGTCCGCGGATCCGTTCCAACAGGACCGCGAGGATGATGAACAGCCCGACGAACAGGTCGTACCAATTGGCCTCGACCCCGAACATGATCAGGCTGTTGCGGATCAGGAAGATGAGCGCGGCGCCGATGAAGCCGCCATAGGCCCCACCCTCGCCGCCCATGAGGTTCGTGCCGCCGATCACCGCGGCGGCGATCACGTAGAGCTCCCAGGTCCGGCCCATGCCGTTGGAGGCCGAGCCGTTGTAGCCGGTGAGCATCAAGGCGGCGATCGCGGTCGTGAGCCCGCAGATCATGTAGGCCTGCAGCTTGATCCGGTCGACCGGGATGCCGGTCAGCTGCGCCGCCTGCTCGTTGCCGCCGATCGCGTAGAGATGGCGTCCCCACGGCAGCGCACGGAAGACGAAGCCGAACAGCAGGGCCAGCACCACCAGCACCAGGAACTGGTTCGAGAGATAGAAGGTCGTGCCGTCGTACCAGGGGAACCCGATCTGGCCGCCGCCCAGCTCCTTGAACACGTCGCCGCTCTCGCCGAAGTCGTAGATGATCCGGTTCTCCGAGAGCACCACCGCGAGCGAGCGGAAGATGGAAAGTGTGCCGAGCGTGACCACGAAGGGGGGCAGCTTGACGTAGGCGACGAGCGCGCCGTTGACCGCTCCGGCGGCGAGCCCGACGGCCAGACCGGCGCCGGTGGCCACCCACCAGGGAAAGCCGGCCTCGAGCAGGCGCGCCGTCGAGATCCCGACGAGCGCCATCATCGAGCCCACCGAGAGGTCGATCCCGCGGGTCAGGATCACGGCGATCATCCCCATCGCCATGATGCCGATCGGCGCGAAGTTCCGGGTGATGTTGAAGAAGTTGTCGCGCGTCGGGAACGTCTCGGGCTCGTACCAGGCCGTGGCGAGGCAGATCAGCGCCACGGTCAGCGTGACCCAGAACGACTGGTTGGCGATCACGCGCTGGAGGAAGCTGCGCTCCTCGAGCCGGGTCACGTCGTCGATGGCGACGCTCGTCTGCACCGGGCGCGTCGACTGCATGACCTCTCCAGCTGGCTCAGGCGGTCGCGATCGCGCCGGTGATGAGGCCCGTGACCTCTTCCGGCGAAGTGGCGGCGATCGGCTTGTCGGCAACCCGGGTCCCGCGGCGCAGCACCATGACGCGTGTGCACACCGCGAACACGTCCGGCATGCGGTGGCTGATGAGGATCACCGCGTGACCGGTGTCGCGCAGCCGTCGGATCAGATCGAGCACCTCCGCCACCTGGCGCACGCTGATCGCGGCGGTCGGCTCGTCCATCAGCACGAACTTGGGATCCGACAGCCGGGTGCGGGCGATCGCCACCGCCTGCCGCTGGCCACCGGACATCTGCCGGACGAGGTCCTTGGGCCGGGTCTCGGACTTGAGCTCCTTGAAGAGCTCGGCCGCGCGCTCGAAGATCCGTTTGAAGTCGACGAGATGGAACGGCCCGAACTTGCGTTTGATCTCTCGGCCGAGATAGACGTTCTCGCCCGCGCTCATGTTGTCGCACAGGGCGAGATCCTGATAGACGACCTCGATGCCCCGAGCCCGTGCGTCGACGGGCTTGTGGAAATGCTGTGGTTCGTTGTCGATCAGGATCTCGCCGGTCGAGGGCGGAAAGTTGCCGGCGATGATCTTGACGAGGGTCGACTTGCCGGCGCCGTTGTCACCCATCAGGCCCAGCACCTCGCCGGACTCGAGGCGCAGATCGACGCCACGGAGCGCCTCGATCGCCCCGAAATGCTTGGTGATGCCCCGGAGCTCCAGGACCGCCAACGCCCGACCTCCCCCGAGCCGCCCACGATGCGGACGCGGCCCTCTCCCGCGGCGCGAGCATACACGCCGGTCCGGGGTCGTAAAGCCGCGCCCGCCGGGCTGACGGACGGCCGGGCCGGCGCTAGGCTCGGCCCATGAACCCCTGCTTCTGGCTGATCCGCCCGCCGCGCGCCGCCGACGGCCCGATCGGGCGCGCGGTCTGGGCGCGGCTCGCCGCCCGGCTCGCGGCGCTCGCGCTGCTCTTCATCCTGGCCTCGATCCTGGCCGCGCGCTGAGCCGAGGCTGCGGCTATTGCTGCGGCGGTGGCGGGTTGGGCTGGCCCCCCGCGCCGGCCGGCGGCTGCGGCGCCGGCTGCGGCCCGGTCT
>JBBIIE010000009.1:0-45129 GCA_037446605.1 Geminicoccaceae bacterium | reverse complement strand
CCGGCGAGCCTCGCCGCGACCGCCACGGCCGCGGCGCTGGCGGCCGCTCTCGTCGCGCTGGCGCTGCAGCCGAGCCTGGTGCGTGGTCTCCTCGGCCGCGCCGCGCACACATCCGTGGCGGAGATCGCTCCGCCGCGCTCCGGCCTGCTTCGATGAGCGCCGTGCCGCTGCCGCTCCCGGAGCGCGACACCCCCCGCAGCACCGCTGGCGCCGCCGGGTTCTTCGCCGAAGCGTTCGTCGCCTACGTCCTGTTCGTGTCGACGGGCGCCATCCTGCCGCTCCTGGCGATGGGCGAGGGCACGGAGCTGGCCGCCGAGGATTCGGCGCTGCTCCGTCTCACCCTGTTGCCGATCCTGGCCGTCGTGCCGATCCTGGCCGCGGCCCGCTGGCGAACGGTCCTGGTGACCCTCCTGCGCAACCCGCTCCTGGTCGCGCTCGTGAGCCTCGCCCTGCTGTCGGCGCTCTGGTCGGTCGCACCCGGGGTCACGGCGCGGCGCGCGCTCGCCTTCACGATGTTCTCGCTCCTGGGGGTCGTGATCGGCCTGCGCTACCGCAGCCGCGAGCTGGTCGAGCGCCTGCTCTGGCTGGCCTGCGCCGTGGTCGCCGTGAGCGCCCTCTTCCAGCTCGCCCTGCCACGCCTCGCCACGATGAGCGACGGCGCCTGGCGCGGCGCCTTCACCCACAAGAACGTGCTCGGTCAGGCCGCCAGCTTCGCCCTCCTCGTGGGCCTGGTCGCCTGGCGTCATCGGCTGGCGCCGCGGCCGCTCCTGATCGGCCTCCAGGGGGTCGCCGGCCTGCTGCTCCTGGCCTCGCGCTCGGCCACCTCGCTCGTGGTGACGCTCCTGCTCGGCGCCGCCTACGTGCTGGTCGGCGGCGGCGGTCTGCCGCGCCTCGCCCGCGCAGCGATCGTCTCGTTCATGTCGGCGGCGGCCGCGCTCCTCGGCCTGTGGCTGCTGCTGTTCCCCGAGCACGCCGTGGCCCTGCTCGGTCGGGACCTCACGCTCACCGGCCGGCTGCCGCTCTGGGAGCACGTACTCGGCGTGATCGCCGAGCGCCCCTGGCTGGGCTGGGGCTTCCACGCCGTCTGGGCCCTCCCGGGCTTCGCCGACTACGTGCTCTGGACGCTCGGCTGGGCCGCCCCCAACGCCCATTCGGGCTACCTCGAGGTGCTCATGGGCCTCGGCGTGCCCGGTCTGACGCTGACCGTTGCGCTGCTCGGCCTCGCCTTGACGCGGGCGGTGCGCGCGCTGCACCGGGGCGACGTCCTGCTCGGGGAGCTCGCCCTCCTCCTGCTGGGCGCCTACCTCCTCCGCAACCTCGTCGAATCCGAACTCCTCCAGCAGACGAGCCTGTCCTGGCTACTCGTGGTGGCCCTCCTGGTGCGCGCCGGGCCGGCGCCGGACGGTCGCACGTGAGGATGCCCGCCGCAGCGTCCCTGGTCGCGCTCGGCCTCTCGCTCGGCGCGGCGGCCGCGCCCGCCGCCGAACCGTCGCCGGCCGCCTGTCCGAGCGAGGCCTCCTCGGGTCGGCGCGTCCTGAGGGTCGATCTCGATCGGTCGGGCCCGGCCGGCATCCGAGCTGCCTTCGCCGAGGCCGCGACCGATCCGAGACGGAGCGTGGTCGAGCTCGAGGGAACCGCGTTCCTCGACGAGCCGCTCCGCCTCGGACCCGAGCACGGCGGCCTCGAGCTCCGCGCGGGCCCGCGCGGCGCCACAGTCCTGGGTGGCATCGACCTTTCGACCGTGCCCTGGCGCACGGCCCCCGACGGCGCCCTCGAGACACGGATCGATCCCGCCCGCCTGCCGCGCGGCGTGCTCGACCTGCATCTCGACGGACGGCGCCTCGAGCCCGCCCGCTGGCCGGATCCCGAGCCCGGCGACCTGCGCTCCGGCTGGTTGCGGACCGCCCCGGGAACGGAGGGCAGCGAGGGCTTCCGCGCCCGGCCGGCGGATCTCGCCGGATTGGCGGTCGAGCCCGGGCTCCGGGCGCTCCTCTACGATGCCCGGCAATGGACCACCAATCTCGTGCGGATCGCGCGCCTCGACGCCCGGAGCGGGCGGGTCGAGCTCGCCGACAACGTCGCCTGGCACCGGCTCGGACCGGGCACACCCTGGCGCCTGCAGGGCAGCCGGAGGTTCCTCGACCGCCCCGGCGAGTGGCACCACGATCCGGCCACCGGCACGCTGGCGCTGCGCCCTCCCGCGGGCCGCCTTCCGGCCGGCCATCGGCTCGTAGCCGCCACGCTCGACACGCTCCTCCATCTCGAGCGGGCGGACGATGTCACGGTCGCGGGCCTCGTCCTCGCCGACGGCTCACCGCACGGCAGCGATCGGGCCCCGCCCTACCTGCAGATCGGCGGGGGTGCCATCCGGGTCGACGGCGGGCGTTCCGTCCGCCTCTGCGGCAACACGCTTCGCAATGTCGGCGTCGGCATCGCGCTCCTCGGGGTCGAGGACGCCGTCGTCGCCGGCAATTCGATCACCGTCACCGCGGGCAACGGGATCTATGTCGGCATGCCCTGGGGCGGTCGTCCGTCGCGCCGGGTGCGGATCGAGGACAATCGGATCGAGGATGTCGGCCACCGCTTCGTCGAGTCGGCCGGCGTCCTGCTCCAAGGGGTCCTGGATGCCGTCGTCACCCGCAACCGGATCGAGCGCAGCTCGGGCTTCGCCATCTACGGCATGCAGGCCCGGCCGAACGGCGAGGACCGGATCTCCGGCCTCTCGATCGAGCGCAACCGGATCCACGCCTCCAACCTGCGGACCGCCGACGGCGGCGGCATCAAGCTGTTCGCGGCCGTCCAGGACGAACCGATGGCGACCGTGATCCGGGCCAACTGGGTGGACGGCACGACGCACCTGATGATGGCCCCGGACGGCGGCTTCTTCGCGCCCGACTCCTTCGACGTCCGCCGCTGGCCACAGCCGATCGCACCCGCGATCTATCTCGACTGGTATGCCTCGGGCGTTGCCGTCGAGGGCAACCTGCTCACCGCCAACTATGGCGGGATCGCGATCGTCAACGGCTCGGCCAACCGGATCCTCTTCAACCGGATCCTGGGCGGCGCCGGGACCGCGATCGATGTCGACAACAAGACACCCGAGACCCGGGACCGCCCGGCCATGGCGGGCAACCGGATCGAGGCCAACCTCGTCCTGCGCGATCGGCCCGGCTCGGTGGCGGTGCACATCTGGGACCTCGCGGGCCGACCCGGTGCCGCGAGCTTCGCCCGCAACCTCTACGGCGGCGTCGCCCTGGGCGAGACCTCCTTCGTGGCCGAGCCGCGGCGACTGCCCGGTCGGCGCGGCGCCGGTGGCCTCGAGGATTGGCGTGCGAGCCTCTACGTCACGGGCGAGGAGCGGCTCGTCCCGATGGCGCGCGGCGGGGCCGACCTGCGCGCGCTCGCCCTCGACCCCGCGGCCCTGCCCGGCGCCCCGCCGCTCGACCCCTGGCTGGTCGACCAGCTCCGAGGGCGTCCATGAGCGCCGACCGGGCGCTCCGACCGAGTGGGGTCCTGGCCGAGAGGGTGCTCCTGCTCCTGCTCGGCCTCGTCGCCCTGGGCGCCCTCGCGTGGCGGGGCGGGACCGTGGCGTTCCCCGACGAGGCCGACTATCTGGCCCTCGCCCGGACCCTGCTGGAGAGCGGCACCTTCGGCCCGGATCCGACCACACCGAGCGCCTACCGCCTGCCGCTCTACCCGGCCTTCCTCGCCGCCCTGCTCGCCCTCGCCCCTAGCGTCGCGGTGGTTCAGGCGGTCCAGCTCGCACTCTGGCTGGTCACCGGGCTTCTCCTGTCCCGCACGGCCCGCGGCCTGGCGGGCGCTCCGGCCGGTCTCCTCGCCCTGGCCCTTTGGGGTGCCTACCCGCAGGGGCTGTTCATCGCCACGACCCTCTACCCCCAGGCCGTCCTCGCCCCGCTGATGGCCCTCTCGCTGCGGCTCGCCCTCGGCAGGCCTTCGCTCGGCCGCGCCGCGGCGCTCGGGCTGCTCGGCGGCGTCGCCACCCTGTGCGTCGCCAACGCGGCCGTGCCGGCCTTCCTCCACCTCGTCCTTCTGGCCGCGCGCCGGCCGATCCGCCGCGCGGTGCCGGCGCTGGCTCTGGGTGCTCTCCTGATGGCCGTGCCGGTCACCGGATGGATGGCACGCAACGCAAGGGTTCTGGACGGCGCCTGGGTGCTCTCCAGCAACGGCGGGATCAACCTGCTGCTCGGCAACGCCCCCGGTGTCACACCCGCGACCGGCACCGGCCTCGATCTCACACCCTACGCCCTTGTCACGCGAGGCATGGGGGAGCTCGAGGCCGACCGTACCTTCCGGGCGATCGCGGTCGAGTGGATCCGGGCGCACCCCGTCGAGGCGGCGCGTCTCTATCTGGGCAAGCTCGCCTACTGGCTGGCACCGAGCAACCGCCTGACCACGGCAGCCGAGGAAGGTCGCGCCCGCGACGCCCTGGCCGCCGCCGGCTGGTTCGGCCTCCTGCTCGCCGTCTCGGTCGGGACCATCCTCGCAGCACGGACCGGCCGGTCGTCGATGCGCCTCCTGCTCGCGAGCTGGGGGGCGTGGCTGGCGACCGCGGCGGTCTATGCCGTGTTCTTCACGCGCGTCCGCTTCCGCGTCCCCTTCGACGTGCTCCTCGTGCCGATCGGTGCCGCGGGGCTCGCCGGCTGGCTGGTCCCGCGGGGCACGGCCCTGCCGACCGGAAGCCCGAACCAGGAGGGGCCGACCGCCTCGAGGATCGCCCGCGCGACGAGGCCGTGCGCGTAGGCGTTCCAGTGGCCATCGGTCGGGAACTCGAAGCGCCGCCCGTGCCGGGCGAAGTCGGTGGCCATGAGCGGGTCGAGGTCGAGCACCGGGTGACCCGCGGCCCGGGCGCGGGCGGCCAGCCGCTCCATCGCCGGCCGGAAGGCATCGCGCGCACCGCCGTAGATCGCCGGTCGATCGGCGTCGAGGACCAGCAGGATCCGCTCGGGTGGCGCCCCCGCCATGGGCGCGAGGCGCTCGACGAAACGGTCGGCGACCGCCTCGAGCTCGCCCGGGCGGGACGGTAGCGACCCGGAGGCGCGGTCGAGGCGGCGGCCGAGCTCCAGGATCTGGACATTGTTGACGAGGTAGCTGGCGAGGCGGCTGTGCAGCACGAGGCGGCGCCAGGCCGGCCGCCGGAAGGGTAGCGGGACGAGCTTCCCCGAGGTCGAGTCCACCATGTAGTGGAAGCCCGGCCGCGAGGCCGGCCCGAGCAGGCTCTCGTCGAAGTCGTTGGCGACCACCACGACGACGAGCCAACGCGGCGCGTAGGCGCCCCGCAGTCAACCGACATGGTGCAGGTATTGGCTGAGTGGCGCCCCGAAGAGGCCGAAGCTGTAGACCCGCCGGCCCGGGGCCAGCTCCCGCGCGAGGTGCCCGTGGAAGGTCTCGGCCCAGGGCACCTGCAGGGCCTCGACGAACGAATTGCCCACCACGGCCAGCAGCGGGCGCGGATCGCCCGGATCGTACTCCTGGTCGTTGACGAACCCGGCGCGGTTGATGCGCACCCGATTGACGATGTCGAGCAACGGTCCGTGCGACCAGGTCACCGTGCGGTCGGGCTCGTAGCGGGCCACCGGCTGCGCCTCGTCGAGCTCGGCGCGCAGGAAGGGCTCGTGCACCGGCAGCAGGCGCGCCAGGAGTTCGGCGAGTGCGAGCGTGGCGAGGGTGGCCAGTGCGACCGTGACGGTGCCGAGCAGCCGCGTCCGGCCGGGCGAGCGACGGAATGCGAGTCCAGCCGTCCTCGGCGTCGATCCCCTCCCCCGGTCCCGGCGGAACCGGTCCGCCGCCTCAATAGGCGTTGCGGCAGCCGAGCCCGCGCAGGACGGTCAGCAGCAGGATCCGCAGATCCAGCAGCAGCGACCAGTTCTCGACATAGTGCAGGTCGAAGGCGACCCGCGCCCGCGCCTTCTCGAGCGTGTCGACCTCGCCTCGCAGCCCGTGCACCTGCGCCCAGCCCGTGATCCCCGGGCGGACGCGGTGGCGGGCGAAGTAGCCCTCGACCACCTCGTGGTAGTAGCGGTCGCCGATCTTCATCTCGATCGGATGCGCCCGCGGGCCGACGATCGACATGTCGCCGGTGAGCACGTTCCAGAGCTGCGGCAGCTCGTCGATGCTGGAGCGCCGCAGGAAGCGGCCGACCCGGGTCACGCGGGGGTCGTTGCGCACCGTCCGGCGCGCCCCGCTCGGGTCGCAGTCGGCCACCCGCATGGTCCGGAACTTCAGCATCTCGAAGCGCCGGTTGTTGAACCCGAACCGCTCCTGGCGGAAGAAGACCGGGCCCGGACTGTCGAGCTTAACCGCGATCGCGGCCAGAAGCAGCAGGGGCGAGAGCAGCGCCAGTGCCGTCGCCGCCAGGACGAGGTCCGCGACGCGCTTGATGCGCTGCTCGGTCATGGTCAGCGGCTGCGGCCAGACCAGGAGGGCCGGCAGCGGCCCGAAGCTGGTGGCACCGGTCCGTGCCAGCCGCGGCTCGACGGCCGGGCAGAACCAGACGTCCACCGGCAGCTCGCGGAGCTGGTCGAGCAGGCGCATCTGGAGCGCGGCATCCGACGCGGTCGGCAGCACGAGGACGCTGTCGACACCGTCGTGGCGCAGCGCCCGGCGCAGGCCGGAGAGCCGCCCCCCGAACGTGGCCTCACCACCCTCGAGCTCGCCCGTCTCGAGCACGTGCCGGCAGAGACGCAGATGGGGCAGCGCCGGACCGAGCAGGCCGGCCGCGCTGTCCACCAGGGGTCGGGGCCCGACCAGCGCCAGACCGCGCCGGGTTATCCGTCCGGTCAGGGCGAGCCGGCGCAGGAGCGGCGCGAAGCCCAGGCGCACGAGCAGCAGTCCGACCAGGACCGAGCCGTACCAGCCGAGGAACCAGCCCCGAGAGAGATCGCCCGCGGCGTGCAGGAGGAAGACCGCGAGCAGGAGCAGGCCCGAGGCGATCGTCCAGGACGTCGTGACGAGGCGCAGCTGCGCCCGCAGATCGAGCAGCCGCCGGCTGGTGTAGGCGCCGACCGACCAGAGCCTCTGGATCAGGAGCAGGGCCGCGAGGCCGCCGAACCCCGCATAGGTCAGCTCGCGGCCGCTGTCGGCATAGCGCGGCTCGTAGAAGCCGAAGAAGACGAGGATCGCTGCGGCCACCACCACGAGGCCGTCGGCCGCGGCGACGAGGCCCGCCAGGAGCTCGCAGGAAAAGGTCCCGAGATGGCGGCGCCCCTCTCCCGGAGCGATCGCCTCGAGCGCCGCCGGGGTCGGCAGGACAGCCTGCGCGAGGCCCTCGGCGCTACCGCCGATCGTCAGCGCCGAGCGTTCCTGGACGAACAGCGCGGGTGCGAGGTCGCTCACCTAAAAGCTTCCCCTGAGCTATTTACAATGAACCTATAGTTGATAGCCTCTTCAGTAGCATGTTTCATACACCTGTCCGCCTCGCGATTTCAACGGTCCAGCGGGACCTGCGCTCTCCCGTGCGCTGATCTTGCTACAGGCGATTGACCCGCGCAGCGTCCGCAAGCACGCTGCGTCACCGGGGTGCGGCACGGCCCGCACCCCCGACTGCGCACGAGGGAACGCCTTGCCGAACATCCTGGGCACGCGGGTCGATGCAGTCGGCCTCGCCGAGGCCGCGGAGCGGGTCCTGGCCTGGGCCGCCGCCGGCGAGAGTCGCATGGTCGCCGCCGCCAACGTCCACATGCTGGTCGAGGCCCGCGACGATCCGACCTTCGCCGAACGGCTGGCCCGCTTCGACCTCGTGACGCCCGACGGCATGCCGCTCGTGTGGCGGCTGCGACGGCTGGGTCACGCCGGCCAGGAGCGGGTCTACGGACCCGATCTGACCCTCGAGGTCTGCGCGCGCGCGGCCGACCGCGGCATCCCGATCGGGATCTTCGGCGGCAGCCCCGAGGCCCTGGCCGGCACCCGGAAGGCCCTGCTCGACCGCTACCCGGCGCTGCGGATCGTCTACGCGACGAGCCCACCGATCCGCCCGGCACGGGTCGAGGACGAGGCGACCCTGGCCGCGATCCGTGCCTCCGGTGCGCGCATCCTTCTCGTGGCGCTGGGCTGCCCCAAGCAGGAGCACTGGGTGGCGCTGAACGCCCCGCACCTGCCGATGGTGCACCTCGCGGTCGGGGCCGCCATCGACTTCCTGGCCGGCCGGGTCGCCCAGGCCCCGCCCTGGATCCAGCGCGCCGGGCTCGAATGGGCGTTCCGGCTCTTGGCCGACCCGCAGCGGCTGTGGCGCCGCTACGCCTACACCAACACCCGATTCGTCTCCGAGCTGCTGCTCGGGCGGGTTTGAGCTGCCGCGCGGCGCGCACCCTTCCCCGCACCGCCCGAACCGCGGCAAAAGCGCTCCGCGGGACGCGGGAGGGTGCCATGGGTGGCAGGCTCGAAGGCAGGGTGGCACTGGTCATGGGAGCCGGTTCCTCCGGCCCCGGCTGGGGCAACGGCAAGGCCACGGCAGTGCTGATGGCCCGCGAGGGCGCGCGGGTGGTGGCCGTGGACAACCGGGCCGCCGCCGCCGAGGAGACCGCCGCGATCATCACCGGCGAGGGTCTCTCGGGCGAGGCCGCGGTGTGCGACGTCACCGACGGTGCTCAGATCGCTCGCCTGGTCGAGGGCGTGGTCGCCCGCTGGGGCCGCATCGACGTCCTGCACAACAATGTAGGCATCGCCGTCATGGGCGGCCCGGTCGAGCTCGACGAGGCCGCCTGGCAGCGGGTCCTGGACGTCAACCTGAAGAGCGTCTTCCTCGCCTGCAAGCATGTCGTTCCGGTCATGCTGCGGCAGGGCAAGGGGGCCATCGTCAATGTCAGCTCGCTGGCCGCGATCCGCTATCTCTACCCCTATGCCAGCTACTACGCGTCCAAGGCGGCCATCAACCAGATGAGCGTCGGTCTGGCGCTGCAATACGCCCGACAGGGCATCCGCGTGAACGTGATCATGCCCGGGCTCATGGACACGCCCATGATCTACGGACAGATCTCGGTCGAGTACCCGACCGTCGAGGCGATGGTGGCGGCCAGGAACGCCCTCTGCCCGACGGGGCGGATGGGGACCGCCTGGGACGTCGCCAAGGCCGCCGTGTTCCTCGCCTCCGACGACGCCGCCTACATCACCGGGCATTGCCTGCCGGTCGACGGCGGCCTGTCGCTCCAGGTCGCACCACCCTCCTAGCCCGCCGGTGCCCGGAGCGGCCGGAGGGCGGCAGCCGGCACGACCGGGCGCAGCGCTCCGGCGAGGGCTGCCGCGAGCGCCAGCCCGACGCCCAGACCCAGCACCGTCGCGGGCCAGCCGAGGCGGTCGAAGACGAGACCCGGGACCGCGCTGCCGGCGAGGCCGCCCAGATAGTAGGAGGCGAGGTACAGCCCGGAGGCGGCGCCCCGGTCGGACGTCGCCGTCCGGCTCACGTAGCCAGTCGCCGCGGCCTTCGCGAGGAAGGTCCGGACCGCCACGAGGGCAAGGCCGAGAAGCACCGGTGCCCGCTTCGCCGCGAGCAGCAGGGGCAGCCCGAGGCCGGCCACGAGCAGGCTCGCGCGGAAGGCGCGGCGGACGCCCAGTCGGCTCACGAAAGCTCCGGCCAGGGGCGTGGTCAGGAGCGCCGGCAGGAAGACGAGATGGACGAACCCGAGCTGCATCGGCTCCAGGTCCGGGGGCGAGCGCACCGGCACGAAGTTGACGCAGGCGAAGGTGTCGATGAAGACGAACAGGATCAGGAAGCCGATCCCGAAGCTCGCCGCCAGGGCGGGTGTGCGGAGCTGCTCGATCCATCCTGCGAGGGCCGGGCCGCCGCGCGCCGCGGCCATGCCCAGGGCCGTGAACCGGGTGAGACTCGCCCAGGCGAGCGCGGCACCGGCGAGGTTCAGGGCCGCGAACAGGAGGAAGGTCGAGGCGAGGCCCAGATGGTCGCCGGCGGCCGCGGCCGCCAGCCGCCCGACCAGGTTCGAGGCGACGTTGCCGGTGACGTAGGCGGCGAGCGCGGCCGCGGTCTCGCGCGCGCTCGTGGTCTCGGCGAGGTAGGCCATGGTGAGCGTGAAGGCCGTGGCCATCAGCACACCCTGGACGATGCGCAGCCCGGTGAAGCTGGCCAGATCGGGCATGGTGGCCAACAGCCCGGTCGGAACCGCGAGCAGGGCGAGGCTGGCACCCACGCCCGCGCGCCGCGGGACGTGGCGACCGAAGAGCGCCACCGCGAGACCGGCCGCCGCCATGCCGATGGTGCTCGCGTTCACCGCGACTCCCATCGTCGCCGCAGGCACACCGTAGGCGGCGGCAAGCGAGGGCAGGATCGCCTGGGCGGCGAACAGGTCGACCAGCGTCAGGAACGCGATCAGGCCGATCGTCCAGAGACGCAGCCGGTCGGTCCGGCTCGGGGTGGGCGGCGGGATCGGGTGGGCGGCGCAGGCGGAAGAGACGATCCTTGATCTGCACGGCCTTCCTTGGCGACATCGATCCGGCCGACCACCGTGTCGGTCACGCCCTTGGGCTTGGTGGCGCCGGGCGTCTGAGCCTGGCCGGAGGCCACGACCTTGCCGGCCGGGCAGTCGCCCGCGCGCGCCACGGGGGTGACGGTGCCGAAGGCCAGGAGCGCGGCCATCGCAGCGCCGGCGGCGATATGGAAGCTGACCAATCGAGCGATCTCCTTCGGGGGTTTTCGGCAGCGGCCGAGCCGCGCCGTCGAGGCGAGCATCGCCGCCGCCCGCGGCGTCCGGAAATATCGCCTGGCTCTCGAGAGCCCAGCCGGCGGCTATGGCGCGGCTCGCCGATGGGAAGCGAAAAAAGAGCACCCGATGGGGGGACATCGGGTGTCAGTCGGGGGGGGAGAACGAAAGGAAGAGCGGCTCAGAGGTAGGTCGCGGCCAGGTCGACGGTCGATTCCCGACCGAGTCGTTCGAGATTGGCCTCGAGCCAGGTACTGGCATGGGACCGGCCATCCTCGAAAAGGTGCGTCAGGAACTCCCAATCGGCGTTGAGCTTGCTCATCACCGAGAGACCCTGCACGACCTCCTCGGCGGCGATGGCGTGGATCAGCATGCGCTTCATGCCGGCGTCGGCCACCCGGCCCTCGTCGATCAGCTTCGTCACGAAGGCGATCGCCCGCATCTCCCGCATGAGCGAGCTGTTGAAGCTGATCTCGTTGATCCGGTTCATGATCTCGCTCGCCGTGCGGGGCAGTTCGGGGCGCTTCATCGGGTTGATGTGGACGACCACGACGTCCCGGCTCTCGCAATGGTAGATCAGCGGGTAGATCACCGGGTTGCCCATGTAGCCGCCGTCCCAGTAGGCCTCTCCGTCGATCTCGACCGCCTGGAACATGAAGGGCAGGCAGGCCGAGGCCATCACCGCGTCGGCGGTGATCTCACCGGTATCGAAGACCTTGACCTTGCCGGTCCGCACGTTGGTCGCGGACAGGAACAGGCGGATCGGGCAGCGTGCGCGCAGCCGCTGGAAGTCGACCGACTGCTCCAGGACCCGGCGCAGGGGGTTGAAGCCCATCGGGTTGAACTCGTAGGGCGACAGAATCCGGGTCAGGAGGTCGAAGACCAGGAAGGCGGGCGACCAGTCGAGCCGGTGGTTGTGCAGGGCGCGATCGACCAGGGAGGGTTGCAGCGGGCTCCACAGCCCCGCATGCGCGATCCGGCGCCAGAACGCGGCGAGCGCCTTCCGCGCGCCCTCGCGTCCGCCCTCGGCGAGCCCGTAGGCCAGGACCGTGGCGTTCATGGCACCCGCACTCGTGGCCGAGACGCCGTCGAAGGCGAGCCGCGGCTCCTCGAGCAGCCGGTCGAGAACGCCCCAGGCGAACGCACCGTGCGCGCCGCCGCCCTGGAGCGCCAGGTTGACCGTCTTGACCTCGCTCGCCGGAGCGACCTCCGCTTCGGGGGAGGAGCTGCGCCCGGCCCGGGGTCGCGCAGCCGCGCCCGTCCCGGGTCGGGTGCTCCTGGCCTCGTGTGGGCCGTCGAGCCTCGTGCCGTGCATGGCTTCCACTCCTCCCTCGATCGCTGCGTTCAGTGTGCGGTCCAGCCGCCGTCGACCGGGAGCGCGGTTCCGGTGATCGAGGCGGCGGCCTCGCTGCAAAGGAAGACCGTCAGCGCGCCCATCTCCTCGACGGTCGCGAAGCGCTTGCTCGGCTGGCTCCTGAGCAGGACGTTCTTGATCACGTCCTCGCGCCCGATGCCGTGCGCGCGGGCCTGATCCGCGATCTGCCGCTCGACCAGCGGCCTCCACACGTAGCCCGGGCAGATGGCGTTCGCCGTGATGCCCAGCTCGGCCACCTCGAGCGCGGTCACCTTGGTGAGGCCCACGACCCCGTGCTTGGCGGCGACGTAGGCGCTCTTGTAGGGCGAGGCGACGAGGCCGTGCGCCGAGGCGATGTTGACGATCCGCCCGAAGCCGCGGGCCTTCATCCCCGGTAGAACCGCCCGGGTCGCGTGGAAGACCGCCGACAGGTTGATCGCCAGGATCGCATCCCACTTGGCCGGCGGGAACTCCTCGATCGGCGCCACGTGCTGGATGCCGGCGTTGTTGACCAGGATGTCGACCCGGCCGTGCCGCTTCTCGGCCTCGCCGACCATCCGCAGGATCGCCTCCGGCCTGGTCATGTCGGCCTCGTCGTAGCCGACCCGAACGCCTGCGCGTGCCGCCAAGCTGTCGGCCAGCCCCACGAGTTCGGCCGGATCGCCCAGGCCGTTCGGGACGATGTCGGCGCCGGCCAGGGTCAGCGCCGTGGCGATGCCGAGACCCATCCCGCTGGTCGAGCCGGTGACGATGGCCACCCTGCCCGACAGCGGCCGCGCCGAGGCGCTCCGGGCCGCGGTCTCGGGTCCACCCGTCGAGGTCGCCGTGCCGTCGAGCATGAGCTGCGCCCCTCCTTGGATCGCGAGCAGCATGCTCCCGCAATCGGCGCCCCGGGAAATGCCGTTCGTTCACGATGTCGATAGGCACGCTCTATGGAGGCCCGCGGCTTGCGGCTGCGCCGGGTGGTTGCCGAGCTCGGCGGGTGCGACCACAGGGGTCGGCCCGCCAGGCGGGACGCGCCATGGAGATGCATCTGGTCCGCTACTTCGTGGCGCTGTGCGAGACCCTGAACTTCACCCGCGCCGCCGAGCGGTGCCACGTCGCCCAGTCCTCGCTCACCCGCGCGATCAAGCTGCTCGAGGAGGAGCTCGGCGGACCGCTGTTCCACCGCGAGCGCAACAACACCCATCCGACCGAGCTCGGCCGGCTGATGGAGCCGCACCTCGAGGAGGTGCTCGATCAGGCGCACAACGCGCGCCGGCGGGCGAGCGCCTTCTTCGAGCTCGAGACCGCACGCCTCCAGTTCGGCGTCTCGCGGGGCGTGCCGCTCGGCCCGCTCGATGCGGTGCTCGGCCGGTACGCCGCCGACTATCCGGAGACCGAGATCCACCTGATCGACGACCGCGCGCCCGCGCTGCGCGAGGCACTGCTGCGCGGCGACCTCGAGGTGATCCTGCTGCCGCTGCGCGCGACCGATCTGGACGAGCTGCACTACCACCCGATCGCCGAGGAGCGGGTCGAGATCCTGCTCGCCGCCACCCACCCGCTCGCCGCCCATGACGGCATCGAGCTCGCGGCGCTCGCCGGCGAGACCGTCGTGACCTGCGAGACCTGCCCGTTTCGGCCGACCATCGAGGATCGCCTGGGTCAGGCCGGCCTGACCGTCCGCCGCCGCATCGTGGCGGGCGAGGTCGACTGGCTCCGCCCGTTCGTGCGCGCCGGCCTGGGGGTGGGCCTGCGCAGCACCGGCCACGGCCTCGCCGAGGGCCTCCTCGCCCGCTCGCTCGTCGATCTCGACCTGATCGTGCAGAGCCAGCTCGCGACCCGCCGTGGTCGACTCTACTCGCCGCCGGTGAAGGCGTTCATCGACCTGGCGCTCAGGCCACGCGGCCGTCAGCCCGAATCGCGCGCCCGCACGGGCGCCTCGGCCGCCGGCTGAGCCAGCCGACGGAGCACCTCGAGCACCGCCTCCGGCTCCGCCCGCCGGCCCCAGTCGGCGTCGGCGAAGGCCCAGGCCACCACCCCGTCCTGCCGCACCACGTACGTCGCGGGCAGCGGCAGCTCCCAGCCCGCGCCGGCGTGCGTCGCCGGCATGTCGACGCCGTACCGACGGTAGAAGTCGATATGCTCCTCGGGCAGCTCGAACTGCACGCCGCACAGCTTGGCCAAGTGCTCGCCCACGTCGGTCAGCAGCGGGTAGTGCAGGGCCCGGTCGGCCGCCACGCGCGCCAGATCCTCGGGCCTCGTCGGGGCGACGCCGAGGAGCGTGGCCCCGAGCGCCTCGATCTCGGGGCGGACCGCCTCCAGCGCGCGCATCGCCAGATCGCAACAGGGGCACCAGGCGCCGCGGAAGAAGGAGAGCACGAGGGATCCCCGGGCGAGCAGTTCCTCGCCGCGCCAGACCCGGCCGTCGGCATCGACCAGCGCGAAGTCCGGCAACGTGTCGCCGACCGAAAGTCCGGTCTCCGCGACCTGCAGCATGCGGACACGCTCGATCCCGTCCTCGATCACCTTGCGGTCGGCCGGATCGAGCCGGTCGTAGACCTCGCGGCGCCGCCGATCGAGCTCTTCCTGGAGCGGCATGGCCCTGGCCTCCGAGGCGCCCGGGGACGATCCCGGCCAGCCACCGACACTATGGCAGGTGGCCAGAGCCAACAGCAACGAGGGGGGCCGGCGCGGCACCGCCCGGAACCGGTCGTCGCGGTGCCCTTCAGGCTGCCGGACGGACGCGTGGCGCCTCGGTAGCCGGCGCCGGGTCGGGCAGCCTGGCCCCCCGAGCCTTGCTCGAGGCACCCGTGATCAGCCGGGCGCCGCGATCGAAGGTGACGTAGCTCCAGACCCAATTGAGTGCCACCACGAGGCGATGTCGCCAGCCGATCAGGAACCAGACGTGCGCCGTGGCCCAGAGCAGCCAGGCCGGCAGGCCCTGGAGTCGTACCCTTCCGAGATCGGCCACGGCGGCCATGCGACCGATCGTGGCGAGGCTGCCGCGGTGCCGGTAGCGGAACGGACCGGGCGTCGGCCGACCGGCGAGTTCGGCGCCGATCCGGGCCGCGACCTAGGCACCCATCTGCTTGGCCGCCGGGGCGATGCCCGGCACCGCCACGCCGTTCGAGAGGGCAGCCGCCGTGTCGCCGACGACGAAGACCTCGGGATGGCCGGGCACCGCGAGGTCTGGACCCACGATCAGCCGCCCGGCCCGGTCGCAGGGTACGCCGAGCCAGCGCCCGGCGGGCGAGGCGACGACACCGCCCCCCAAACGATCGTCCGGGTCGGGATCCGCTGCCCGTCGACCACGACGCCCTGCTCGTCGCACCCGGTCACCGGTCGACCGAGCCGGACCTCGACGCCGAGCCGGCGCAGCGTCGCGGCGGCGGCCTCGGACAGTTCCGGCGGGAAGGACGGGAGCAGGCGCGGGCCCGCCTCGAGGAGCACGGTGCGCGCGGCGCGCGTGTCGATCGGGCGGAAGTCGGCGGCGAGCGCGTACCGCGCGAGCTCGGCGATGGCGCCCGCCATCTCGACGCCCGTGGGTCCGCCTCCCACGACCACGAAGGTCAGGAGGGCGGACCGCTCGGTGGGATGCGGCTCGAGCTCGGCGCGCTCGAAGGCCAGGAGCACGCGCTGGCGGATCAGCGTCGCGTCGTCGATCTTCTTGAGGCCTGGGGCCACGGCCTCCCAGGCGTTCTGGCCGCAACAGGAGTGCCGGGCGCCGGTGGCGAGCACGAGCCGGTCGTAGGCGACCCGCCGGCCGCCCTCCGGCAGGACCGACCGATCCTCCGGGTCGACCCCGGTGACCCGGCCGAGCTGCACCTCGGCGTTCGCCTGGCGGGCGAGCAGCGCGCGGATCGGCCAGGCGATGTCCGCCGGCGAGAGTGCCGCCGTGGCCACCTGATAGAGCAGCGGCTGGAACAGGTGGTGGTTGCGGCGGTCGATCACCGTCACCCGGCAGGGCGCGGCGGCGAGGCCACGGGCCGCGGCGAGGCCGGCGAAGCCGCATCCGACGATCACGACGTGGGGCAGGTCGGCCGCGTGACTCATGGATCGGGGCTCCGCTCCGGGGGTCGGCCCGGAAGGCCGGGCAGGTGCGGCCGGCCGCCGGGGATGGGGCTCGGCGCGCCGCCGACGAGCCGGGCGCAGAGGCTGGCCGGCAGCCAGATCCAGGCGTCGCCCCGACCGTCGCGGAGGCTGCGCCCGGCGCAGCGTCGGGCGGACGCCCGGCAGTCGTCGGCGCCCGGCCGTCAGCGGCCCGCCCGACCGCGCTCGAACCACCAGGCCGCGATCGCACCGTAGATCGTGTGGCCGACGAAGCTCATGTAGGACAGCTCGCCGCTGTCGGCGAGCGCGTAGAACGACAGCCCGCCGAGCGGCGCGAAGATCCCGAGCGCGTTGAACCAGGTGAAGGTGCCCCAGCTGATCGCATCGGCGATCAGAGCGTCGCGGTTGATCAGCCGGGAGGCGATCAGGCCCACGACCGCGGTCCAGAAGATGAAGTGGACTGGCTGGAAGGTCCCGCTGCGCACGAGCCCGGCGATCGCCGCGGTGAAGGTCGCGAGCACGACGAGGTCGAGCACGACACCCCAGCGCGGAACCAGCCGGGACACGAGGAAGTAGGCCACGGGATAGCCGAGCAGCCCGATCGCGTAGTGGATCGCCTCGCGCACGAGCCAGGGCACGGCGAGCCCGAGATTGTGCTGGAAGAGGGCGTCCAGGAGCCCCGCCGGCTCGAGCGGGAAGCCGAGTACGAGCGGCGTCAGGATCCGCGCCCAGAGTTCCCAGACGAAGAGGCCGAGGGCACCGCCGACGACCAGCCGCACGAGGGTCCCGCACTGCACGAGCTCGGCCAGCGGGCCGCCGCTCGCGGGGATCGAAAGGGTGGCGTCGCGCATCGAAGGCTCCCTGGCTCGCTCGACGCCCGCAGGCGCCGTGCCCGCCGGCACCGTCGCCCGAATCGTCGCTCACGGCCAATAACGAGCACGTATGGAGCACACAGCGGCGGGGTATCCGTGCGCGGCCACCTGCGGCCTTGGCGAGTGGCCGCATCGGCCCTAGGCAGGGCACGTCGGAGGTGGGGACGATCCGATCGTGCGGCACACGCTCTGGAGACTCCTGCGCGAGGGCCTCGGCGGCCACCGGGGCTGGCCCGAGCAGTGGCGCAAGGCCGAGCCGGCCGGGAGCTACGACGTGGTCGTGGTGGGCGGCGGCGGGCACGGGCTTGCGACCGCCTACTACCTCGCCCGCCGGCACGGGATCCGCCGGATCGCGTTGCTCGAGCGCGGCTGGATCGGCTCGGGCAACACCGGCCGCAACACCACGGTCTGCCGCTCGAACTATCTGCGCCCCGAGAGCATCGCGCTCTACGACCACGCGCTCCGGCTCTGGGAGACCCTCTCCGCCGAGCTCGACTACAACGTGATGTTCAGCCCGCGCGGCGTGCTCATGCTCGCGCACACCCGCCACGAGGTCGAGGTCCTGGAACGGCACGTGCACGCCGATCGCCTGGCCGGCGTCGACAACGAGTGGCTCGGGCCGCGCGAGGCGAAGGCCTTCTGCCCGCCGCTCGAGATCGCGAGCCTGCGCTTCCCGGTCCTGGGCGCGGCCCTGCAGCGGCGCGGCGGCACCGCCCGCCACGACGCGGTCGCCTGGGGCTTCGCACGCGCAGCCTCGGCGCTCGGCGTCGACGTCTGCGAGGGCTGCGTGGTCACCGGGATCCGGCTCGAGGCCGATCGGGTCGTGGGCCTCACGACCAGCAAGGGGCCGATCGCCTGCGAGACCGTGGCACTCGTGGCCGCCGGCCACAGCTCGGTGCTCGCCCGGATGGCGGGGCTGGAGCTCCCGATCGAGAGCTATCCCCTGCAGGCCCTGGTCTCCGAGCCCTTGAAGCCCTGCTTCCCGTGCGTCGCCATGTCGGGCACGATCCACGCCTATCTGAGCCAGTCCGACAAGGGCGAGCTCGTGATCGGCGCCGGCACCGATCGCTACACCTCCTACGGCCAGAAGGGCTCGCCCTGGGTGATCGAGGAGGCGCTCGAGGCGGTCGCCGAGCTGTTCCCCTCCTTCCGCCGCCTGCGCATGCTGCGCCAGTGGGCCGGCATCGTCGACGTCACCCCGGACCGCTCGCCGATCATCGGCGAGAGCCCGGTCCGTGGGCTCTGGCTCAACTGCGGCTGGGGCACGGGGGGCTTCAAGGCGACGCCGGGTTCGGGCCACCTGTTCGCTTGGTCGATCGCGCACGGTCGACCGCACCCGATCGTGGAACCGTTCGGTCTCGACCGCTTCGCGACCGGCCGGCTGGTCGACGAGGCGGCCGCAGCCGCGGTGGCGCACTGATGCTGGCTCTGGCGTCGCTGGCCTTCCTGGCCCAGACGGAGCCTGCCGATACCACGATCGCCGAGCTCCTGGCGCGCGGGCTCGCGATCGTCGAGCGGCGGGCCGTCGCCAACCCCTATGCCGGGATCCGCCGGGAGGAGCTCGTCCTCGAGTGTCCGGGCGAACGCTGGCGCTGCACGCGCTGGAGCGACGGCACGGCGCGCTGTGCCCCGGCGGCACCCGAGGGAGGCTAGCGGATGCTCCTGATCCACTGCCCCTGGTGCGGACCGCGCGAGGAGGTCGAGATGCAGTGCGGGGGCGAGGCCGGCGCGCCGCGGCCGGCGGACCCCATGCTGCTCGACGATGTGGCCTGGACCACATGGCTGCGGGGCCGTCGCAACCGCAAGGGCCCGCAGGTCGAGGCCTGGTGGCACCAGGCCGGTTGCGGCCGCTGGTTCTTGCTCGCCCGCGACACCCGTGACGACCGCGTGCTCGGCTCCTGGCCGATCGGTGCGGCGCCTCCGCCGGACCTGGGCCTCGGGGACGAGCGGTGAGCCAGCCCTTCCGCCTCGCGACGGGTGGCCGGATCGACCGCGCCCGCCCGATCGCCTTCCGCCTCGACGGTCGAAGCCTCCAGGGCTTCGCCGGCGACACGCTGGCCTCGGCGCTCCTGGCCAACGGCATCCGCCTCGTCGCGCGCAGCTTCAAGCGGCACCGGCCGCGCGGCATCTGCAGTTGCGGGCCCGAGGAGCCGAACGCGCTCCTCGGCGTCGAGCGCGGCCCCGGCCGGTTCGACCCGAACAGCCGGGCCACGCTGGTCGAGCTGGTTCCGGGCCTGGCCGCCACGAGCCAGAACCGCTGGCCGTCGCTGCGCCACGATCTGGGCGCGATCATGGACCGGGCGCACGCCTTCCTGCCGGCCGGCTTCTACTACAAGACCTTCTTCCGGCCGCAGGGGGTCTGGGAGCGGCTGTTCGAGCCGGCGATCCGACGGATGGCCGGGCTCGGGCGCGCTCCCGACCGGCCCGACCCGGACCGCTACCTGCACCGCCACGCCCACTGCGACCTGCTGGTCGTGGGCGGCGGGCCGGCCGGGCTCTTCGCGGCCCTCCTCGCGGGCCGCGCCGGTGCACGCGTGCTGCTCTGCGACGAGCAGCCCGAGCCGGGCGGTGGGCTCGCGCTCGCGGGCGGTCGCGCGCCCGGGCTGGACGGCGGGCCGGCCGCCGCGTGGCTCGCGCGCATCCTGGGCGAGCTCGCCCGGCTGCCCGAGGTCACGCTCCTGACCCGGACCACGGCGCAGGCCCTGCATCCGAGCCGCCACGCCCTGCTCCTCGAGCGGGTCGCGGACCACCGGCTCGAGCCCGATCCGCGGCTGCCGCGCGAGCGCCTGTGGAAGGTCCGACCGCGCGCCGTGCTGCTCGCCACGGGGCGCATCGAGCGGCCGCTCCTGTTCCCCGACAACGACCGTCCGGGGATCTTCCTGGCCGGTGCGGCGCGCGCCTATCTGGCGCGCTTCGCCGTGCCGGTCGGCCGCGAGGTGGTGGTGGCCACCACCGACGACCTGGCCTACGCGGCGGCGCTCGAGCTGGCCGCGGCCGGGGTTCGGGTGCACGCCATCGTCGACCCGCGCCCGGAGCCCGGCCCGCTCGCCCGGCTGGCCGAGGCGGCCGGGCTTCCGGTGCTGTCCGGCTGGACCGTGACCGGCAGCGACGGACGTCTCGGCCTCGCCGCGGCCCGGCTCGCTCCGGTCGGGCCCGACCTTCGACCCATCGCCGCCCGCGAGCGGACCGTGCCGTGCGACGCCCTCCTGGTCTCCGGCGGCTGGACCCCGAGCGTCCACCTCCTGGCGCAGGCCGGGGGCCGCCTCGCCTGGGAGCCCGAGTGCGCCGCGTTCCTCCCGGCCGCGGCACCCGAGCGGGTCGCGGTGGCCGGTGCGGCGGCCGGTGCCGGGACGCTCGCCGAGGCGCTGGCGCAGGCGGCCGGCGCGGTCGCGGCACTCCTGCAGGAGCTGGGCGCGGCGCGTCCGCACGAGCCGGCGCCGGCCGTGGACGAGCCGGCTCGGGCACCGTCGCTGCCCCCCTGGGCGCTCGAGGCGGTGTGGCGACGCGACCCGACCGCCGCCTTCGTCGACCTCCAGAACGACGTCACCGCGGCCGACCTGGAGCTCGCCCTGCGCGAGGGGTTCCACGCGGTCGAGCACGTCAAGCGCTACACCACCGTCGGCATGGCCACCGACCAGGGCAAGACCCTCGGGCCCACCGCCCTGGCGCTGGTCGCAGCCGGGACCGGGCGCGATCCGGCCGAGCTCGCGCCCACCACCTTCCGCCCGCCCTGGACGCCCCTCGGCTTCGGTGCGCTCGCCGGTGTCGCGCGCGGCGACCTGTTCCGGCCGATCCGGCGCACACCCCTGCACGAGTGGGCCGAGGCGCGCGGCGCCGTGTTCGAGGACGTCGGCAACTGGAAGCGGCCGACCGCCTTCCCGGGGCCGGGCGAGAGCCTCGCCCGGGCGGCCGCGCGGGAGTGCCGGGCGGTGCGCACCGGCGTCGGGGTCGCCGATGCCAGCACCCTCGGCAAGATCGACGTGCAGGGTCCGGACGCGCTGACCTTCCTCGAGCGGATCTACACCGTGGATCTGGCCGGGCTCGCGGTCGGCCGCTGTCGCTACGGCCTCGTGCTCGCCGACGACGGCACCCTCCTCGACGACGGCGTGGTGAGCCGCCTCGGTCCCTGCCATTTCCAGCTCTCCACCACGACCGGCGGTGCCGCCCGCACGCATGCCTGGCTCGAGCGCTGGGCGCAGACCGAGTGGCCGGAGCTGCGCGTGTGGATCACGCCCGTGACCGAGCGCTGGGCCGTGCTCGCCGTGCAGGGGCCGAAGGCCCGCCAGCTCCTGCGTCGTGCCGTCTCCGACGTCGACCTGGCGGCGAGGGCCTTCCCGCACATGGCCTGGCGGGACGCCCGGGTGGGCAGCGTCCCGGTGCGGCTGTTCCGGGTGAGCTTCACGGGCGAGCTCGGCTTCGAGCTGAACGTCCCCTCGAGCCACGCCGCGGACGTGGCGGAGACGCTCTTCCGCCTGGGCCCCGACCTGCAGCCCACGCCTTACGGTCTCGAGGCGATGCACGTGCTGCGGCTGGAGAAGGGCTACATCCTGGTCGGCCACGAGACGGACGGGAGCATCACGCCGCTCGATCTGGGGCTCGGCCGACTGCTCTCGACCAGGAAGGGGTTCCTCGGCCGGCGCTCGCTCCTCCTCCCCGAGCACCGCCGGCCCGACCGGCCGCGCCTCGTGGGCCTGCTCCCGCTCGACCGCGAGCGCGTGCCGCCGCCGGGTGGCCAGCTCGTGGCGGATGGCAAGGATCCACCCTCGGGGCCGTCCCTCGGCCACGTCACCTCGAGCGCCCGGTCGCCGGCGCTCGACCGGGCGATCGCCCTCGCCCTGGTGCGCGGCGACCTGGCCGAGCCGGGCCGGCGGCTGCGGGTCGCCGCGGCCGACAGCGAGCCGATCCCGGTCGAGATCGCCGCGCCCTGCTTCCTCGACCCGGAAGGAGCGCGCCTGCGTGGCTAGGACGGCCCCCCTCGCCCGGCTCGACCGCCGCGCCCTCGAATCGCCCGCGGCCGATCCCCTGATCCTGCGCGAGCTGCCCTTCCGCACCCGCTTCCTGGTGCGCGGGCCCGCGGCCGAGCTGGCCGTGGCGGCGGCGGCGGCCGGCCTCGCGCTCCCGGAGCGGGTCGGTGACCGCACGGCGGGCGGAACGCGCCGGGCGCTCCGGCTCGGACCCGACCGGCTCGTGATCCTCGACGAGCCGGGGTCGGAGACCGCGCTCGGCGCCGTGCTCGAGGCCGCCCTCGTCGATCGACCGGCGGCATGGGTCGACCTCACCGAGGCGATGACCACGCTCCGCCTCGAGGGCCCGGATGCCGCCGCGCGCGCCACGCTCGCCGAGGGCTGCCCGCTCGACCTCCACCCCTCGGCCTTCCCGACCGGGACGGTCGCCGCGAGCCTCTACGGTCGGATCCCGGTCTGGCTGGAGGCGGTCGAGGGCGGCGCCGGCCGGCTCGTGGTCGAGCTGCAGGTCGACCGCTCGCTCGCCGAGCAAACGCTCCGCCACCTGGCTCTGGCCGCACGCGAGCACGGGCTCGTCCTCCCGGACTGAGCGGGACCGGCGCGGTCGGCGCTCGAATCGTTGCCAGGTTGCATCACCTCAACGGTTGCTTCGCCTTCACGTTGTGGCACGCTCGTGATCGTCATCCTCGGCGAGAGGATCGCCGGCAGACGAGGGCGGGGCATGGCCGAGACCAGGGCGGATCCGCAGCGCGCCTTCCGGGCCGGGCTCGGGGTGGCGGAGGTGGGGCCGGCCGCGGGACCGGGGCTCGCCGAGGCGGCGACACCCTGGGCGGCTGGTGCGAACGAGGCGCTGGTGCTGGCCATGCGCCGGCTGCCCGGGCTGAGCGATGCGCGCGCCGCGTTCGAGACCGGCCGCGTGCTGCGGGTGATCGCCCGGCTGCTCGACGAGGCCGGGGCGCCGCCGCGCGTGGGCGAGCAGTTCCGCGACAATCTCGTGGCCGCGGTGATCGCGCACGCCGCCCGCCGCACCGGCCGGCCGTGGGACGCGACCGACACGGTGGCGATGTTCATGGAGCTCTATCGGCGCGGCCTCGAGCGGGCCGACGCGGAGCCGGGGCGGGTCGAGGCGGCGCTCCTGCGCTGGGCCCGCCAGGAACTGCGGCCACTGCCCGGCCGACGCGAGCCGCGGGGCGGCCTCCGCTTCGCCGCGCGGCTCGCGGCCTGAGCCGTCTCAGAAGCGGGCGAGCGACTCGCGCAGCGCTGCGCTGCCGGGGTTGGTGACGGTGCGCTCCTTGAGCACCGCCTGAGCGGTCACCGTCTGGCCGTAATAGGCCTTGATCCAGTCGGGCTTGAGGATCACCGCCGAGCCCTCGGCCGAGAGCCCGCCATAGAGCCCCTTGCTGCGGCTGAAGATGTACAGGTCCTCACCGAACTGGACGGTCGTGGCGGCGCCGACGCCGACCCCGACCGGGCCCGCGGCCACGCTCGCATCGGTGCCGAGCTTGAACCGCGAGCTCAGGATCTTGTCGAGCGCGCCGGCGTTCATGATGGTGAGGATCACGTCCGAGGCCTTGCCGCCGAGCTGCAGGCCGATGCTGCCGCCGTAGAGGTCGACGAACACCGGATCGCTCCACGCCCCGCTGCGCACGTCGCGGGCTAGCAGCACGCCCACCCCGTACTCGGCGCCGACCACGAACCCGCCCTTGAGCAGGTCCGGGACGATCAGCACGGCGAAGGCGTTCTGGACGTAGACCCGCATCCGCTGGAAGTTCGGATCGGCCAGGAACTCGTCGACCACGATCCGCGCCCGGTCGACCAGCCGCTGCTGCTCGCCCTCGGCCCGCGCCCCGCTCGCCGGCAGAAGGATCGCGGCGGACGCCAGGAGCAGGCGGCGGGACAGCGCGGGCATCGTGGTCGTCCTTCTGGTGGCAGGCCGCGGCGGGCAAGTTCCGGGCCGGCTCGACGTTCGGTCGACCGCGGAGCCTAGGCGATCGCCCGGGACGGTCAAGCCGAGCGCCGCCGCGCCTCGGTCTCGCGCGGCTCGGCGAAGCGCCGGGGTCGGAGCCCGTTCTGGAACCAGGCGACGAAGCCGGCCATGTCGAACACCGGCAGGCCGGTCCGGTCGGCGACCGCCCGCGCATAGGGGCACATGTTGGTGCATTCGAGCAGCAGGGCGCCGACCTCGGGGTGGAGCGCCAGCAACCGCTCGGCAGCCTCCAGGAGATCGGCCTCGGCCGCCGCCGGGTCGAGCTCGCGCTCGTCGCCCAGGATCACCCGGGTGAACTCACGGCCGCCCTCGGTGCCCATGATGGGGCTGCCCTCGGGAACCCCTGCGGCACGGAGATGCTCGCGCGTCAGGCTCTCGGCCGAGACGGTCAGGATGCCGACCTTGCGGCCCGGCGGCAGGAGGGCCTGGATCGTCGCCGCCTGCATCAGCGAAGAGGTCGCCACCGGCACGCCCGCAGCGGCCGCGAGTTCGCGTTGGAACAGCGAGAGGAAGCCGCAATTGGTGGTGATCCCGTCGGCCCCCGTGGCGACCAGCTCGCGGGCGGCCTCGAGGAAGGCCGGCAGGAGCCCCTCGGCGCGCCGGCGCACGACCCGATCGGGCGAGGCGCCGCGCACCACCCGGTAGTGCACGGGGAACGGCCAGGTGAGCGCATTGCCCATGTCGCCCGGGATCCTCGGGAATTGCGCCTCGAGCATGAGGATCCCCACCGCGGCACCGTAGACCGCCTTGCCGCCCCCGAGCCGCTCGCTGCGGGCCATCATCGTCTCCCTTCGGGCGCCAATCCTGTTCCGCCCCGGCCGCTCGTCGTTCCCCGCGCCGCTTCCCACCTGCCGCTCGCCAACGAGCGGGGAGCCGAGCATGCCGACCAGGGTCCTGGTCCTCTACTACAGCACCTACGGCCACATCGAGACCATGGCAGGCGCCGTCGCAGCCGGCGTCCAGGAGGTCGCCGGGGTCGAGGTGGTGGTCAAGCGGGTGCCCGAGACGGTGCCCGAGGAGATCGCCAGGCAGTTCCACTTCAAGCTCGACCAGAAGGCGCCGGTCGCGAGCCCGCAGGAGCTCGCCGAGTACGATGCGATCCTCGTCGGCTGCCCGACCCGCTACGGCGGCATGGCCTCGCAGATGCGGGCCTTCTGGGACCAGACCGGTGGGCTCTGGGCGAAGGGCGCGCTGGTCGGCAGGGTCGCCTCGATGTTCACCTCGAGTGCCACCCAGCACGGCGGCAACGAGACCACCATCGTCACGGCCCTGCCGCTCTTCCTGCACCACGGCATGGTCTATGTGGGCCTGCCCTATTCCTGCACCGAGCAGACGACGCTCGAGGAGATCGCCGGGGGTAGCCCCTACGGTGCCACGACCATCGCCGGCGGCCAGGGCCAGCGGCAGCCCTCCGAGAAGGAGCTCGCCATGGCCCGCTTCCAGGGTCGCCACGTGGCGGAGATCACACGCCGGCTCCGCGGATGACGTACCGGGGAGCCTCCAGGGGCTCCCCCTCCCCTCGTCGGCGCCGACCGTTTCTGCGAGGATGACCGACCGTCGGCAGCTGCCCGACGGGCGGCTCCATCGGGGCGGTGGCGGATGGCGGGTGGCGTTCCCGAGGTCACGAGGCTCGGCATCGTCGGCACCGGGTTCGTCGCTCGCCATCTGGCGCTCGAGCTGCGCCACCGCTCGTCCTGGCGGATCGGCGCGGTGCTCACCCGCCGGGCGGGCCCGGTGCCGGGTTTCGCCGACGCGGAGCTCGTGCACGACATCGACCGGCTGATCGAGCGGTCGGACATCGTCCTCGAGTGCACCGGCGACGTGCCGTGGGCCACCCTCGTGGTCGAGCGCGCGCTCGCGGCCGGCCGGCCGGTGGTGACCTACGATCCCGAGCTGCACGTGACGACCGGCTCGGCGCTCTCGGGCCGCGGTCTGCTGACCGAGGCCCAGGGCGACCAGCCGGGCTCGCTCGCAGCCCTCGCCGAGGAGGCGCGGGCGATGGGCTTCGAGCCGCTCGTCTACGGCAATCTCAAGGGCTTCCTCGACCGCGACCCGAGCCCGGACTCGATGCGCCACTGGGCCGAGCGCCAGGGCCTCTCGCTGCCCATGGTGACCGCCTTCACCGACGGCACCAAGCTGCAGATCGAGCAATGCCTCGTGGGCAACGGTCTGGGCGCCGACATCGCCCGCGAGGAGCTCTTGGGACCTGCCTGCGAGGACCTCACCGACGGAGCCCGGCGCCTGGGTGAGGCGGCCCTGCTCCACGGGCGCACGCTCACCGACTATCTCCTCGGCCGAGGCTTCCCGCACGGCGTGTTCATCGTCGCCCGCCACCGCGAGGAGCAGCGCGCGGCGTTGCGCTACCTCAAGATGGGCGACGGTCCCTTCTACACGCTGCTCGCCCCGCAGGTGCTCGTCCATCTGGAGGCGTTCAAGACGCTCGAGCGGGTTCGGCGGGGCGGCGGGCCGCTGCTCGCCAACGGCCCGGCCCCGAGGCTCTCGGTGGCGACGGTGGCCAAACGGCGGCTCGAGCCCGGCACCCGGATCCCGCTCGGCGCCGGCAGCTTCGAGCTCAGGGGGATCTGTGTCCGGATCGCCGACCGGCCGGACCACCTGCCGATCGGCCTCGCCCGCGACCTCGTGATCCGCCGCTCGCTCGAGCCCGGGCAGGTCGTCGAGTTCGCCGATGTCGAGCTGCCGCCGTCGCGCGCGCTCGAGCTCTGGGGTGAGGTCCGCGCCCGGGCGCTCGCCGCTCCGGCGACCTCGGGAGGCGTCCCGTGCAGGTGATCCCGACCGAGATCCCCGAGGTCCTGCTGATCCGCCCGCAGCGGCACGCCGACGCGCGCGGCTGGTTCACCGAGCTCTGGAACCGGCGGCGCTTCGCGGAGGCCGGCATCGGCGGCGACTTCCTGCAGGACAACCTCGCCTGGTCGAGGGCCGCCGGCACCCTGCGCGGCCTGCACTTCCAGCGTCCGCCCGCGGCCCAGGCCAAGCTCGTGCGCTGCCTGCGCGGTCGGATCCTCGACGTGGCGGTCGACCTGCGGCCGAACGCCCCCACCTACCGCCGCCACGTCCGGGTCGAGCTGGGCGAGGAGGACGGTGCCTGGATCTTCGTGCCGAGGGGTTTCGCCCACGGCTACCTGACCCTCGAGCCGGGCTCGGCGGTGCTCTACAAGGTCGATGCGCCCTACGCCCCCGAGCTCGAGGGCGGGGTTGCCTTCGACGATCCGGACCTCTCCATCCCGTGGCCCGAGCTGCCCGGCGCGCCGATCGTCTCCGAGAAGGACCGGCGCCTGCCGCGGCTGCGCGAGCTCGACCCGGAACCGTTCCTCGAGCCGGAGGTTCGCCGATGCGGCTGCTCGTGACCGGTGGCTGCGGCTTCATCGGCTCGGCCGTTATCCGCCGGATCCTGCGCACCACCGACTGGCAGGTGGTGGGTGTCGATCGGCTCGCCTATGCGGCCGAGCCCAGGGCGCTCGAGGAGGCGGCCGACGACCCGCGCCACCAGCTCGTCGTCGCCGACATCGCCGATGCCGACGCGCTCCGCGCCGTCTTCCGCGAGCACCGCCCGCAGGCGGTCCTGCACCTCGCCGCCGAGACCCATGTCGACCGCTCGATCGACGGGCCGGAGCCGTTCCTTTCCACGAACGTCGTCGGCACTTGGCGGCTGCTCGAGGTGGCCTGCGCCTACTGGCGCGAGCTCGAGCCGCCCGCGCGCGCCCGCTTCCGCTTCCACCACGTCTCGACCGACGAGGTGTTCGGCGCGCTCGGGCCCGCCGACCCGCCCTTCGACACGGCGACGCGCTACGACCCGCGCTCACCCTACGCCGCCACCAAGGCCGCCGCCGACCATCTCGTACGCGCCTGGCACCACACCTTCGGGCTGCCGGTCCTGGTCTCCAATGCCTCGAACAATTACGGGCCCTGGCAGTTCCCCGAGAAGCTGATCCCGCTCGCGCTCGCCCGCGCGCTCGACGGCCGGCCGATCCCGCTCTACGGCGCGGGCGATCAGGTCCGCGACTGGCTGCACGTCGACGACCACGCCGAGGCGCTGCTCGCCATCCTCGAGCGGGGTGAGCCCGGCCGGACCTATCTGGTCGGGGCACGCGCCGAGCGGACCAACCTCGAGCTCGTCCGCACCCTCTGCCGGTTGCTCGACGAGCTCCTCCCGGGCTCGGCGCACCGCCCCCACGAGCGGCTCGTCACCTTCGTCGCCGATCGCCCCGGCCACGATCGCCGCTACGCCATCGACCCGAGCCGGCTCGAGCAGGAGCTCGGCTGGCGGCCGCGGCGCACCCTCGAGCAGGGCCTGCGCGCGACGGTCGCCTGGTACCTCGCCAACCGCCCCTGGCTCGCCGAGACGCGCGACCGCTACGACGGTCGCCGGCTCGGCCTCGGGCTCGCCGCTCGGCCGGAGGCGGTGCCTTGAGCGCCCACTACAAGGGCGTGCTGCTCGCGGGCGGCAGCGGCACGCGCCTCTACCCGGTGACGCGCGCCGTCTGCAAGCAGCTCCTCCCGGTGTACGACAAGCCGCTCGTCTACTATCCGCTGACGACGCTGATGCTGGCCGGGATCCGCGAGATCCTGGTCGTCACCACGCCCGAGGACCGTGGCCAGTTCGAGCGGCTCCTGGGCGACGGGAGCCAATGGGGCCTGGCCCTCCGCTACGCCGTCCAGCCGCGGCCCGAGGGGCTGGCGCAGGCGCTCCTGATCGCCGAGCGCTTCCTCGCCGGCGCCCATTGCTGCCTGATCCTGGGCGACAACATCTTCTTCGGCCACTATCTGCGGGTCGCCCTCAAGCTCGCCGTGCGGCGGACCGAGGGTGCCACCGTGTTCGGCTACCGGGTCGCCGATCCGGAGCGCTACGGCGTCGTCGTGCTGGACGGCCAGGGCCGGCCGCTCGAGCTCGAGGAGAAGCCGGCGCGGCCGCGCTCCAACTACGCCGTGACCGGGCTCTATTTCTACGACCCGCGGGCGGTCGAGATCGCGAGGCGGCTGCGCCCCTCGCCGCGCGGCGAGCTCGAGATCACCGACGTCAACCGCGCCTATCTCGAGGCGGGCGGGCTCGTCGTCGAGCGCCTCGGCCGCGGCTACGCCTGGTTCGACGCCGGGACCCACGACAGCCTCCTGCAGGCGGCCGAGTTCGTGCGCACGCTGCAGGAGCGGCAGGGCTTCCAGATCGCCTGCCCGGAGGAGATCGCCTATCTCCAGGGCTGGATCGGCAAGGCCGACCTCGAGCTGCTCGCGGCACCGCTCGCCAAGACCGCCTACGGCCGCTACCTGCTCGACCTGGTCGCGAACCAGGAGCCCTGGCGGTCGGGCGACATCGAGCCGTTCCTCGAGCGAGGACCGTCCGACCGGGGCTGAACGCGGCCAAGTGGGGGAGGCTGCAATGACGATCGAGCGACGGCCGTTCGGACGGACGGGACACGCGAGTTCGGCCGTGATCTTCGGTGCCGCGGCGCTCGAGGAGTGCGACCAGGAAACCGCCGACCGCACGCTCGAGCTCCTGCTCCGCCACGGCGTCAACCACATCGACATCGCGCCGCGCTACGGGGATTCGGAACTGCGGGTCGGCCGCTGGATGGAGCGCCACCGCGACCGCTTCTTCCTCGCGAGCAAGACCGATCGGCGCGACCGCGGGGGTGCCATGGAGCAGCTCCAGCGCTCGCTCGAGCGGCTGCGCACCCACCGGCTCGACCTCTGGCAGCTCCACGCCCTAACCCACCCCGACGAGTGGGAGCGCGCACTCGGCCCCGGCGGGGCGATCGAGGCGATGGTCGAGGCGCGCGAGCGGGGCCTCGTCCGATTCCTCGGCGTGACCGGCCACGGCTGGCAGATCGCCGCGCTGCACCGCCGCGCGCTCGAGCGCTTTCCCTTCGATTCGATCCTCCTGCCCTGGAACTGGCTCTGCGCGCGCCATCCGACCTATGCCGACGACTTCGCCCGCGTCCGGGCGCTCGCCCGGGAACGCGGCGTGGCCGTGCAGACGATCAAGGCGCTGGCGCGCGGCCCCTGGGCGGCGGGCGCGGTGCGCGATCGGACGACCTGGTACCAGCCGCTCGGGGATCCCGAGGAAGTCCGTCTCGCGGTCGCCTGGGTCCTGGCGGAACAGGATCTGTTCCTCGCTTCCACGGGCGATGTCGGCATCCTGCCGCTCGTCCTCGAAGCCGCCGAGGCGCGGCCGCCCCGACCGGACGATGCCGTGATGGCGCGGCTCGCCGAGCGGACCGGCCTCAGCTCGATCTTCGGGCTCGCCTGAAGCGGCTCAGCCGAGCCCGCCCGAAAGCCAGCTTCGATAGGCCGCGAAGTCGAGCCGGCCGAGCAGGAGATCGGCGGTGCGCTCGCCCAGGAGCGCGCCGAACTTGAATCCGTGGCCGGAACAGGCGCTGACCACCAGCGCCCGGCCGACCCGTTCGGCCAGGAAGCGCTCGTCCTCGGTCACCGTGTAGAAGCAGCTGCGTGGCTCCGCGACCTCGTAGCGCTCCGCTTCGGCGAGCGTGGTCCGGGCGAGCGTCAGGATCGCCTCGACCTCGGCGCGGCGGGGCGTGCGGTCGGCGTCGGGATCGCCGCCCTTCGTGAACTGGTGGTCGCCGAGCTTGGCCGGGACGCCGGCCACGGCCGGGAGCGCGTAGAACAGGAGCCCACTGCGCCTGTCCTTGTGGGTGAGGACCGGGCCGTCGCGCCAAGCCCTCTCGAACGCGGCCGGCGGGCGGACGTAGACGACGGTCTGGCGGGAAGGCTGCAGACGATCCGCGAGCGCGGGGACGAGGCAAGTCGTCCACGCCCCGGCGGCCACGAGGAGCGCGTCGCCTCCTACGATCCGCCCGTCCGAGAGGCGCACGGCGGGTCGGTCGGGCAGGAGCTCGACGACCGGGCATCCGACGACGAGCTCGGCCCCCTGCGCGCGCAGCCAGGCGGCGAGGTCCAAGCAGATCCGATCGGCGAGCAAGGCACCGGCCTTGCCCACGAACCAGGCCGCGTGGTCGGCCGGGATGCGGATGTGCGGGAAGCGGCGGACGAGGTTCGCCCGGTCGAGCGGCTCGAAGGACAGGCCCAGCCGATCGAGGGAGGCCAGCGAGCTCGTGATCCAGGGCTCGTCGGGCGGGCCCAGGACGAGCTGGCCCGTCTCGACCAGATGCCGGCTGCCGAGGTCGGCCCAAAGGCGCCCCCAGGCGGCGAAGGCCTCGAGCGCCATGACCGCGTAGCCGTGCTCGGCGCCGTAGGTGACGCGGATCGCCCGGTGTCGGTCCACGGAGGAGCCGTGCGGGTTCGGGATCGCGCCGCGCTCGACCAGGACCGCCCGATGGCCGGCCCGGTGCAACGCCCAGGCCGTCGCGAGGCCGAGGATCCCGGCGCCGACGATCACCACCCGCAAGGGAGAGCTCCGCGGTCGCCGGGGTCGCAGCGGCTCAGGCGGCCGGGGCGAGGGCCCGCTGGCCGGGCTCGGCCCGCCGCTCCGCTCGCGCCGCCGCCTCGGCATCGAGCCGGCTCCGCTCGCGGGCCTCCAGGGCCGCAAGCCGCCGCTGCGCCAACCGTCCCTCGCGCCGGCTGCGCCAGCCGCCGAGCCAGGCAGCCACGGCGCCGAGCAGGGCACCGCCGAGGAGCCCGGCGAGGAACAGGCTGTAGACCGGGACCGTCACCGGCGCCGGCAGCGCCAGGAGGTCGATCTCGACCGGGCCGCGGTTGGCGAGCGCGAACATCGTGATGACCACCACGCCAACGACGCCGAGCAGGGTCCGGACGAGCCTGAACATGGGACGCTTCCTCTCGGTTGCGACACGCCGACCGGCAGAGGCCGTCGCTCAGCCGTGGTTCAGCCGCTCGCGCAGCTCCTTGCCGGTCTTGAAGTAGGGCACGAGCTTCTCGGGTACCGCCACCTCCCGGCCGGTGCGGGGGTTGCGGCCGAGCCGGGCCTCCCGGGCGCGCACCGAGAAGGCGCCGAACCCGCGCAGCTCGACCCGGTCGCGGCGCGCGAGCGCGGCCGAGATCTCCTCGAACACGGTCGTCACGATCCGCTCGATGTCGCGCTGGAACAGATGCGGGTTGGCCGCGGCGAGGCGTTTGACGAGGTCCGACTTGGTCATCGCTTCTGCCCCTGCGGCCGCCGACGCGGAGGACCCTCGGGCGGCGGGTGGCGCGACTCGCCGTACGAGTCTGCCAGAGCCCCGGCGCCGGCGTCAATGCGAGCCCGGTCGCGGCGTCGGGTCGCCCCGACGCCGCCCCGCTGCCCGCTCTCAGCCCTGCTTGCCCTGCTCCTCGGCCTGCTTCTGCCGGAACGCCGCGCCCAGGATGTCGCCGAGCGAGGCCCCGCTGTCGGTCGAGCCGAACTCGGCCATCGCCTGCTTCTCGTCCTCGAGCTCGAGCGCCTTGATCGAGAGCGACAGGCGCCGGTTCAAGGCGTCGACGTTCATCACCTTGGCGTCGACCTTCTCGCCGACGGCGAAGCGCTCCGGCCGCTGCTCGTCGCGGTCGCGCGACAGATCGCCCTTGCGGATGAAGCCGCGCGCGCCGGTGGTCGTCTCGACCTCGATGCCCATCGGCGTGATCTCGCGGATCGTGCAGGTGACCCGCTCGCCCTTCTTGAGGCCGGCGATGGCCTCCTTGAACGGATCGCCGCTGAGCTGCTTGATGCCGAGGCTGACCCGCTCCTTGTCGACGTCGACATCCAGCACGACGGCCTTGACCACGTCGCCCTTCTTGTAGGCCTTGACGGCCTCCTCGCCCGGCTGGTCCCAGGACAGGTCCGAGAGATGCACCATGCCGTCGATGTCGTTGTCGACACCCACGAACAGACCGAACTCGGTGATGTTCTTGACCTCGCCCTCGACCGTCGATCCCAGCGGATGCAGCTCGAGGAATCGCTCCCACGGGTTGGGCATGCACTGCTTGAGCCCGAGCGAGACGCGGCGCTTCTCCGGATCGACCTCGAGCACCATGACCTCGACCTCCTGAGAGGTCGAGACGATCTTGCCGGGATGGACGTTCTTCTTGGTCCAGCTCATCTCGGAGACATGGACGAGACCCTCGACCCCGGGCTCCAGCTCGACGAAGGCACCGTAGTCCGTGATGTTGGTGACCCGGCCCTTGAACTTGGTGTTGACCGGGTACTTGAGCTCGATGCCCTCCCAGGGATCGGCCTCGAGCTGCTTCATGCCGAGGCTGATGCGCTGGGTCTCGCGGTTGAAGCGGATCACCTGGACCTTGACGGTCTGGCCGACCTGCAGGACGTCGGCCGGATGGTTGACGCGCCGCCAGGAGATGTCGGTGACGTGCAGGAGGCCGTCGAGCCCGCCCAGGTCGACGAAGGCACCGTAGTCGGTGATGTTCTTGACCACGCCCTCGAGGATCTGGCCCTCCTTGAGGCTCGCGAGGAGCTCGTTGCGCTGCTCGGCGCGGCTCTCCTCGAGCACCGCCCGGCGCGAGACCACGATGTTGCCGCGCCGGCGGTCCATCTTGAGGATCATGAAGGGCTCGGGCTTGTTGAGCAGGTGGCCGACGTCGCGCACCGGGCGGATGTCGACCTGGCTGCCCGGCAGGAAGGCCACGGCCCCGCCGAGATCGACGGCGAAGCCGCCCTTGACCCGGCCGAAGATCTGGCCCTCGACCTTGCCCTGCTCGTTGAACGCGCGCTCGAGCCGGTTCCAGCTCTCCTCGCGGCGCGCCTTGTCGCGCGACAGCACGATCTCGCCGCCGCGGTTCTCGAACCGCTCGACATAGACCTCGACGAGATCGCCGACCTTGACCTCCGGGGTCTGGCCGTGCGGCGCGAACTCCTTCAACGGGATGCGGCCCTCGGACTTGAGGCCGACATCGACCAGCGCCTCCTCGCCGTCGATGGCCACCACCGTGCCGCGTACCACGGTGCCTTCGAGGCGGGTCGCAGCACCGAACTGCTCGTCGAGCAGTGCTGCGAACTCGTCGCGCGAGGTCTTGAGATCGGGAGAAGCCGAGGCGTCCGTCATCGAGGCTCCGAAGGCCCGGCCGGCGGTGCCGCCGCCCGGGGTCAGGGGTTGACGCTCGCCCGCGACGCGCCCGGTCCCGCATGCCGCGCCCGCACCGCCTCCGCCCGCTGCAGCGCGACCGCGAAGGCCGCATCGGCATCGAGCTCGGTGGTATCCAGCACCAGCGCGTCGTCGGCAGCACGAAGCGGCGCGACCGCACGCTCGGTGTCGCGGCGGTCGCGCTCGCGAAGCTCGTCGAGGACGTGCTGGAGCATAGGGGTCCGGCCGCGCCGCCGCAACTCCTCGAAGCGCCGCCGCGCCCGCTCCGCGAGGTCCGCGGTCACGAACAGCTTCAAGGCGGCGTCCGGGCACACCACGGTGCCGACGTCGCGGCCGGCCAGGACCGCACCGGGCGGGGTCGCGGCGAGCCTCCGCTGCCAGGGCAGGAGTGCTTCGCGCACCGCCGGGATCGCCGCCACCTTGGACGCGGCCTCGCCGATCTCCTCGCCGGCCAGCCGCTCGGCCTGCACCTCCTCCGGCGACAGCCCCGCCACGGCGGCGAGCGCCGCCGCCGGATCGGCCGGATCGCCGCCGGCCTCGAGCACCCGCCGGCCGACCGCCCGATAGAGCAGGCCCGTGTCGAGGAAGGCGAGGCCGAGCGCCGCGGCCAATCGGCGCGCCAGCGTCGACTTGCCCGAAGCGGCCGGCCCGTCGACCGCGATGACGAGCGGCTCCCTCACCCCTCCGGTCCCAGCTCGCGGATGCGCGCGCCGAGGCCGTTCATGAGCCCCGGGAAGCCCGGGAAGCTCGTGGCGATGGTCTCCGCACCGACCACCCGCACGCCCGCCCGGGCCAGCCCGCCCAGGACCAGGAAGCTCATGGCGATCCGGTGATCGAGACGGGCGTCGATGCACGCCCCGCCGGCCGGTCGGGCGCAGCCCTCGACCAGGAGATCGTCGCCCTCGACGGCGCAGCGCACGCCGCAGGCGGCGAGGCCCTCGGCCATCACCGCGAGGCGGTCGCTCTCCTTGACCCGCAGCTCGCCCAGGCCGCGGAAGCGGCTCGTGCCGCGCGCGAGCGCCGCCGCCACGAACAGCACCGGGTACTCGTCGATCATCGAGGGCGCGCGCGCCGCCGGCACGTCGACGGCGCGCAGCTCGGAGCCGCGCACCACGAGGCTGCCGACCTCCTCGCCGGCCACCGTCCGCCGGTCCTGCACCTCGATCGCGGCGCCCATCTCGGCGAGTGTGGTGTAGGCGCCGGTCCGCGACGGATTGAGGCAGACGCCCTCGAGCAGGACCGAGGAGCCGGGCGTGGCCGCCGCCGCGACCGCCGGGAAGGCGGCCGAGGAGGGATCGGCCGGGACGGTGAAGCTCTGCGGCGCGAGCTCGGGCTGGCCCACGACGGTGACCGCGATCCCGCCGCCCTCGGCCGGTTCCGTGCGCAGCACCGCACCCATGCCGGCGAGCATCCGCTCGGTGTGGTCGCGCGAGGGCAAGGGCTCGATCACGGTGGTCTCGCCCGGTGCGTGCAGGCCGGCCAGGAGCACCGCCGACTTGACCTGGGCGGAGGCGACCTCGGAGCGCCAGGTGAGCGGCAGGAGGCGGCTGCGCCCGGTGATCGCCGCCGGCAGGCGGTCGCCGCTGCGCGCCAGGATCGCGGCACCCATCGCCCGCAACGGCGCCGCCACCCGGCCCATCGGGCGGCGCCGCAGCGAGGCGTCACCGCCGAGGAAGCTCGTGAAGGGATGGCCGGCGAGCAGCCCCATGAGCAGCCGGGCACCGGTCCCGGCATTGCCCAGGTCGAGCACCCGGTCGGGCTCGGCGAGCCCACCCACGCCGACCCCGTGCACGCTCCAGGCCCCGCCGCCGCGCCGCTCGAGCTCGACGCCGAGCGCGTCGAGCGCGCCCGCCGTGGCGAGCACGTCCTCGCCCTCGAGCAGGCCCTCGATGCGGCTCTCGCCCACGGCGAGCGCGGCCAGCATGAGCGAGCGGTGCGAGATCGACTTGTCGCCCGGCGGCCGCGCCCGACCATGGAGCGCGTCGTGCGGATCGGCCTGCATCTGCATGCGCGCGGGGCTCCGGAACGGGCGCGGAACGGCTTTCTTCGGCGCGGGCTCGGCGCGCCGGTGGAAATTGCTTTTGACAGGCCGGAAGCGGCATGGCAATTGCCCGCGCGCCTTTCCGACCCCCTCCTTTTCCGGAGATCCCGGCCGTGGCCAAGCCCGAGTGGGGCACCAAGCGGATCTGCCTGTCCTGCGGCGCGAAGTTCTACGACCTCCTGCGCTCGCCCATCCTGTGCCCGGCCTGCGGGACGGAGTTCGATCCCGAGGCGGCCGGCCGGGCCCGCCGCCAGCGGCCCGCCGCGCGCGCCGGTGTGGTCGAGCCCGAGGCGGCGGTCGCGGGCGGGATCGACGAGACCCGCGAGGAGGGCGTGGGCGAGCTCGACGAGCTCGAGGCCGAGACTCCGCTCGAGCCCGTCGAGGAGGCCGTCGAGGAGCCGGCCGACGAGGAGGACGTCATCATCGAGGACGCCGGCGACCTCGGCGAGGACGACCCGGTCGGCGAGGTGCTCGACGAGGAGATCGAGGACGACGAACGCGGCCGGTAGTGCCGCGCCTCGGAGTGGCGGGCAGCACGTCCCCGTGCGGGCGGCGGGCTCGGCGGCCGGCTCAGTCCGCCGGCAGCAGGACCGGCGCGCCCTTGTCCTTGATGGTCAGCACCAGGATCTTGGCCGGCTCGCTCGCGCTGGCGTTGCGCGACACGGTGTGCACGTCCTCCGGGCTCTCGTAGAAGGTCTGGCCGGTGCCGAGCGTGACCTCGGGGCCGCCCTTCACCTGCATCACGACCGCACCCTCGAGGACGTAGACGAAGACGTGGGCGCGATGCAGATGGGCCGGTGTGGCGCCCCCCGGCGGGTATTCCACCGTCAGCACGAGGGCCTCCTTGGCGCCGGTCGCCAGACCCGGCAGGTCCTTGGCGAGCAGCGGCACGACCGATCCGTCCGCGGCCCGAGCAGGCGTCGCGGCGAGCGTCAGCAGCAGGCAGGCGGCGTGGAGCTGGCTACGGGTCACGGCTCGATCCTCCGGGCTCTGGGGGCTTCGGCGCGCTTCGTCGGGCGCGTGTGGGTGGTCGCGCACGCCGGCCGGGAGCGGACTCCTCCGCGGCGCCGCGGGCGCACGCCCGCCAGCGCTCGGTGAACCAGCGTCGGGTTTCCTCGAGGAAGGCGGGCGGCGCCTTGCCGCCGAACTCGTCGAGGAGATCGGCGAGCGTGCGGGCCGCCAGCACCTGACGCGCCTGCCGCTCGGCCTCGAGCATGACGGCGTGGATCGCGCAGGTGCCCTGCATCGCCCAGGCCGGTGGCCGCCCGCCGAAAAGGGCGCAGCGGCCGCGCACCTCGTGGCAGCGGAACAGCCGCTGCCGTCCGGCGATCGCGTCCACCGCGGCCAGCACGCTGATCTCCGCCGGTGGACGCGCCAGCACGTAGCCGCCGCGGGTGCCCTCGCGGGCCGCCACGAGGCCGGCCTTGCGGAGCCGGGTGAAGATCTTGGCGAGCAGGGCGGGCGGCACGCCCTGATAGTCCGCCAGCGCGCCGATGCTCGGCCGAAGCTCGGCCGGCAGGGCTGCGAGCGAGAGCAGGGCGTGCAGACCGTACTAGACGCTGCGCTCGAACAGCAGGGGGTCAACTCCGACTGAAGCCATCCGAGTACACCCTGACGACGTCGTGGCGCGCCGTCAAGCGCCGCCAGGGGCCGCGTCACCCGGGGCCCCTCCGGTCGGATCCATCTTGCGCGCCGCTGCCGGGGACCTTATCTGTGCGCGCGTCGATCCTGTGGGGCCGTAGCTCAGTTGGGAGAGCGCCTGAATGGCATTCAGGAGGTCGACGGTTCGACTCCGTTCGGCTCCACCACCCCGACCCGCCCCGGCCTCTTCCCCGCTCGGACGACTGCTCGGCTGAACCCGCTCAGAGCGCGGGACGTGCGGCCGTGCCCGCGACCGGCCGACGCGCCACGAGGATCCAGAGCACGAGCGCGAGGTTGACGAGGTTCCAGGCGACGCCGTGCAGGATCGCCAGGGCGTAGGACCCGCTCAGGTCGTAGAGCTCGCCGGAGAGCCAGCCGCCCGCCGCCATGCCCACGATCGTCGCCATCAGCACGGCGCTCACCCGCGTGCCGGCCTCGCGCGCGGGGAAGTGGTCGCGCACCACGAGCGCGTAGGAGGGCACGATCCCGCCCTGCGCGAGCCCGAACAGCGCCGAGACGAGGTAGAGCGGCACGAGCCCGTCGAAGGGCAGGTAGAGGGCGAGCGCCGCGGTCTGCAGCGCCGAGCCCAGGATCAACGTGGCGAGCCCGCCGATCCGGTCGGCGAGCAGGCCGGACGCGAGCCGGCTCAGCACGCCCAGCCCGAGCATCAAGGAGAGCATCTCGGCGCCGCGCGCCGGCCCGTGGCCGAGATCGGTGCACCAGGCGACGAGGTGCACCTGGGGCATCGACATGGCGATGCAGCAGGCGATCCCGGCGAGCACCAGGATCGCCTGCAGCGTGCCCGGCGCCAGGGTCGAGCCGCCGACGGCGGCGGCCGCGGGCTGCGGCAGCGTGCCGGCGCCGATCCGCGGCCGCGGCCGGAGTGCGAGCGCGAGCGGCAGCATCAGCGCGAGACACGCCACGCCCACCACGGCGTGCGCGGTGCGCCAGCCCTGGCTGCGGACGAGCAGCTCCAGGACCGGCGGCCAGAAGGTGCCCGCCAGATAGTTGCCGGAGGCGACGATGGCCACGGCGATGCCGCGCCGGCGCAGGAACCAGTGCGACACGTCGGCCACGAGCGGCGCGAAGGTGGCCGAGCTGCCGAAGCCGATCAGCACCGCCTGGGCGGCCACGAATGCCGAGTAGCCGGGTGCTGCGGCTGCCGCCAGATAGCCGAGCCCGAGCAGGGTCGAGCCGATCGCCACGGGTACGAACACGCCGGTGCGGTCGGCCAGCCGGCCGAGGCTCAGCCCGCCCAGGGCGAAGCCCAGCATGGTGGCGGTGTAGGGCAGCGAGGCGCCGCCACGGTCCACCCCGAAGGCCGCCTGGATGGCCGGCAGCACCACCACCGCCGACCACAGCCCCACGCCGCCCAGGGTGGCGAGCGCCAGCGACAGCAGCAGCCGCCGCCGGGCGTAGGGACCGTCCTCGAGCCGATCCGAGCGCACGCGCCCTCTCCCGTGGCAGGCCGGGGCCGGCCCGCCCGGGGCGCCGGCTCAGATCTTCAGGTAGGCGAAGCCTTCGCGCTGCTGCAGGCGGGCGACCTCGAACACGCCCGAGGGCACGAGGTCGGCCTCCTCGGCCTCGTACAGCTCCGCGAGCGGGATGTCGCCCCGCTTCAAGGTGATGGCACAGATCCGGAACTGCACGCCGGCGAGCTTCAGGTTGTCGATCGCCGCCGCGATCTGCTTGTCGGCGGGTGCGGCGCGGCGCAGCAGGTTGACCCCGGCGCCGTGCATCACGATGCGGATCTCCAGGCCCTCGGGCGGGGCGATGCTCAGATGGTTCTGAACGTTGACGAGCATCTGCTTGTAATAGGCGAAATCCTCGCCGCCCGGCTGGTTCAGGTGGTAGACTACCTTGAGCGGCCCGGTTGCCGCCCGCGCGGCGGTCGCGGGTGCGGCCGCTGCGGCGGCGAGCGCCGGCACGACGAGACGGCGGGAAACGCGTCGACCCATGGCTGGCCTCCCTGGACCCCGCGCTCCGCGGCGAGGCCCGTCCAACAGCGTTCTCTGATGGAGAGCGGAGGTCAAGCCCCGGGGGTGGCTGGGGGACTAGGGATCGAACCTAGGACCTCCTGATCCAGAGTCAGGCGTGCTACCAGCTGCACCATCCCCCAAGCGCGCCGCAGATAGGGAGCCCGCCTCGGGCTTGTCAACCCGGCGCGGGCGAGCCGGCGAGGAGGGCGTCCAGCCGGGCCAGGCAGGCGGCGCGGTCGGGCCGGAAGCCCTCCGCCTCCCACCATCCCCGCACCGCTTCGAGCAGCCGACCGAGCCCGGGACCCTGCGCCACCCCGCGCGCCAGGAGGTCGGCGCCGGTGAGCGGGAAGGAAGGCGGGTGGAAGCGGGCCATCTCCTCGAGCAGGGCGGCGAGCTCGGAAGGCTCGAGGCCACGCTCGGCCGCGGCCAGGCGCACGAGGTCGCGCCAGAGCGGGAATCCCAGCCGGTAGACCGCCCGCTCCCGCTCCGCCCGGCCGGCCGAGGGGTCGGGCAGCGCGAGGGTGGCGAGCGCCACGAGCCGCTCGCGCTCGCGGTTGGAAAGGCGCAGCCGCTCGGCGAGCGCCTCGAGCGCGGGCCGCTCCAGTCGGTCGCGCAGGAGGGCGGCGAGGCGCAGGATGGCGTCCGCGCCGTGGGCGACCGTCACCAGTCGCGCCAGCCGATCGAGCGCCGGGCGGACCGGCAGCAGGTACGGGCGCACGCCCGCCTCCTCCATGAGGGCGAGTGCCGGTACCGCGCCCGTCGCCACGAGCAGCCGTTCGAGCTCGCCGCGCACCCGCTCGCCCGAGAGCCGCACCAGCCGATCGGCGAGCGCGGCGCAGGCGGCGAGCGCCGCGGCATCCGCCGGCGGCCGGCCGAAGCGCGCCCAGAAGCGGAAGAAGCGGAGGATGCGCAGATGGTCCTCCTCGATCCGCCGTGCCGGATCGCCCACGAAGCGCACACGGCCGGCCGCCAGATCGGCGCGGCCGCCGAACGGATCGAACAGCCGGCCGCTGCCGTCGCAGCTCATGGCGTTGATCGTGAAGTCGCGGCGCGCGGCGTCCTCCTCGAAGTCCTCGGAGAAGGCGACCTCGGCGTGCCGGCCGAAGCAGGCCACGTCGCGCCGCAGCGTGGTGACCTCGAAGTGCCGCCGCCCGACCAGGACGGTGATCGTGCCGTGCGCGAGGCCCGTGGGCACGACCTTGAAGCCGAGTGCCGCGAGCCGCTGCAGGAGCGCGTCCGGCCGCTCCTGCGTGGCGAGGTCGAGATCGGCCGGATCCAGATGCGGGTCGAGCAGTGTGTCGCGCACGCAGCCACCCACGAAGCGGGCGGCGTGCCCCGTGGCCTCGAGTGCGGCGAGCAGCGCCCGGCTCTCCGGCGCCCCGAGCCAGCGGGCGCGGGCGAGCGGCCGCTCGGGATCGGCCTCAGTCGCCACGGCGCCGGAACTCGCCCGGCACGAGCCGGCCGTCCTCCAGATGCGGCGGCGTGTAGCTCGACCCGGGTGGCTCGCCCGGCTCGAGCAGCAGGAGGAGGACGAAGCTCGCGCACACCAGCACGAGGCCGGCCACGGTGAGCAGGAACCAGGGCGTGCTCGCGAGGAGCTGGGCGCCGCGGGTGACGAGCAGCCGCCAGAGCGCGTAGAGCGCGAACGGCAGGAGGAACGCCAGGACCTCGAGGACGGCGATCCGCGCCACCCGCTCAGCCCCCGACGAGGCGCGCCAGGTTGACGAGGATCCCGGCGGTCGCCCCCCAGATGTAGTGCTCGCCGTAGGGAACCACCCAGAACTCCCGCCGCTTACCGTCGCGCTCGTAGGCGTCGCGCCGGTGGTTGGCCGGGTCGAGGGCGAAGGCCAGCGGCAGCTCGAACAGCTCGGCGACCTCGAACGGATCGGGGTGGAAGCTCGCCGGCCGGTCGATCCAGCCCACCACGGGGTGGATCAGGAAGCCGGTCCGGGTCCGGTAGCAGGCGAGCTCGCCCAGGACCTCGACCCGCTCCGGCTCGAGGCCGACCTCCTCGTGCGCCTCGCGCAGCGCGGCACACACCGGTCCCGCGTCGGCCGCCTCGATCCGCCCGCCCGGAAAGCTGATCTGGCCGGCATGGTCGCGCAGATGCGCGGTGCGCCGGGTGAGCAGGATCCGCGGACCCTCGGGCGCCGGCAGGAGCCCGATCAGCACCGCGGCCGGGGTCGCCGGCCCGGCCAGCTCGGCCGCATCCGCCTGATCGCCCGGGAAGGGCGCCGGGCGGCCGCGGCAGGCGGCGAGGCGGGTCCGCATCCACACCCGGTCGAAGGCGCCGGTGCCGGCCGGATCAGCCATGCCCGACCCCGTCCGCCGGCTCCAGCGGGAACAGCCGACCGGCGCTCCAGACCCCGAGCCGCCCGTCCGCCGGTCCGCTCACCGCGAGCTCGGCGAGCTCGTAGTAGACGCTCGTCGAGATCCGCGCCTCGAGGCCCCGACGCACCAGGACGTAGGGCACCGGGCCGCCGGCACCGTCGGCGATCCGCAGCGGATGCTCGGCGTCGAGGGTGATCCACTCCTCGAGGTTGGTGCGCAGCCGCAGCACCTGCTCGCTCCCGGCGCCCTCGCGCGCGAGCTCGACCGCCACGAACGGCACGTCGGCGACGGCGACCCGCCCGCGCTCGACCGGGGTGACCAGCCAGTAGTCGCCGCGCTCGTCGCGGTGCAGCACGCTCGCCAGGAGCCGCACCAGCTCGGGACGGCGGATCGGGCGGCCCTCGTGGTGCCAGACGCCGTCGCGGTCGATCGCGATCGCCAGATCGTCCACCGGCAGCTCGCCGCGCGCCAGGGCCGCGAGCGCCGCCTGTGGATCGAAGGGCCGCCGCACCTGCCCACCTCCGCTCGTCCACCCCCCGTTGATTACGGGCATGTTAATTGCCTCCGCGACTTCTATGTAAGAGCATCGCGTGACGGTTCCAGGCGGGAGCCGGCGGCCGGTGGGGCGAGCATGAGCGTGGCGGTGGCGGGCGTGGCGTCCGAAGCGGTGGTCGAGGAGGCCGAGCGGGCGGTCGAGCGGCTGGGCCGCGTGCGGGCCGAGATCGGCCGCGTGATCCTCGGCCAGGAGCGGGTGATCGAGGAAACGCTCATCACCATCCTCTCGGGTGGTCACGCGCTGCTCGTGGGCGTCCCCGGCCTCGCCAAGACGCGCCTCGCCGAGACGCTGGGCGTGGTCCTGGGCCTCGCCCAGAAGCGCGTGCAGTTCACGCCCGACCTGATGCCGGCCGACATCCTGGGCTCCGAGGTGCTCGAGGAGGTGACGGGCGGCCGCCAGGGCTTCCGCTTCATCCCCGGCCCGGTCTTCACCCAGCTCCTGATGGCCGACGAGATCAACCGGGCGAGCCCGCGCACCCAGGCGGCACTGCTGCAGGCGATGCAGGAGCGCAAGGTCACGGTGGCCGGGCAGGACCATCCCCTGCCGCAGCCCTTCCACGTGCTCGCCACCCAGAACCCGATCGAGCAGGAGGGCACCTACCCCCTGCCCGAGGCGCAGCTCGACCGCTTCCTCCTCCAGGTCGACGTCGCCTACCCCTCGGCCGAGGCGGAGCGGCGCATGATGATCGCCACGACGACCGACGGCGAGGCCAGGGCCGGGCGGGTGCTGGATGCCGCCGAGCTCGGCCGCCTGCAGGCGCTCGTGCGCCGGCTGCCGGTCGGCGAGAAGGTGGTCGACGCCATCCTGGCGCTGGTCCGCGCCGGGCGGCCGGAGAGCGGGGTGATCGAGAAGCTGGCCGAGCACGTCGCCTGGGGCCCGGGTCCCCGCGCCAGCCAGGCGCTGATGCTCGCGGTGCGGGTCCGCGCGCTGCTCGACGGCCGCCTCGCGCCGTCGGTCGACGACGTGATCGCGCTCGCCGGGCCGGTCCTGCGGCACCGCATGGCGGTGACCTTCGCCGCCCGTGCCGAGGGGATCGGGGTCGACGCCATCATCGCCCGTCTCTGCCGGCATGTCGGCTGAGGCGGCGCCCGCAGCCGACCTCCTGGCGCTGCGCCGCGGGGCCGAGGGCCTCGCCGCCCGGCTGCCGGGGCTCCTGGTCGAGGCCGATCGGGTCGCCGCGACCGTGGCCCAGGGGGTGCACGGCCGCAGGCGTACCGGCACCGGCGAGACCTTCTGGCAGTTCCGCGCCTACCAGCCGGGCGACGACCGCACCGACATCGACTGGCGGCAGTCGGCGCGCTCGCGCCATCTGTTCATCCGCCAGCAGGAGTGGGAAGCGGCGCAGAGCGTCTGGATCTGGTGCGATCCCTCGCGCTCGATGCGCTTCCGCTCCGACCGCCGCCTGCCCGGCAAGCTCGACCGGGCGGTGCTGCTCGGCCTGGCCCTCGCGGCCCTCCTCGTGCGCGGCGGCGAGCGGGTGGCGCTGCTCGGATCCGGCGACCGGCCGCGCCCCGGCCGCCCCGGCCTCGAGCGGCTGGCACGCGGGCTCGATGCGGCACTCGCCCGGGCCGAGCCGCTGCCGCCGCCGGCCGAGCTGCCGCGCTTCGCCACCGTGGTTCTGATCTCCGACTTCCTCGAGCCGGTCGAGGCTCTCGCCGGACGGATCGCATCCTGGGTCGGCGCCGGCGTGCGCGGCTGCCTCGTGCAGATCACCGATCCGGCCGAGGAGCTCCTGCCCTACGCCGGCCGGGTCCTGTTCGAGGGTCTCGAGGGTGACGGGCGGGCGCTGGTCGGCAACGTCGCCGGGGCCCGCCCGCGCTGGGCCGAGATCTGGCGGGCGCATCGCGAGGAGGTCGAGCGGCTGGCCACCCGCCAGGGCTGGCGGGCGCTGCGCCACCGCACGGACGCCTCCGCCGAGACGGCGCTCCTGGCCCTGTTCCAGGCCCTGGCCCCCGGCGCGGTGCGCTGAGCATGCTCGATCTGGGCCTCCTCGCCTTCACCCAGCCCTGGATCCTGGCGGCGCTCGCGACCCTGCCGGCGATCTGGCTGCTGCTCCGCGTCACCCCGCCGGCGCCGCGCCGCGAGCCGTTCCCGCCGCTCCGCCTGCTGCTGCGCCTCGCTCGCCAGGAGGAGACCCCGGCGCGCACGCCCTGGTGGCTGCTGCTCCTCCGCCTGGTGCTCGCGGGCCTGATCATCCTGGCCCTCGCCGGCCCGGTGCTGCAGCCGGCGCCGCGGCTCGACGCCGAGGGGCCGGTCCTGCTCGTGGTCGACGACGGCTGGTCCTCAGCACCCGACTGGGAGGAGCGGCTCGCCGTCCTCGACCGACTGCTCGAGCAGGCCGAGCGCGAGGGCCGCGAGGCGATCCTGTTGCGGACCGCCCCGGGCGACGGCCCGCCGGCGCTCGAGCGCGGCTTCGCGGCCGAGCTGCGCAAGCGGGTCAAGGAGTGGCAGCCACGGCCCTGGCCGGTCGACCGCGCCGCCGCGCGCGCCGCATTGGCGCCGCTCGAGGGTGGCGGGTCGCGCGGTGCCGGCGTCGTCCCCTTCTGGATCACCGATGGCCTCGCCGCCGACGCCGGGACGCGCGCGGATGCGGCGGCGCTCGGCCGCGCGCTCGAGGCGCTCGGGCCACTCGAGGTCCTGGCGCACCCGGCCGACCGGCTGCCGCCGCTGCTCCTGCCGCCGGAGCTCTCCGCCGAGG
>JBBIIE010000008.1:0-52807 GCA_037446605.1 Geminicoccaceae bacterium | reverse complement strand
TCCGCGGGCCTACGACCCGGACGGGCTCCGCCGGCTCGCCCGTTCGGGTGCCGATCGGGCGGGGCCCGAGCGCGCCGCCACGGCGAGCTTCCTAGCCTATGCCCGCGACGTGCGGCGCGGCCGCGACCTGCCGGGTCTGCCGCCGCGCCCGCCGCTGGCGGAGGAGCGCCCGGCGGCCCTGCTCGCGACCCTTGCCGCCGCGCCCGATCCCGCCACCCGGCTCGCCGGTCTGCCGCCGCCGACCGGCCGCTACGCCCGGCTCGTGGGCCTCCTGGCCGACCTGCGGGCGGTGGCGGCGGGGGGCGGCTGGACGCGGCTGCCATCCCTGCCGCGCCTGGCACCGGGCGATGCGCATCCCAAGGTGCCGCTGCTGCGCCGCCGGCTGCGCGAGACCGGCGATCTCGTCGGACCGGAGGAGGGCGAGGAGATCGATGCCGCCCTCGAGGCCGGCATCCGCGCCTTCCAGACCCGCCACGGGCTCGTACCCGACGGCATCCTCGGCCCGCGGACACTGGCGGCGCTCGCGGTGCCGGTCCAGGCGCGGATCCGCCAGGTGATCCTCGCCCTCGAGCGCCGGCGGCGGGTGCCGCCCGACCTCGGCCCGCGCCACCTCTTCGTCAACATCGCCGACTTCGCGCTCAAGCTGGTCGACCGGGTCGAGGGGCCGCGCGGCGAGCGGACGGTGGCGACCCGGGCGGTGATCGTCGGCACGCGCTACCACCAGACCCCGACCTTCGCGGCACCCCTGACCGAGGTCGTCCTGAACCCCTATTGGAACGTCCCGCGCAGCATCGCGGTGGGCGAGCTCCTGCCGCAGATCCGCCGGGATCCGGCCTGGCTCGCCCGCAACCACATGGTGCTGCTCGACGAGGGCGGACGGCGCGTCGATCCGCGCGGCGTGCCCTGGTCCGAGCTCGGCCGCGGCCGGTTCCCCTTCCGCCTGCGCCAGGAGCCGGGCTCCGACAATGCCCTCGGCCGGATCAAGTTCGAGATGCCGAACCCGCACGGCGTCTACCTGCACGACACGCCGAGCCGCGAGCTGTTCGGGCGGCCGGTGCGCACCTTCAGCCACGGCTGCATCCGGGTCGAGGATCCGCTCGGGCTGGCGGAGCTCCTCCTCGGGGCGCAGGGCGTCGGCCGCGCCGCGCTCGAGACCGGGATCGCCACGGGTGTCCGGCGGGGCATCCGTCTGCGCGAGCCGCCGCTGGTCTACGTCACCTACCTGACCGCGTTCGTGAACGCGGACGGCACGGTGCACTTCCGCGACGACGTCTACGGCCGCGACGAGCGCATTGCGCGGCAGCTCGGTCTCAATTGAAGGTTTCTACAACCGCGCGACCGATCAACCTCACAACCTTAACGAATTGCATACGATCGTACGAATTCGCAACGGATTCGAGCCGTCGCGGTTTCCGATTCGTTAAATCTCCGCTCGCGGCGGCGGCTCCGAGGGTCGCCGCCCGGGCGGAGGGAACGCATGGCCTCGCGCAGCTCGGCGCGCAGCAACGGCGCCTTCGACGAGGAGCGGCCGCGCTCGGCGCAGGCTGCCGCACCGGTCAATCTCGTGGTCGGGACGGACGGGAACGATCTCCTCCTGCCGCGCGGCGGCTCGCGGTCCGGCAACCGGCCGGGCAAGGGTGTCGACGAGATCGAGGGGCGGGGCGGCGCCGACCGGGTCGACGGCTCGGGCGGGAACGACCTCATCTCGGGCGACCATGCCGGGACGCTCGGCGAGGGCGAGGCGCCCTGGCAGGGCGGCGTCGACCGGCTCAAGGGCGGTGCCGGCAACGACACGATCTGGGGCGAGGGCGCGCACGGGCCGTCCTACCGGGGGATCGGCGACGACTGGATCGACGGTGGTCCCGGCAACGACGTGCTGATCGGGGACTGCGACGGCCTCGGCTTCGGCATGGATGGCGGCGCCGACCGGATCTTCGGCGCGGCGGGCAACGATCTCCTGTTCGGCGATGCGCGCTCGCTCGACACCCGCGTGCGCGGCGGGAACGACCAGCTCTCGGGCGGGTCCGGCAACGACCGGCTCTGGGGCGACGCCGAGTCTCTCGGCTCGTTCACGCAGGGTGGCGACGACCGGCTCGACGGCGGCACGGGCGACGACGTCCTGATCGGCGACGGCCTGCTCGATTTCACCCTCCCCAGTGCGGGGGGCAACGATACCCTCCTCGGCGGTGCGGGCAACGACCGGCTCTACGGCGACAACCCGTTCGGCGTCGACTTCGAGGATCCCACGGACATCGGCTTCGATGCCGGCACGTTCGGCAAGAGCGGTGGCAACGACTATCTGGACGGCGGCATCGGCGACGATCTGCTCGTGGGCGGTACCGGTGACGACATCCTGGTGGGCGGTGCGGGGCGCGACCTCTTTCAGTTCCACCCCATCGGCTTCGACGAGTTCGGCGGCAGCGGGCAGGACGTGATCGAGGACTTCCGCTCGGGTGAGGACAAGCTCGATCTCACCGGCTGGCGGCTCGACGCGTCGCTCCTCGACACCGACGAGAACGGTGTTCTGGGCGAAGGCGACGATGCGGTGTTCCGCGACGGCCGCGATCTGGTGATCGACCTCGGCTCGGCGGCCGGTGATTTCGATCCCGAGACGCACACGATCACGCTCCGCGGCGTTACCGAGCTCCGCCTCGACGATCTGGTGCCGTTGCCCTCCGCCTAGCCGGCCCCGAAGGGGTAGCCGCGGCCGGGGGCGGCCTCGAGCAGGGCGCGCGTGTAGGGGTGGGTCGGGGCGGTGAGCACGGCCGCGGCCGGGCCCTCCTCGACCACCTTGCCGGCCTGCATGACCGCGACCCGGTCGCAGACCTGGGCCGCCACCCTCAGATCGTGGGTGATGAAGAGCACCGCGAGCTCGAGCCGCTCGCGGATCTCGTCCAAAAGGTCGAGGACCTGCGCCTGGACCGAGACGTCGAGGGCGGAGACCGCCTCGTCGGCGATCAGGAGCTCCGGCTCCATGGCGAGCGCCCGGGCGATGCACAGCCGCTGGCGCTGGCCGCCCGAGAACTGGTGCGGGTAGCGGTCGAGTGCGGAGGGCTCGAGCCGGACGAGGCGCACGAGCTGCTGTGCCCGCGCCCGCGCCTCCTCCGGGGGCGTGCCGAAATTGACCGGGCCCTCGACGATCGACTGGCCCACGGTCCGGCGCGGGTTCAACGAGCGGTAGGGGTCCTGGAACACCACCTGCACGCGGCGGCGGTGCGGGCGCAGCCGCCGCCGCTCCAGTCGGCCGATCGGGTCCTGGCCGAGCCAGACCTCACCCTCGGTCGGGTCGGTCAGGCGTGCGATGCAGCGCGCCACGGTCGACTTGCCGGAGCCCGATTCGCCCACGATGCCGAGCGTCTCGCCCCTGCGCACGGCGAGCGTCACCCCCTCGGCGGCGCGCACCGACCGCCGGCGGCCGAACCAGCCGCCCGTGGCGTAGGCCTTGCCGAGCCCCTCGGTGCGCAGGACCGGCGGCCCGCCGCGGACCGTCCGATGGCGCGGCTCCAGCGCCGGCACGGCCTGGATCAGCATGCGCGTGTAGGGATGCTCGGGCCGGCGCAGCACGCGGTCGCGCGGGCCCTGCTCGACCAGCCGGCCGCGCTGCATCACGGCGACCCGGTCGGCGATCTCGGCGACCACGCCGAAATCGTGGGTGATGAACAGGACGCCGGTGCCGTGGCGGGCCTGCAGGTCGGCGATCAGCTTCAGGATCTGCGCCTGCGTGGTGACGTCGAGCGCGGTCGTGGGCTCGTCGGCGATCAGGAGTGCGGGTTCCAGCACGAGCGCCATGGCGATCATGATGCGCTGGCGCTGGCCGCCCGAGAGCTCGTGCGGGTAAGCCGCCGCGATCCGCTCCGGGTCGGGCAGCCGCACCTCCTCGAGGACGCGGCGGATGCGCGCCGCGCGCTCGCTCGCCGCGAGACGCAGATGGCAGGTCAGCACCTCGTCGATCTGCCGGCCGCAGCGGATCACCGGGTTGAGCGCGGTCATCGGCTCCTGGAAGATCATCGCCATGCGCGAGCCGCGCAGCGCGCGCAGCCGCGCCGGCGCGGCGTCGAGCAGGCTCTCGCCCTCGAGCAGGATCCGGCCGCCCACGGCCTCGAGCTGCCCCCTGGGCAGGAGCCCCATGATGGCCTGGGCGGTGACCGACTTGCCGGAGCCCGATTCGCCGACGAGGCAGAGGATCTCCCCCGGCCCGACCCGGAGCGAGATGCGGTCGACCGCGCGGGCGCGGTCGGAGCCGGCCGGCAGGGCGACCTCGAGCTCCTCGACCTCGAGGACCGCGCCGCCCGCCGTCACCGGCCGGGTCGCTGCGCGGGCGTGGGGCGGCGGCCCTGGCTCATCGCTTGGAGCGCGTGTCGCCGGCGTAGGTGCAGGTGACCCGCGCCACGCCCGGCGCCTCGGTGGTGTCCTCGATGAGCACCTGGTCGGCCAGGTCGCACACCAGCGCCGCCACCCGGGTCGCGGCGATGCTCGCCGGCGTCAGGCTCACCACGAGCACGTCGTCCTTCCTGCACTTCCTGGTGCGGTCGCGGAGCTGACCCTCGCCGGTGACGGTGCCGTTCGCCTCGCACAGCTGGCCGGTCTTGTCGGCGGCTGCGGCCGGGCCGCCCAGGGCCAGGACGAGGGCGAGCGCGAGGCCGGGCAGGAGCCCGCGCGTCGGCTCAGGCGAGGTCGACGGCATGGCGCTTCAGGTCCTCGAGGCTGCACCAGTCGAGGGCGCGCGCGTGGGTGGCGGCGAGCACCACCCGCGGCGCCTTGCCGGCCAGGAGTGCCTCCTGCCAGCGCGGCGCGCACAGACACCAGCGGTCGCCCGGCACCAGACCCGGGAAGGCGTATTCGGGCCGCGGCGTCGAGAGATCGTTGCCACGCGCGCGCGAGAAGGCGAGGAACTCCTCGGTCATGATGGCGCAGACCGTGTGCGAGCCCACGTCCTCGGGGCCGGTGTCGCAGCAGCCGTTGCGGTAGAAGCCGGTCCGCGGCCGGCTCGAGCACTCGGCCAGGGGCTCGCCCAGCACGTTGCGCCGCGGCTCCGGCGCACCCGCCTCCTCGCGCATCCTTCCAGCTCCGGCGCGATCGCGTCTCCTCGCGGCCGGCAAGCTGCCATCGCGCGGCCGACCGGGCAAGGCTCCGGGCTCAGAGCCGGCGCACGAGCTTGGGGTCGAGGACGTCGCGCAGCCCGTCGCCGAGCATGTTGACCGCGAGCACGGTCAGAGCCAGGAACAGACCGGGGAAGAGGATGTTGTGCGGGAACACGCGGAACAGCGTGCGCCCCTCGGCCATGATGTTGCCCCAGGTCGGGATGTCGGTCGGGATGCCGACACCGAGGAAGGAGAGGATCGCCTCGACCAGGATCGCCGACGCCGCGATGTAGGTGCCCTGGACGATCAGGGGTGCCACCGTGTTCGGCAGCACGTGGCGGACGAGGAGGGCCGGCAGGCGCGTGCCGACCGCGACCGCGGCCTCCACATAGGGCTCCTCGCGCACCTGCAGGACGACCGAACGGACCAGCCGCACCACCCGCGGCACCTCGGGCACGACGATGGCGAGGATCACGGTCAACAGACCCGCCCCCCAGAGCGCCACCAGCGCCAGGGCCAGGAGGATCCCGGGAATCGCCATGAGCCCGTCCATGATCCGCATGACCACGGCGTCGAGCCAGCGCAGATAGCCGGAGACGAGCCCGATCAGGAGGCCGAGCGCCACCGCGAGGGCCGCCACCGTTGCGCCGACCACGAGCGAGATGCGGGCCCCGTAGAGCACCCGCGAGTAGACGTCGCGGCCGAGGCTGTCGGTGCCCATCCAGTGGACCACCCGCTGCTCGCCGCCACGCGGATCCTCGACCACCCGCTCGAAGCCCGGCCGCTTGTTGCGGTTGGTCGGATCGATCGCGACCGGATCGCGCGTGCCGAGCCAGGGTGCGGCGAGCGCCAGGAGGGCCATGAGCAGGAGGAGGAAGCCGCCGGCCAGGATGCCCGAATGGCCGAACAGGCGTCGCGCGAGCGGCGTGGGCCCGCGCGTCGGGGCGGCCTCGGCGATCGGCTCGAGCAGCGGCAGGTCGGGGGAGCGCGCGCTCAATAGCGGATCCTCGGGTCGAGCACGGTGTAGGCGAGGTCGATCAGGAGGTTGACGAGCACGTAGAGGGCCGAGAAGACGAGGATCACGCCCTGGATCGTGGGATAGTCGCGGCCGAGGACGGCATCGACGGTGAGCCGACCGAGGCCGGGGATGTTGAAGACGCTCTCGGTCACGACCACGCCGCCGATGAGGAGCGCGATGCCGAGGCCGATCACGGTCACGATCGGCACGGCGGCGTTCCTGAGCCCGTGGCGCAGGAGCACCGCACTCTCCTTGAGCCCCTTGGCGCGGGCGGTGCGGACATGGTCCTCGCCCAGGACCTCGAGCAGGGAGGCGCGGGTGATCCGCGCGACGAGCGCGATGTAGATCACGGCGAGCGCGCAGGAGGGGAGTGCGAGCTGGGTCAGGAACGGGCCGAGCCCGGCGGAGAGCGGCTTGTAGCCCTGCACCGGGAGCCACTGCAGTTGGATCGCGAAGACGTAGATCAGCGCATAGCCGAGCACGAAGACCGGGACCGAGAAGCCCAGCACCGAGAAGCCCATGACGAGGCGGTCGAGGAGCGTGCCGTGGCGCCAGGCGGCGAGCGTGCCGAGCGGCACGGCCACGGCCACCGTCACGAGCATGGTCGTGGTGGCGAGCGCCAGGGTCGGGCCGATGCGCTGGGCGATCAGCGTGGCGACCGGCGTCTTGAAGAAGAAGGATTCGCCCAGATCGCCGGTGAGCACCTTGCCGAGCCAGAGCACGAACTGGACCAGGATCGGCTGGTCGAGGCCGAGCTTGCCGCGGATCTCGGCGATCTGCGCGGCGGTCGCGTTGTCTCCCGCCAGGATCGCCGCCGGATCGCCCGGGGTGATCCGCAGCATGAGGAAGACCAGGAGCGCCACGGTGGCGAGCACCGGGACGGTGGCGAGCAGGCGGCGCAGCACGAAGCCGGTCACGGCGGCGGGCCCGGCTCCGCCTCGGCCTCGGTCAGGAGGCCCTCGTAGAGCTCGTCGAGCCCGAGCTCCACACCCAGATCCTCGAGCCTGACCCGATCGCCCGGGCCGAGGTCCCACAGCCGCCAGAACCGTCCGGAGCGGGCGTAGTGCTCGATGGACGGGCGGTCGGAGCGCAGCAGCAGGATGTGCTGGATCGACGCGATCCGGCGGTAGACCGGCAGCTCGAGGTTGCGATCGCGCCCCCCGGTCGAAGGGCAGAGGATCTCCGCGACCAGGAGCGGCTCGGGGCACCACGGCTCGTCGGTGGTCGGTGGCGCACAGCTCACCGCGAGGTCGGCCACGAAGAAGTCGTTCGCCGACCAGGGCAGCACGATGCCGGACTCGACCTCGGGTGCGCAGGGCGGGCGCAGGCCCCGCGCCAGCAGATGGCCGAGCCGCGCCGTCAGCCGGCCGTGCGGTCGCGACGGCGGCGCCATCAGGACGATCTCGCCGCCGACCAGCTCGTAGCGCCGGTCGGGCTCGCCCTCGAAGGCCAGGAACTCGGCGACCGTGACCCGTGTCCGCGCGGCCTCGGCCATCGCTCACCTCCGTCCCGGCATGCTAGCGCAGGCGGCCGCGCCGGGCGAGCCGACGCGGCCGCGCCGCGGTCTCCCGGGTGGCCTCAGCCCTTCTTCTCGATGTTCCACATGTAGGGCACGGGGCCGGTGAGCACGCCCGAGATCGCCTTGCGGATCGCCATCGGCTGGTACCACTGACCCATCCAGCCGTGCGTCGTGCCCTGGGTCGCGACGTAGACCTGGATCTCCTCGGCGAGCTTCTTCTGCTTGGCCTGGTCGGTCTCCTCGGCGAAGGCGCGCTTCATCGCCTCCAGCTTCTTGTCGTCGAACCAGCCGAAGAAGCCCTTCTCACCGGTCGCGTTGAGCCCGGCCGTGCTGATCGGGTTCAGGATGTCGGCCGCCACCCAGGAGGTCATGAAGGCGTTCCAGCCGCCCTCGGCCGGCTTCTCCTTCTTGGCCCGGCGGGCGACCAGGGTCTGCCAGTCCATCGACACCATCTCGACCTTGAAGCCGCCCTTCTCGAGGAGCTGCTTGGCGACCGGGGCGAGGTTGGCGAGGACCACGAGGTCGGTCGAGTGCATCAACAGCACCGCTGTGCCGTCGTAACCGGCCTCCTTCAGGAGCTGCTTCGAGCCCTCGAAGTCCGACTTGAGCATCACCTCGCCGCCCTTGTCGGTGGCGAAGGTCGTGCCGCACACGAACATCGCGGCGCAGGTCTTGTAGTAGCGCGGGTCGCCGATCACCGCCTTGAGGAAGTCCTCCTGGTTCAACGCCTTGAGCGCCGCCAAGCGGATCTTCGGGTTGTCGAACGGCGGGTGCAGGCTGTTGAAGCGGAACATGTACTGGTTGCCGAGCGTGTTCCAGTCGAAGAGCTGGACGCCCTGCTCCGCCTCGAGCACCGGGAGGAGGTCGTGCGGCGGCGCCTCCATGAGGTCGATCTCGCCCGAGATCAGCGCGTTGACCGCGGTCTGGTGGTCCGGCATCGAGATCCACTCGACCCGGTCGACCTTGGCGACCTTGCCGCCGGCGGCCCAGGAGGGCGGCTCGGAGCGCGGCTTGTAGCCCTTGAACTTCTCGTAGACCGCGATCGCCCCGGGCTTCCACAGGTCCTTGCGGAACACGAACGGGCCCGAGCCGGTGTAGTCCGTGATCTGCTCGGTGCCGGGCGTCTCCGCCACCCGCTTGGGCATCACGAACGGCACGTTCGAGGACGGCTTGCCGAGCGACAGCAGCACGAGCCCGTAGGGCTTCTTGAGGACCAGCTCCAGCGTCCTGGCGTCCTTGGCCTCGATCCGCTCCAGATAGGTGGCAAGGAGCAGACCCATGGTGTCGCGCGAGGCCCAGCGCTTGATCGAGGCGACCGCGTCCTCGGCGGTGACCGGCTGGCCGTCGTGGAAGGTGAGCCCCTCGCGCAGCGTGAGGCTGTAGGTCAGGCCGTCGTCGCTGACCTTCCAGCTGTCGACCATCTGCGGGCGGATCTCGCCCTTCTCGTCCATGGCGAACAGCGTGTCGTACACGTTGTACCCATGGTTGCGGGTGATGTACGCCGTGGTCCAGATCGGGTCGACGATCTTGAGATCGGAGTGCATGACCGCCTTGAGCACGGTCTCCGCGACGGCGGGCCCACCTCCGGCGCCGACCGCGAGGCCCAGGAGCGCCGCTCCGGCCAGGAAGCAGTTGCGGAAAGCCATGTCCTTCTCCTCTCTCGCCCGCCGGCGGCCGAGCCGCCCCGACGTCCCCCCGGTCGGCAGTCTAGCGGGCGAGGCCGAGCCGGCAAGGCTCGCGCCGCCCGGTCGGGCTTGGAGCCGGCCGCGGCCGCCGCTATCAGTGCGGGGGGCGATGCGTGGGGAGGCTTCGTGCGGCGCGTCCTGGCGGCTCTGCTGGTGCTCCTCCTGTGGCCGCCCGCCGCGTTCGCCGGCCCGGCCGAGATCCGCCTGTTCGCGCGCGGCGAGGGGATCGTCGACGTCGAGGGCTTCCTCGAGACGGTCGAGAGCCTGCGCCGGACGAGGAAGCTGCCGGCGCGCTACCTCACCAAGCAGGAGGCCGCCAAGCTCGGCTGGGAGCCCGGGGTCGATCTGTGCACCGTGGCGCGCGGCCGGGCGCTCGGCGGCAGCCGGTTCGGCAACCGCGAGCGCCGGCTGCCCGAGAAGCGCGACCGCAAATGGTTCGAGGCGGATGTGGACTTCTTCTGCGGCTCGCGCGGCCCCAAGCGCCTGGTCTGGTCGAGCGACGGGCTGATCTACCTCACCACCGACCACTACGAGACCTTCAAGGCGGTGCCGCCGTGACCGCCCCCGCCCGCCGCTGCCGCCTCGACGGCCGCAGCCGGACGCGCGCCGCGCTGCTCGCCCGGCTCGCCCGCGAGCTCGGCTTCCCGGCGCATTTCGGCGGCAACCTGGACGCCCTCTACGACGTGCTCACGACCGATCTGCCGGGGCCGATCGAGATCGTCTGGCGCGGCGGCCGGGAGCGGATCGCGGCCGATCCCGAGATCGGCCCCGTGCTCGAGACGCTCGAGGCGGCGGCCGCCGCCCGGCCCGACCTGCGCCTCCAGCTCCCGAAGCCCGGGGAATGAACGATCCGCCCGAGGTCCGGCCCCTCTTCGCCGCCGAGGAGATCGCCCGGCGGGTCGACGAGCTCGGCCGGGCGGTGGCGGCGACCCTGCCGGCCGAGCTCACGGTCGTGGGCCTCCTCAAGGGCGCCTTCGTCTTCACCGCCGACCTCGTGCGCGCCCTGGATCGCGCCGGGATGCGGCCGCGGGTCGAGTTCCTGCAGGTCTCCTCCTACGGCCTCGGCACCGAGAGCAGCGGTGCGGTCAAGGTGATCGGCCAGATGCCGGGCTCGATCGGCGGGCAGAACGTGCTCCTGGTCGACGACATCCAGGACACCGGGCGGACCCTCGCCTACACGCGCGAGCTGCTCCTGCAGCACGGCGCCGCGCGGGTCTGGACCTGCGCGCTGCTCGACAAGCCGTCGCGCCGGGTGGTCGACCTGCGGCTCGACTTCGTCGGCTTCGAGATCCCGGACGTGTTCGTCGTGGGCTACGGCATCGACTGGGCCGAGCGCTACCGCCACCTGCCCTGGATCGGCAGGGTGGAGTGAGGCCGGGCGGCGTGGCCAACCCGATCGGCGTCATCTCGATGCTCTGGGCGCGGCCGTTCCGGACCGAGCATCTGCGGCTTCTGCCGGCGATCCGGGCGGCGGGCTGCGACCATCTGGAGCTCCTGGTTCCCGAGGAGGGCGAACTCGACCCGGAGGAGACGCGGGCCGCCCTCGCGGATGCCGGCCTGGCCGTGATCCTGGCCGCGCGGGTCGACCGAAGCCGCGATCTGGCGAGCCCGGACCCGGCGGCACGGGACGGCGGCCTCGCCTATCTGCGGCGCTGCGTCGAGGTCGCGGCCGCGCTCGGCGCGCGGATCGTGGGCGGGCCGCTCTACGGCGCGCCGCTCGTCTTCGCCGGGCGGCCACCCGAGGCGATCGAGGAGGAGGAGCGGGGGCGCCGGGTCGAGCGCGTGGTGCGGGGCCTGCGCGCGGCGGCGGAGATCGCCGCCGACCACGGGGTGATCCTGGCGCTGGAGCCGTTGAACCGGTTCGAGACCGACCTCGCCAACACCACCCGGCACGGGCTCGAGCTGTGCGCCGCGGTCGACCATCCGGCCCTCGGCCTCCTGCTCGACACCTTCCACGCCAACATCGAGGACGCCTCGATCCCCGAGGCGATCCGCGCCGCCGGCCCGCGGCTGGTCCATCTGCAGGCGAACGAGAACCATCGCGGCTTCCCGGGCTCGGGCCATGTCGACTGGCTCGAGGTCGCGCGTGCGCTGGCCGCGATCGGCTATGCGGGGCCGATCACGCTCGAGCCCTTCCGCCGCAGCGACGAGCGGCCGGGTGTGCCGCTCGCCCGCTGGCGGCCGCCCGCCGAGCCGCCCGAGGCCGAACTCGCGGCGAGCGTCGCCTTCCTGCGCACCGTGCTCGCGTCAGCCGCGCGGAGGGCCGGCGCATGAGCCTGCGGCTCGGGTGGATCGGCTGCGGCGTGCACGCCAACGCCATGCTGCTGCCGCAGCTCTCCCGCCTGCCGGTGCGCCTCGCCGCGCTCTGCGACACCGATCCGGAGCGACTCGCCCGGACCGCCGAGCGCTGGGCGGTCCCGGCCGAGCGGACCAGCCGCGACTGGCGCGAGCTCCTCGCCCGCTCGGACCTCGACGCGCTGGCGGTGGCAGCCGGCCCCGCGGTGCACGCCGAGGTCGCGCTCGCGGCGATCGACCGCGGCCTGCCCGTCTTCGTCGAGAAGCCGCCGGCCGCCGATGCCGCTTCCGCGTGGCGGGTCGCCAAAGCCGCGGCGCGGGCAGGGGTGCCGGTGGTGGTCGGCTTCATGAAGCGCTTCGCCACCGCCAACCGGACCGCCCGCAACCTCCTGCACGATCCGGCCTTCGGTCCGCGCGCCTCCTTCCTCGGGGCCTACGTCACGGCACCCGGCTATTTCGTCGGTGATCCGGACTATTCCGGCTTCTACCTGCACCACTGCGTGCACTATTTCGATCTCGTTCCTCATCTGATGGGTGAGGTCGAGGCGGTGAGCGCGCGCAGGTACGAGCTTTCGCCCGGCAAGCTCGCGCTCCACGTGAGCTTCGTCTTCGCGGGCGGAGCCCTGGGTTCGCTGGTCATGGGCACCCACCAGTCGCGCGGCGTGCCCTGCGAGTGGTGGCAGGTGCTGGGCGACCATCGGCGGATCGAGGTGCGCAACGTGCACGAGGTGCGCTACCTGCGCGACCCGCCCTTCAAGGCCGGGGTCGAGGCGGCGACGCTCGCCGACGGGATCGACACCCTCGTCTGGGAGCCGAACCTGACGGCCGCCGCCGACGAGGACCACAAGGGCTACCGCGCGCTGCTCGAGGGATTTCTGCGGCGGGTGCGGGGCGAGCCGGTGGAGCTGCCGACCGCGACCGACGGGGCGCGCGCGCTCGACCTGCTGGAGCGCGCCCTGGCCGGGCCGTGAGCCGGTCGCAAGGCCGAGTGCCTCCCGCTTGGCAAAGGGCCGCCGGGCCGCCACCTTGCGTCCCGGGGATGCGCCTCGGATCGGGGGAGGGCGGCGATGACCGCTCGGTCTGCGCTCTTGGTGGGTGGGCTCGGGCTCCTGCTCGGCGGGTGCCTCGGCGGTGACGGCGGCTTCGGGCCGGGCCACGGCACGGTCGCCGGCTACGGCTCGGGCTACGGCCGCGGTGGCGAGCGGTGGATCGAGCCGAGTCCCGGGGTGCGTTGCGACACCTGGGAACGGGTCTGCTACGACCGCGGCGGACCCGAGCTGTCCTTGACCCGCGATCGCTTCGGCAGGAGCGCCGCCAAGGATCTGGAGGACCGGATCGGCGGCAACTGGCGCACCGATACCCGCTACAACCCCAAGGAAGGGGTACGCTGCGACCTCGAGGACGAGCTGTGCACCAGGCGCGGCGAGCCCGACTACAGGAACACCCGCGAGCAGTTCGGCCGCAAGCCGGCACTCGCGGTCACCGAGCCGGACGGCACGATCCGCCCGCGCAGCAAGGTCACCTGCGATCCGGCCACCGAGGTCTGCTACCGGAACGAGCGGCCGACGGTCGACCAGACGCGCTGGGTGTTCGGCGACCGGGCCGCCCGCAACCTCAAGAAGCAGCTCAAGGACTAGGCGCCGAGCGGGGGCCGGAGGGGGCGAGCACGCCCACGACGCGCTGGTCGAAGTCGACGGTCGTGCCGGTCATGAGCGCCGATTCGTCGGAGGCGAGGAAGCAGATCGCCCGCGCCGCGTCCCGGGCATCCAACAGCCGGCCCATCGGCTGGCGCGCGCCCTCGATCTCGACCCAGTTCTCGGGCCGGCCGTGCACGCGGGTCTGCACGAGATGCTCGGAGGGCGTCACCGTCCAGCCGAGGTTGAGGCCGGTCACGCGGATGCGGTCCCTGATCACCGCGGCCGCGACGTTGCGGGTGATGGCGGCGAGCGCGCCCTTGGCCGCGACGTAGGGCGCCAGATAGTCGGGCCCGCTCCAGATCGTCTGCGAGATCACGTTCACGATCGTCCCGCCACCGGCCCGCCGGAGCCAGGGCAGGATCCGCTGGATCAGGAAGAAGGGCGCCCGCGCGTCGACCGCGATCATCCGGTCGAACAGCTCCGGGGTGGTGTCGTCGATCGTGCCGCGCTCGGTCGACGCCGCGGCGTTGACGAGCCCCGAGAGCGTGCCGAAGCGCGCCGCCGCCCGGTCGATCGCGGCCCGGCAGGCCTCCACCTCGGCGAGCTCGACCGGGATCGGCTCGCAGGGCGTGCCGGTGGCGCCGAGCTCGGCCGCGAGCGCCTCGATCCCGGCGCGGTTGCGGTCGAGCAGCGCCAGACCCGCGGCGCCGCGTGCCGCCATCAGCCGGGCGGTGGCTTCGCCCACGCCCTGGGCGGCGCCGGTCACCACCATCACCCGGCCCGCGAACGACCAGGGCTCGGCCGCGGTGCGCACGGCTCAGGGCTTCCGGTTCAGGAAGTTGAGCGGCAGACCCGGACGCGGCCAGGGCACCTCCACGAGCCGGCCGGAGAGCGAGAGGGTGACGTAGGCCTTGCGCAGGTCCGGGCCGCCGAAGCAGAGATTGGTCGTCATCCGGTCGGGCATGGGGACGAACTCGACGAGCTCGCCCGAGGGCGCGATGACGCTGATGCCGCCGGTCGCCAGGGTCGCGACGCAGACGTTGCCCGAGGCCTCGACGGCCAGGCTGTCGAAGCGCTTGAGCTCGCGCCCGCCGGACTGGTGCACGAGCCGGCCGCCGTGCGGCGAGGGGTAGGGGTGCTTCCGCACCTCGCCCGGGCCGGTGACGTCGAACGCCCAGAGCCGCGCCCCCTCGGTCTCGGCCACGTAGACGGTGCGCTCGTCGGGGGACAGGCCGATCCCGTTCGGGGTCAGCACCGGGTAGGCGACCTCCTTGACCTCGCGGCCGTCGGGCGAGAGCCAGTAGACCCCGCCCCAGTCGACATCGTGCGGCCGGCGCTTGCCCAGATCGGTGAACCAGATCGCCCCCGTGCGGTCGACCACGAGGTCGTTCGGGCCCTTGAGCCGCCGGTCGGGCAGGCCGCGCGTGACGACCTCGACCCGGCCGGTCGCGAGATCGACCCGCTCCAGCCGGCCGAACAGGTAGTCGTGCGCCTGCCAGGCGGGGCGCAGGCCGTGGCCGGGCTCCTGGGTGAACTCGAAGCCGCCATTGTTGCAGACATAGGCGGCACCGTCGGCGCCGATCGCGAGCCCGTTCGGCCCACCGCCGGTCTCGGCGAGCACCGAGACCGCGCCGTCCGGCGCGATACGGGTCACCGTGCGGCGGGCGATCTCGACCAGGAGGAAGGATCCGTCGGGCAGGGCCACCGGCCCCTCGGGGAACAGCAGCCCCGTCGCGATCGTCCGTATCTCCACCCTCGTCCCTCCCGGCAGCGGCGGGCGGGATCCTGATCGCCTCGTCGGGCGGCGGCAAGGCTGCACCGGGCGATGGCCGCCCGGACCCGGGCGCAGGGCAGGGCTCAGACCGTCCCGAGCCGCTCGAAATGGCGACGCATGCGCGCCGCGTCCGGGGCCCGGCCGGTGAAGAGCTCGAAGGCGCGCACCGCCTGGAAGACCGCCATGCCGCCGCCGTCGAGGGTCCGGCAGCCGAGCTCCCGGGCGGTGCGCAGGAGCTCGGTCTCGAGCGGGAAGTAGACGATGTCGGCGACCCAGAGCTCGGCGCGCAGCAGCTCCCTCGGCAGCGGCAGGCCCGGATAGGCCGTCATGCCCACGGGTGTGGTGTTGACGAGCCCCGAGGCGGCTTCGAGGGCGCGGGCGAGGTCTGGGGCGACCGCGATCCGCCCGGCTCCACCGTGCGCGGTGAGGCGGGCGGCGAGGGCTTCGGCACGGTCCCGGGCGGTGTCGTGCAGGAGGAGCCGGCCCACACCCAGACCGAGGAGCGCGTGCGCGACCGCCGCCCCGGCGCCACCCGCACCGAGCTGCACCACGCGGTCGAGCGGCGCGCCGGGCAGGCCGCGGCGCAGCGCCTCGGCGAAGCCGAAGGAATCGGTGTTGTGGCCGACCCGCCTGCCGTCGCGCAGGACCACGGTGTTCACCGCACCGAGGGCGGCGGCTTCGGGCGCGACCTCGTGCAGGTGGGCGAGCACCGCCTGCTTGCAGGGATGGGTGACGTTGAGCCCGGCAAAGCCCAACCGCTCGGCGGCGAGCATGAGCTCGGGCAGCGCTTCGGGGCCGAGGCCGAGCCGTTCCAGGTCGATCAGCCGATAGAGCACGCGCAGCCCGAGCGCATCGCCCTCGAGCTCGTGCATGCCGGGGGTGCGCGAGGCCTGGATCCCCGCCCCGATCAGGCCCAGGAGGAAGGAGAGGCCCTGCCCGGTGACCGGCCGCTCGCCGGCGGCCGAGGGCGGGCCGCTCACGGGCTCAGCTCCGCGGCTCGACGAGCCGCGCCAGATGGCGCAGCGCCAGGAGGTAGCCGTGCGCGCCGCAGCCGGCGATCACGCCCGTGGCGGCGAGCGAGACGTAGGAGTGCTGGCGGAACGACTCGCGCCTGTGGATGTTGGAGAGATGCACCTCCAGGATGGGGATCGGGCAGGCGAGCAGCGCATCCAGGATGGCGATCGAGGTGGTGGTGAAGCCGGCGGGGTTGATGATCAGCCCCTGGGCCTTCTCGCGCGCCTCCTGGATCCAGTCGACGAGCACGCCCTCGTGGTTGGACTGGCGGAAGACCAGCTCCAGGCCGAGCTCGGCGGCGAGCGCTCGGCACGCGGCCTCGATGTCGGCGAGCGTGTCCTTGCCGTAGATCTCCGGCTGGCGCTTGCCCAGGAGATTGAGGTTCGGTCCGTTGAGGACGAAGACGACCGGTGCCGTCACCGCCGGCCCTCCGCTCAGCTGCGCTCGGTGGTCGGATCGATCGTCTTGCCGATTTCGACGATCCGGGTGGCCGGGAAGCCGCTGATGCGGGCGTGCTCGCGGATGATCGCCTCGTCCTTGGCGAGGTAGACGCAGAAGGTGCGGTCGGCGGCGACGTAGCTCTCGACCCACTGGATGTCGGGGCCGAGCTGGCGGAGCACCTCGTTCGAGCGGCCGGCGGCCGCCCGGAGCTGTTCGCGCTCGAGGGTACCGGCACCCGGGATCTCGCGCTCGATGATGAACCGCTTGAGGGCCATGTTCCGCTCCGCTGTCGCCCGGTAGCTCCCCGTTATGGTGCCGCCCCGACGACGGCCTCGCCGAGCTAGCTCGCCGGGCGCGGAAAGAAAAGGGGCCCGGGGTGACCCCCGGGCCCAGTCTTGGAGGAGAATACAAGGAAAGACGTCCCGCTTGCCCGACGGGACGATGCGCCACCCTCAGCTACAACCGGAGGTCGAGCCGCAGGTGTCGCATTTCAGGCAGGTGCCGTTCCGCACCAGCGTGAAGTTGCCGCACGAACCGCACGGATCGCCCTCGTAGCCCTTGAGGCGGGCGATCTGCGCCTGCTCGGCGCGGCTGATGGAGAGGCCGCGGGCGGGCTCGGCCGGCTGGCCCCCGCCCGTCGGGCCGAGACGCTTGGCCGAGGCGCCCGCAGGGGCCTCGGCGAGGCCGCCACCGGCACCGCCGGCGAGCAACCGGAGATTGCCGCGCACGAAGCCGGCCGAGGCGAGCTGGGCGACCTTCTCGAAGCCGAGATCGCCCTCCTTGGCACCCTTGCCGATCGAATCGTGGCGCACCTCGTTCGGGTCGATGTTGGCGAGGTCGGTCCGCCCCAGATAGGAGACCGCCAGCTCGCGGAAGATGTAGTCGATGACCGAGGTCGCCATCTTGATGGTGTCGTTGCCCTGCACCGGGCCCGACGGCTCGAAGCGCGTGTAGGCGAACGCCTCGACGAACTCCTCGAGCGGCACGCCGTACTGCAGGCCGATCGAGATCGCGATGGCGAAGCTGTTCATCAGCGAGCGGAAGGCGGCACCTTCCTTGTGCATGTCGATGAAGATCTCACCGAGCGTGCCGTCCTCGTACTCGCCGGTGCGCAGGTAGACCTTGTGGCCGCCGACCACGGCCTTCTGGGTGTAGCCCTTGCGCCGGCTCGGCAGCTTGCGCCGTTCGGTGATCCAGCGCTCGACCACCCGCTCGGCGACCTCGATGACCTTCTGCACCTGCGGCCGCGCCAGTGCCGGCTCCTCCTCCTCCTCGACCGTCTCGTCGGCCATGACGGCGGCGAGCGGCTGGGAGAGCTTGGAGCCGTCGCGGTAGAGGGCGAGGGCCTTGAGGCCGAGCCGCCAGCCCTCGAGGTAGGCCTCGGCGCAGTCCTCGACCGTGGCCCTGGCCGGCATGTTGATGGTCTTCGAGATGGCGCCGCTGATGAACGGCTGGGCGGCCGCCATCATGAGGATGTGGGCACGGGTCGACAGGAACCGCCGGCCGATCCGCCCGCACGGGTTGGCACAGTCGAAGACCGGAAGATGCGCCTCCTTCAGGTGCGGCGCGCCCTCGACCGTCATGGTGCCGCAGCACCAGGCGTTCGCGGTCTCGATCTGCTCGCGCGTGAAGCCCAGCCGCTCGAGCAGGTTGAGCTTCGGATCGGCGAGCTCGGCCTCGCTCAGCCCGAGCCGTTCGCGGCAGAACTCCTCGCCGAGCACGAAGCGGTTGAAGGCGTAGCGGATGTCGAAGGCGGTCGGCAGCGCCGCCTCGAGCCGGCGCAGCGCCTCCTCGGTGAAGCCCTTCGCGCGCAGCGCCGCGTGGTCGATTCCGGGCGCCCCGTCGAGGGTCCCGCGGCCGACCGCGTAGGCGGTGATCGCCTCGATCCGGCGGTCGTCGTAGCCGAGGGTGCGCAGCGCCTTCGGCACCATCCGGTTGATGATCTTGAAGTAGCCGCCGCCGGCGAGCTTCTTGAACTTGACCAGGGCGAAGTCGGGCTCGATCCCGGTGGTGTCGCAGTCCATCACGAGCCCGATCGTGCCGGTCGGCGCGATCACCGAGACCTGGGCGTTGCGGACCCCGAAGCGGTCGGCGGCGGCGACCGCCTCGTCCCAGGCGCGCCGGGCGGCCTCGACGAGCGCCCGGTCGCGGCAGGCCTCGGCATCGAGCGGGACGGGGAGGGTGTGCACGCCCTCGTAGCCGTCGCGCGTGCCGTGCGCGGCCCGGCGATGGTTGCGCAGCACGCGCAGCACGTGCTCGCGATTCTCGGCGAAGCCCGGGAACGGCCCGAGCGCCTCGGCCATCTCGGCGGAGACGCGGTAGGCCTCGCCGGTCATGAGCGCGGTGATCGCGGCGCAGGTGGCCCGACCCTCGCGGCTGTCGTAGGGCAGGGCCAGCGACATCAAGAGCCCGCCCAGATTGGCGTAGCCGAGGCCGAGCGTGCGGAACCGCCAGGAGCGTTCGGCGATCTCGCGCGAGGGGAACTGCGCCATCGCCACCGAGATCTCGAGGACGATGGTCCAGAGCCGGACCGCGTGCAGGAAGTCCTCGACCGCGAAGGAGCCGTCCTCGCGACGGAAGGCCATCAGGTTGAGTGAGGCCAGGTTGCAGGCCGTGTCGTCGAGGAACATGTACTCCGAGCACGGGTTCGAGGCGTTGATGCGCCCCGAGGCCGGGCAGGTGTGCCAGTCGTTGATCGTGCTGTCGTACTGGATGCCCGGATCGGCGCTCGCCCAGGCGGCACGCGCGATCTTCTGCCAGAGCTCGCGCGCCTTGACGGTCCGCGCCACCTTGCCGTCGGTCCGCCGGGTCAGGGGCCAGTCGGCATCGTTGCGCACCGCCTCGAGGAAGGCGTCGGGCACCCTGACCGAATTGTTCGAGTTCTGGCCGGACACGGTGAGGTAGGCCTCGCCGTCCCAGTCCGTGTCGAAGGTGCGGACCTCGAGCTCGGTGAAGCCCTGCGCCGCCCAGCCGATCGCCTGCTGGATCGAGCCCTCCGGCAGGAAGGCGCGGCGTGCCTCGCGGACCGCCCGGGCGAGCGCCGGATTGCGCGCCGGATCCAACCGGTCGGCCACCGGCACGGTCGCCTCGCGGCACGCCGCCAGGATCGCATCGACGTGCTTCTTCAGGAGCTTCGAGCCGGCGACCAGGGCCGCCACCTTCTGCTCCTCGACCACCTTCCAGTCGATGAACTGCTCGATGTCGGGGTGGTCGACGTCGACGATCACCATCTTGGCGGCGCGGCGGGTGGTGCCACCCGACTTGATGGCGCCGGCGGCGCGGTCGCCGATCTTGAGGAAGCTCATGAGGCCGGAGCTGCGCCCGCCGCCCGAGAGCCGCTCGCCCTCGGCGCGGAGCGCCGAGAAGTTGGTGCCGGTGCCCGAGCCGTACTTGAAGAGCCGCGCCTCGCGCACCCAGAGGTCCATGATCCCGCCGTCGTTGACGAGATCGTCGCGGATGCCCTGGATGAAGCAGGCGTGCGGCTGCGGCCGCTCGTAGGCGGTGGTCGAGGCCTCGACCGTGCCGGTCCGCTCGTCGACGAACCAGTGGCCCTGCGAGGGGCCGTCGATGCCGTAGGCCCAGTTGAGGCCGGTGTTGAACCATTGCGGCGAGTTGGGTGCCGCCATCTGCGCCGCGAGCATGTAGCGCAGCTCGTCCATGAAGGCGCGGGCGTCGCCCGGGCCGGCGAAGTAGCCGCCCCTGAAGCCCCACCAGGTCCAGGCGCCGGCGAGCCGGTCGAAGACCTGGCGGGCGCTGGTCTCGGCGCCGCTCCGCTCGCTCTCGGGGAGGGGGGCCAGGGCGGCCTCGTCGGGCACCCGGCGGGCGAGCCAGGCGGGCACGCCCTTCTCGCGCAGCGGCCGGGTCGCCTTCGGCACGCCGGCCTTGCGGAAATACTTCTGGGCGAGCACGTCGACCGCGACCTGCGACCAGGTCGCCGGCACCTCGATCTCGTCGGCGCGGAACACGACCGAGCCGTCCGGATTGCGGATCTCGCTCGAAGCCGTGCGGAAGGCGATCCCCGCGTAGGGCGAGGCCCCCTCCCTCGTGAACCGTCGCGCGATCCTCAGCGCCACCGTGATCCTCCTCCAACCCAGTTTCCGTAAATGTTCTGGGTACGTTCGTCAACCCCGTCGGCTTCGGGCAACGCTGGGACCGAAGTCCCGGCGAAAACCGATCGGGCGGTGCCTCAGGACGCCTGATCTCAACGAATAGTTTAGACCAGCTCGGTCGCCCGCGCAACCGCGATCCTGCGTCGCTCCAGCGCCCCGTCGCCCTCCCGACATGAACAACATATAGGGATCGGGGTCGGCCGGCAACCCAAAATATTGACGGTCACCCCGGAAGTCGGGACGTCCGGCGGTCGCCGCGGCCGCCCGTTGCCGGGCCGCCACGCCCCGCTCGGGACCGGAGTGCATCGACCGAAGCGACGGGGACGGCGCGGCGCCGTCGGCCCTGACATCACTCTCAAGCGAGTCTCAATCGGCCGCGCCGCCCGTCCGCCGCCGTAGTCCACAGGGTGTGGGTAAGCTCCGCGCGGTGGGTGGGTCTCAGTGCGCTCTCAGGGTCGCGACTTGTCCCCAGCTCGTCCCGACCGGCCGGCGCGGCGGAGCGTCCCGTGGACAGCTCGGGCTCGCTCGGCCATCCTCGGGCACGGGCTGTGGACGTGGAGGGACGGGTGCTCGACTGGCTCCGGGACAACCGCCTCGGCACGCATCTCTGGACGCGGCGACGGGGCGAGCTGGTCGGCGAGGACGAGGCCGGCAACCGCTACTATCGCTGTCGCGACGGCGCGGGCGAGCGCCGCTGGGTGGTCTATGCCGGCAGCGGCGAGATCGAGCCGTCGAGCGTGCCGCCCGGCTGGAACGCCTGGCTGCACCACAATCTCGACGAGCCGCCGAGCCGCCGTCCGCTGCCGGTCAAGCGCTGGGAGCAGCCGCACCAAGCGAACCCGACCGGCACCGCGGCGGCGCATCTGCCGCCCGGCCACGAGGCGCGCGGTGGCAGGCGTGCCCCCGCCACGGGCGACTACGAGCCCTGGCGACCCTGAGCCGCGTCCGCATCGAGCGCGGCGGTCACCAGACCGAGCTCGAGGAAGGCGCCGAGCGCCTCCTCCGGCTGGGCGCCGGCGAGGATCCCCACGCCCGGCAGGAGGAAGGCCGGCACGCCGTCGATCTCGCGCGCCACGGCGCGGCGATGGGCGGCGCGCACCGCCGCGTGGCGGTCGGGTGAGAGCGCCGCCCGGACCACCTCCGGGCCGAGCCCGACCGAGCCGGCCAGTTCGGCCAGGAACGCGCGGTCGGAGAGATCGGCACCCCGTTCGAAGAAGTGCTCGAAGAGGGCCAGGGCGAGCGGGGCCAGCCGGCCCGCCCGCTCGGCCTCGAGCAGAAGGGCGTGCGCCGGCACGGTGTCGGGCTGGCGGGCGATCCGCGCGAAGTCGAAGTCCAGCCCCTGCAGGCGGCCGCGTCGCGCCACCCGGCGGAGCACCGCCGCGGCCGCCTCGGCGGAGCCGAACTTGCGCTCGAGGTAGAGGCCGCGCGGCACGCCTTCCGGGGGCAGGCCGGGATTGAGCAGGAAGGGATGCCAGCGCAGCCCGCAGCCCAGCCGGGCCGCCACGGGCAGGAGCGTGTGCAGGGCGAGCCGGCACCAGGGGCACACCAGATCCGCGACGAAGGTGACCGCCAGCCCATGCTGCGGTGCAGCAAGCGCGCCACCGTCCCCAGGAGAGAAATCCTGGGGATCGTTCGGGACATGCTGCGGTGCAGCGCGATGCTCGGTCATCCTCGCCACGATCCGGCGGCGTGGCCGTGCGGCCGTCGGCCGAGCCTAGCGCCGCCGGGCCGGCCTGTCAGGAGCGTCGCCGCTCAACCGTCCGAGAGCGCGCGGGCCGGCTCGCGCGCCAGCCGAAGGAGCCGCGCGAAGGCCCGGCTCGCCGGGTCGGCCAAGCGGTCGAGCACGCTGAAATGGTCGGCGCCTTCGACCTCGAGGAGCTCGCCCGCGAGGCCGTGCGCCCGCCAGGCGGCCAGATAGTCGCGCGACTGGCGGCGGAACTCGGCGCTCTCGGCCCCGCCCACGGCGAGGAGCAGGGGCGGGCCGCGGTCGGGCAGGTGGCGGATCGGGCTGTTGCGCGCCACCTGCTCGGCGGTGAGCTGGAGGGAGGGCTGCAGGTAGGACCAGGGGAACGGCGCCAGGTCGAACAGTCCGCTCACCGGCAGGCCGGCCTTCACCGTGTCGGGCGGCAGGTCGTAGACGCCGGGCCAGTCGGTCGAGGCCACCATGGCGGTCAGATGGCCGCCCGCCGAGTGGCCGGAGAGGGTGAGCCGCTCCCCGTCGCAGCCGAGCGCCGCCGCCCGGCGGTGGGCCCAGGCGGTGGCGGCCCGTGCCTGGCGGGTGATCTCGTCGATCGTGACCTCGGGGCAGAGCGCGTAGTTGACCACCGCCACGGCCACCCCGGCACGGACCAGCGGCTCGGCGAGGAACGAGAACTCGCGGGCCGAGAAGCGCCGCCAGTAGCCGCCGTGGAGGAAGAGGTGGAGCGGTGCGCCGGGGCCGGCCGGGAAGAAGTCGAGATACTCGGCCCGGGTCGGGCCGTAGGCGAGGCCGAGCCGGCAGGGCAGGGTGGCGCGGACGCGCGCGCTCGCCTCGCTCCAGCGCGCCACGATCGCGGCGCCGTCCGGGACCGCCGCCGCGGCATTGTACTCGCGGTCGATCTCCTCCTGGCTCTCGAAGTCGCGATAGAGGCGCATCGCACGCTTTCCGTTCCGTTCCGGTCGGTGCAGGACGAGCTTAGCGGTACATCGGGTCGCGGGGAACGCCCGGCCGAGGTGGAGGGGCCCGAGCACCCTCCGATCGCATCGAAGTATTCTTGATAGCGATATAAAAGAAAAAACGAGCGCCTGTTTCACGTTGACACCGACGAAATCTCGGAGGTATCGGAATTCCGTGAGCGAAAAACCAGAGGCAAACGCGATGCGATGGATACCGGCGTTCGTCCTGACGTCGGTTTTGGCGACCGCTGCCACTGCTGGCGCGGAACCCGTCGAGATCGTCGATCAAACCGGAGGGAAGGTGGCGCTCGACGCTCCGGTCCGTAGAGTGGTCGCCATCCCGATACCCTCGGCCTCGATGCTCGTCGCCGTGAGCGGAGGGACCGAACGCCTCGCGGCGATGAACCACCTCGCCAAGACCGCGATCCTCGAGGGTGTGCTGGGCGAGTTCTTCCCGGCGGCGCGGGCGATCCCGAGCGACGTGGCGGGTGACGGCTTCGTGCCGAACGTGGAGGCGATCCTCGCCCGCCGGCCGGATCTCGTCCTGCAGTGGGGCGATCGTGGCCCGGACATCGTCCGCCCGTTGACCGAGGTCGGTTTGCCCGTCCTCCTCCTCCGCTACGGCACGGAAGACCTGGCGCGCGACTGGATTTCGATGCTGGGTATCGCCACCGGCGAGAGGGAGCGGGCCGAGCGACTCCTCGAATGGCGCGCGGCGATCGCGGGGCGATTGACGGCGGCCAATGCCGACCTGAGCGAGACGGCGCGGCCGAAGGTGCTCTACTTCTTGCGTTTCCTCGCCGGTCAGCAAGTCGCCGGACGCGACACCTACAACGACTTCGTGATCCGCCTCGCGGGTGGCCGCAACGCGGCGGCCGAGCTGCAGGGTTTCAAGCCGGTGGGGCCCGAGCAGGTCCTGGTCATGGACCCCGACGTCATCCTGCTCAACGGGTTCGAAGAAGCACTGGAGCCCCGGCACGTTCTGCAGCACCCGGTGCTCCGAGCGACCCGGGCGGCGCGCACGGGTCGGGTCTACAAGATGCCGCTCGGCGGGTATCGCTGGGACCCGCCGAGCCAGGAGAGCCCGCTCGCCTGGCTCTGGCTCGCCAGCCTCCTGCACCCCGAACGGGTGACGGTCGATTTGCGGGCGACGATCGCCGAGCTCTACGGTTGGCTCTACGGCCGCACGCCGTCGGCGGGGCAGCTCGATCGGATCCTGCGCCTCTCGATCCAGGGCGACGCGCCCGGCTATGCCCCGTTCAATGGATGACCCCGATGCTCGCGGTGCCGTTCGGTCCGAGCCGTTCCGGCGAGTCGGCGCGCGTGACGGTGGGCGACCCGTCGGCGCACCCTTGGCGGACGATGTGGTTGTGGACCCTCCTCCTCCTGTTCCCGCTCGCCTGCCTCGCCCTCTCGCTCGGGATCGGTCGGTTGGCGGTGCCGCCCGATCACGTGGCCGGGATCTTGCTGGCGCGTTGGCTTCCGATCGAACCGCGCTGGACCGAGATCGAGGCGCGGGTCGTCGAATTCGTCCGGCTGCCGCGCTCGGTCCTCGCCTTGCTCGTGGGGGCGAGCCTCGGGATGGCCGGGGCCGCCCTCCAAGGGGTGCTCCGCAATCCGCTGGTTGGCCCGCAGATCGTCGGTGTGTCCTCGGGCGCCGCGTTCGGCGGTGCCCTCGCCATCCTGCTCGGTGCGGCCGATGCCGGCGTGATGGCCGCGGCCTTCCTGACCGGCCTCGGGAGTGTGGTCGTCGTGCACGGCCTCGCTCGGGTCGACGGTGCCGCGCGGCCTCTCACCCTGGTCCTCGCCGGGGTGGTCGTGAGTGCCTTCGCGGGAGCCCTCACCTCCCTCGTGAGTTGGCTCGCCGATCCGCAATCCACCCTCGCAGCGATCGTCTACTGGCTCATGGGGAGCGTCGCCGCGGCGAGTTTCGACGAGGTCGGACTGTGCGCGACATCGGCCATCCTCGGCGGTGGGCTTCTGCTCTTGCTCGCCTTCCGGATCGACCTCCTGTCCCTGGGTGACGCCGACGCCGCCGCTCTGGGTGTTCCGATCGAGCCCGTCCGATGGGCGGTTCTCGCCGCGGTGGCGCTGCTCGTCGCCGGGACGGTCGCGGTGGCCGGGGTGGTGGGCTGGGTCGGTCTGGCCGTGCCCCACCTGGCACGGTTCCTGGTCGGGCCGACGCACGGCCGCCTGTTGCCGGCCTCGGCGTTGCTGGGAGGGGGCTTCCTTCTCCTCGTCGACTGCGCGGCGCGCACGCTGACCGCCGCCGAGCTGCCGCTCGGCATGCTCACGGCGCTGGTCGGCGCCCCGGTCTTCGCCCTCCTCTTGCGCCGTGGCGTCCGTGCTGGGAGCCTCGCGTGATCACGGTCGAAGACCTCGCCTGGCGCGCTCCGGGCGCAGCCCGGCCGCTCTTCGAGGACATGCGGTGGACCTTGCCCGCGGGCGCGCTCCTGTTGCTGCTGGGGCCGAACGGCAGCGGCAAATCCACCCTTCTCGAACTGGTGGCCGGAATTCGCCGACCGATCGCCGGTCGTGCCCGCCGGGCGGCGGATTCGGTTCTGGTACCGCAGCGCAGTCGACCGGCCGTCTTCACCGTGCTCGACATGGTGGTGATGGGGCGTGCCCGTCGGCTCGGCTGGTTCGGCCGGCCCGGGCGGGTCGACCGCGCCGCGGCGCGCGCTCATCTCGAACGGCTCGGCATCGCCCGGCTGGCCGACCGACCGTTCGACCGCCTTTCGGGTGGCGAGGCGCAACTCGTGTTGATCGCCCGCGCGCTCCTCGCCGAGGCGCCGATCCTGCTGCTCGACGAGCCCACGAGTGCCCTGGATCTCGCCAACCAAGCGCGGGTGCTCGCCGTGTTGGGTGAACTCCGGCGCTCGGGCTTGACGTTGCTCGTCGCCACCCACGAACCGGGCGCGCTTCTCGCACTCGCCAGTCACGCGCTCCTGCTCTCGGGGCGGGGGGGCTGGTCGTTCGGCCCGGCCGCGACCATCGTCGACGAGGCTCGGCTCGAAGGACTCTTCGGCACCCCGGTTCAACGGCTCGGCGACGGCCCGCCGGGTCCGGTCTGTTTCGTCCCGAGGCTCGTGACATGACCGTGACGGCGAAGGTCGCGCTGACCGGGCTCGAAACCCTACCGGAGCGGCTCGCATGCGCCGGGGTCGAGCTGGTCCACGAAGAGGCGCTCGATCGGGAGCGGCTGGCCGGCCTCGATTCGCTGCTGATTTCGCAGCACGCCGACCAGCGGTCGCTCGCCGCGCGATCGGTCGAGCTCGAAGCGTTGCTCGAACGCGGTGGCAAGCTCCTGATCTGCGGCCAGATCGCTCATCCGCTGCTGCCGGTCCTGCGCCCCTTCGAGCCGATCGCCCGGGCCTCGGTCGAGGCGCTCGCGGTCGGGTTCCACACCTACCACCCGCTGTTCGCCGGTGTGGACGCGCGCGACCTCACTTTCCGGCGCGGCGTGGCAGGATTTTGGGGTCGCGGCGAGAACCCACCTCCCGCGGGTGCGCGGATCGTCGCGACGATCGACGGCGGACGGGCGGCGGTCGACTGGGAACTCGCCCTGCCGACGGGCGGGCTCCTGTTCGTCCACGCCGGCAACGATCTTTGGTCGTTCGACCTCGACGGTACCGACAGCGCCGCACGTCTCGTCCCCAACCTTTTGGCGTGGCTCGGTCTGGCGGAACGGGAGGAGGCGTGAGGAGGATCGGCGCGATCGACGCGGGAAGCTCGTATCACGCGTTCACCTTCGCGGGCCGGTACGCCGATCGGATCGCCACCCGCCTGGAGCCCGAGGGGATCGCGTGGGACCGACTCGCGACCCTCGAGGCTCTGTTGGTCGCCTGCCGGACGCCGCCACGACGGCTGGTCCCGCACGCCACGACTTTGGCGAGATGGGTCGAACGGGGCGGGCTCCTCGTCGTGCTCGGCGAGACACGCCCGGACCTCTGGCTGGAGGACGTCCGATTCGCGCCCTGCCCGACCGACTTTTCGTGGTGGCTCCGCCCCGGCGCCGATCTCGGGATCGAGATTGTGGCACCGTCCCATCCACTGTTCTGCCGGATCGACCGAGCGGCCTTGACCTGGCACGTGCACGGCCACCTCGAAGGCGGACCGGGCGACCGGCCGCTGGTCGTGCAACGGGACCGGGGCTGCATCCTCATGGAACGACGGCGAGGAGCCGGTCGTGTGCTGATCACGACCCTCGACCCGGTCTATCACCACGGCAGCTTCTTCATGCCGGCGACGACCCGTTTCCTCGACGGGCTGTTCGCATGGCTCGTGGAAGGAGCGCCTTCGGAAGCGGTGGTCGTGAACGACTCGTCTCGAGCGACCGAGCGAGCGGCCGAACGTCTCGTCTAAGTTCGACCTGTCGAAAGCATAGTGGAGAAGTCCCCGCGACCGTCGTGCAACGTCGCCTGGTCCGATCGTTGCGGCCGGGCTGGAATGATTACAATTCGGAACGCGACAGCTCACAAGAAGCCGCAGGTCGACCGGCCGACCGACCATTGCCCCCACCGGCCGGTCGCCCTATAGAGGCAGGGAGAACCGGGGGCGAGGCCGGATCCGCTCCGATCGCCGCCGGTGGGACGAGACACTGGGAACCGCGATGGTCAGCGAGCCCACCGCCTGCGTCACGATCGCCAAGCTGCGCGCCGCGGGCCTGCGCCCCACCCGCCCGCGGGTCGGGCTCGGCCGGCTCCTGTTCGAGGGCCCCCCGCGCCACGTTTCGGCCGAGCAGCTCTACCAGGAGGCCCGCAGCCGGCGGCTGTTCGTCTCGCTCGCCACGGTCTACAACACCCTCCACCAGTTCGTTGCCGCCGGTCTCCTGCGTCGCGTCGTGGTGCACACCGGGCAGACCTTCTTCGACACCAAGGTCTCCGACCACCACCATTTCTACGACGAGCGGACCGGCTTCGTGCGCGACATCGACGAACGCGAGATCGCCTTCGCCCGCCTGCCAGAGCCCCCGGCGGGCTACGCCATCACCGGGGTCGAGGTGATCGTCCGGGTCGAAGCGCAGGGCGCGGAGGCGGTGGCGCCGCGTGCGAACGGCCACGCCGCGCCCGCTCCCTCGGAGCCGCGCGAGGCGGGCATCGGCACTCCGGTGCGGCCGGGGCCGGTGGGCTGAACTTCAGTCGTTGAAATGCGGCCGGGCCGGGCGGCTCAGCGCTCCGGTGCGGCCGGGGCCGGTGGGCTGAGACCCGCACCCACGCCGGCCGGCTTTCCCTTCACGCTCGCGAGCAAAGCCTCCATGTGTGGCACGCAGCGGCCGCACTGGACCTTGGCACCCTGCAGACGGTAGACGCAGCCCACGGTCCGGCACTCGTCGCGGCAGGCCGTCTCGCGGCAGGCCGCCTCGCCCAGGGCGTTGCAGACGCACACGATCATGCGCTGTGGATCCGTGCGGCGCGATTCGTCGCCGACTGTAGATGGGCAGGCGCTCGACGCAAAGGACAAAGCGCCGCAGAACCGTTCTGCTGTCCGCGTCGTATCAACGCGCGTGATCGATTGGCGCTTCGATCTGGAACAATTCCAGGCGATCGGGCGCCGGCGGCGCGCGGTGGCCGGCCGGCCATCGATCGTCCCGTTCCGACCAGCATCGAGAGGAGTCTTCCATGGCCAAGGCGTTGAAGGGTGACCCGGCGGTGCTCGCCGCCCTGAACCAGGCCCTCAAGGGCGAGCTCACCGCCATCAACCAGTATTTCCTGCACGCCCGCATGCTCGAGGACTGGGGCTTCGCCAAGCGCGGCAAGGCCGAGTACGAGGAGAGCGTGGAGGAGATGCGGCACGCCGACAAGCTCATCCAACGCATCCTGCTCCTCGGCGGGCTCCCCAACCTGCAGGATCTGGGCAAGCTCTACATCGGCGAGAACCTCAAGGAGGTGATCGAGTGCGACCTCCGGCTCGAGCTCGAGGGCATCGATCACTATCGCAAGGCCATCGCGATCTGCGAGCAGGCCAAGGACTTCGTGTCGCGCGACCTGCTGGTCGAGATCCTGGAGGACGAGGAAGGTCATCAGGACCACAACCGCACCGAGCTCGAGCTGATCGACCGGGTCGGCCTCGAGAACTTCGCCCAGTCGCAGGTCTGAGGAGGTGCGGCGGGGAGGGTGCCTCAATGCACCGTCCCCGCCGCTTCGGCCTCGGCCAGCGCGGCGCGGCCGAGCAGGCCGGCGAGCCCGGCCGCAGCCGCGGCCAGCTCGTCGGCGGCCTCAGGATCGACCAGCGCGCCGGCGAGCGCGCGGGTCACACTCGGAGCCGGTGCCAGGACCAGCCCGAGCACGAGCTGCTCGTCGAGGCTCACGCACGGGCAGGTGAGCGGCAGGAGGCCCAGATCGCGCCGCCCGGCGCGTTCGAGGCCCCGGCAAAGGCGGGTGAAGGCGGCCAGCGCCGGCTCCAGGAGCGCCAGCCCGAAGGCGAGCCGGAAGCCGTGCACGAGCACCGGCGAGGTGGCCCCGCCGTCGCTGGTCCGCCGGCGCAGCGCCCAGAGCAGGAACTGCTCGGGGGGCGCCAGCTGGCCCACGACCCGCCCGGAGAGCCGGCCCGGCTCGGGTCGGCCTGGCAACGAGATCGGTCGCATCTCGGACATCACTGCAGATCCTTCGGCGCGCAAGGTGACGACGCCCGCATAGACCTTTGCCGCTGCAAGTAAAGACCAAAAGAGACGTCGGCACGAACTCTATAGATCGAGAAATTCCAAGGACGTCGCCGCCTCTCGGCCGACGCCCGCCCGCCGCCTCCGCCCGCGACGCGGCGGTCGCCACCCTTGGCGCGGCCTCGGCGGCGGTCTATGAGCCGGCGCAGGGCAGCCATGCGCTGCCGTGAGCAGGGGAGGCAGGAGGATGCGCGGTAAGTCGGTGCTGCTCGCCGGGGCGGCGGCCCTGGCCCTGGTCGGCGGGGTCGGAGAGGCCGCCGCGCAGGCGCGGAAGCACGAGGGCGTAACGGTCAACATCATGACCTTCACCGGCCCGCAGATCGCCGAGCCCCTGCAGCGCCGCGCCCCCGATTTCGAGAAGGGGACCGGTGCCAAGATCAACGTCGTGACGGTGCCGTTCTCCGACCTCTACCAGAAGCTGTTGACCGACTGGGCGACCGGCACCAACGCCATCGACGCCGCGGTCTTCGCGCCGCAGTGGATGGTCGACTATGTCGGCCCCGGCCTGCTCGAGGACCTGACCGACCGGGTCGCCAAGGACGCCGCCCTGCAGGTCGACGACATCGCCCCCTTCTTCCGCGAGTTCAGCCAGCAGTTCGGCGGGCGAACCTATCTGATCACGCTCGATGGCGACTTCCAGATGGTCTACTACCGCAGCGACCAGTTCCAGGCCGCCGGGCTCGAGGCGCCCGAGACCTGGGACGACTACGTCGCCGCCGCCAAGACCCTGCACGGCAAGGACATGAACGGCGACGGCCAGCCCGACTACGGCTCCTGCATCGCCAAGAAGCGCAACGCCCAGTCATACTGGATGATCAGTTCGATCGCCGGTGCCTATCTGCAGTCGAAGGGCACCGGTCAGGGTGGCTTCTTCGACACCCGCAACATGAAGCCACTCTACAACAACGAGGCGTTCGGCAAGGCTCTCGACGTCTATCTGGAGACGACCAAGTACGGGCCGCCCGACGAGATCAACCTCGATGTCGGCGACACCCGCGCACTGTTCACCACCGGCCGCTGCGCGCTCACGCTCGATTGGGGCGACATCGGCACGCTCGCGATCGACACCACGACCTCGAAGGTGGTCGACAAGGTGGGTGCGGTGATCCTGCCCGGCTCCAAGGAGGTCCTGAACCGCGACACCGGCAAGCTCGAGCCGTGCAGCGCGAGCCTCTGCCCGCACGCCCGCAACGGCGTCAACCACGCCCCCTTCGCGGCCTTCGGCGGCTGGTCGGGGGGGATCAACAAGAAGGCTTCGGCCAAGGTCAAGGACGCCGCCTACGACTTCATCTCGTACATGAGCCAGCCAGCCCAGGCCAACGTCGACGTGACCATCGGCCGGACCGGGTTCAACCCCTACCGGATCAGCCAGTTCAAGAACCTGGATCTCTGGCTCAAGGCCGGCATGAGCGAGGCCGCGGCCAAGAACTATCTGGGCGCCATCGAGGCCAGCCTCGCCTCGCCGAACATGATGCTCGACCTGCGCATCCCCAAGAACCAGCAGTACCAGCAGGTGGTGCTGGACACCGCGCTCACCCGGCTGCTCGCCAGGGAGATCGACAAGGTGGCCGCCATGCGCGCGATCGAGAAGGGCTGGGAGGAGCTCACCGACGAGCTCGGCCGCGACAAGCAGCTCGTGGCCTACAAGGGCACGATCGGCGCCAAGTGAGGCCGGGGAGCCGGGCGGCGACCCCGCCCGGCCCCGCCACCCGGCGCGCGCGCCGTGCACCCCCCCGAGTCCCGGCCGTTGGCGGCCTGGGTCGAGCGACACGCCGACCAGCTCATGATCTGGCCGGCGGTGCTGCTGCTGTTGGCCTTCGCCATCTTCCCGACCATCGCCTCCGCCACCCTGGCATTCTCTCGTCTCGATCTGGCACCGGGCGGATTCGCGCTCAGCTTCGTGGGCCTGCGCAACTTCGAGCGACTGCTGCTCGGCACCCGGCAGGACCATCTCCTGGGCACGATGGCCCCGCTCGGCCCGCTCGCCACCGGCCTCTGGCTCGTGGCCGCGGGCCTCGTTCTCTGGGGCATTGTTCGCTACCTCAGGCGCAATCTCGGCCGCGACCCGCTCGCCCTCCTCGTGGGGCTGCTCGGCCGAGCCCTGGCCGGGCTCCTCTTCCTCGCTCTCCTTGCGCTCCTCCTGTCGACCAACGCGACCGGCGGATTCCCGGGCTCGCTCGTGACCACGCTCGTCTACGTGGTGGGCGGGGTCGCGATCCAGTTCCTCCTGGGCCTCGGTCTCGCCCTGCTGGTCGCCCGCCCGGTCAAGGGACGGCGCTTCTTCCGCGTGGTCTTCTTCCTGCCGCTCATGGTCACCCCGGTCGGCATCGCCTACGGCTTCCGCATGCTGGCGGACACCGGTAAGGGCCCGCTGGCGCCGATCTGGCACGCCTTGGGGCTGCAGGAGTTCGCCTGGGCCGCCGATCCCTGGGCGGCACGGCTCGTGGTGATGATCGGCGACACTTGGCAATGGACGCCCTTCCTGTTCCTGGTCCTGCTCGCCGCCCTCGAGACCCAGCCCAAGGATCAGGTCGAGGCCGCCTGGCTCGACGGCGCCGGGCCTTGGCAGGTCTTCCGTTGGGTGACCTGGCCGGCGATCGCGCCGGTGGCCGCCACCGTCGTCCTGATCCGCCTGATCGAGGCCTTCAAGATCGTCGACCTGCCCAACGTGCTCACCAACGGCGGCCCGGGCTTCGCCACCGAGAGCCTGACGCTGCACGCCTTCATCGCCTGGCGGACCCAGGATCTCGGCGGCTCGGCCGCGGTCGGCTACATCCTCCTGTTCGTCGCGGTCGTGACCTGTACGAGCTTCGTCAACCTCCTGGCCAAGGGCGCGCGTGGGCGATGAGCACCGGCGGGGGCCTCTGGCGGCGGCTCGTGACGCCCAAGCGGCTGGGCGGCATGTCGCCGCTCGGCGCCTGCTTCACCTACGCGGCGCTCGCGCTCTGGACGGTGATCTGCCTGTTCCCCCTCTACTGGCTGCTCGTCACCTCCTTCAAGCTTCCGATCCACGTCAACGATGGGCCGGTCTATCTGCCGTTCGTCGACTTCACCCCGTCGCTGCATGCCTGGGAGTACATCTTCGTCGACCTGCGCAACGACACGCTGCGCCCGTACCTGAACTCCGTCGTGGTGGCCCTGGTCTCGACGCTCCTGTGCCTGCTCGTGGGCTCGCTCGCGGCTTATGCGCTCACCCGGGTCACCTACCGGGTGAGCCTGGGTGCGGTCGGCCTGTTCCTCCTGCTGCTCGCCGCTACGGTCGCGACCGTCGTGCTCGCGGGCGTGCCCTGGTGGCTCGCGCTCGCCGTGGCGGCCGTCCTGCTCGTCTTCCTGCTGCGTGCCGTGGGCGGACGCTTCCGCCGCCACCTCGGCAACGACGACATCCTCTTCTGGATGATCTCCAACCGCATCCTGCCGCCGGTGGTGGCGGTGCTGCCGATCTACATGATGTTCCAGAAGGTGGGGCTGCTCGACACCCACGTCGCCCTGATCACCACCTATGCCGCGGTCAACCTGCCGATCGTGGTCTGGCTGATGCGCGACTTCTTCGCGACCATTCCCTACGAGATCGAGGAGAGCGCGCAGATCGACGGGGCGGGACGGTTCCGGATCGTCCTGACGATCATCCTGCCGCTGGCGCGCGCCGGCCTCGCCGCGACCTTCCTCCTGGTGCTGATCCTCGCCTGGAACGAGTATCTGCTGGCGCTGTTCCTGTCGACCGCGAACGCCCAGACCATGCCGATCCTGGTGGCGGCGCAGAACGCCACGCGCGGCCCGCAATGGTGGTACATGTCGGTGCTGATCGTCCTCATGGTGGCCCCGGTGGTGGCCCTCGCGATCGCGCTCCAGCGCTTCATCGCCAGGGGCTTCCTGGTAGGCGCGGTCAAGGGGTGAAGGGCCCCTCGAGGACCAGCCAGGCGAGCCCGGCCGCGGCGATCCAAAGGGGCAGCGGCGAGGGGAGGAGGTCCAGGAGACCCCCCGGCCGCCCGCTGGCACGGGCGAGCCCGTGCAGGCAGGCCATGCCGAGCGTGGCGGCGATCCAGCGCCCGCCGAGATACAGGTTGAGGACCGGCCCGGCCAGCCCCAGCGCCAAGTAGAGCACGACCAGCCTCCGCTCGCCCCGCGCCCGCGGAGGATCGTCAAGGATCCCTTAACGAGCCAGCGCCTCCGGCGGCCGGGCGCAGCGCGGTGCGACGCCACGACCGAAACACGGCGCAGCCCGGGACGCGCTCGCGCCGAAACCGTCCGCGGCGAGCCTCGCGGCGTCGGGGTCGCGGCGCCACCCGAGGGCGCCGGCCCGCGCGGCGTGGGGGGATGGACGATGACGATCGAGGACAGCCTGGGCCTGGTGCTGAGCGGTGCCAGGCCCGAGGACCGCCTGCTGTTCGAGCAGGCCCTGGGTGAGCTGCAGTGCTATGTGGGCGATCCGGTCGCCACCATCGAGCGCGCGCTCGCCGACAATCCGGGGTTCGTCATGGGCCAGCTGCTCAAGGCTTGGCTGTACCTGCTCGGCACCGAGCCGTCCGGCCCGGCGGTGGCGCGGGACTGCCTCGCGGCCCTCGCCGGGCTGCAGCCCACCGCGCGCGAGCGCGCGCACCTGAAGGCCGTGCGCCTCCTGGCCGAGGGCCGCTGGCGCGCCGCCGGGCAGGTCCTCGAGGACATCACGATCGCCTACCCGACCGACGTGCTGGCGCTCCAGGCGGGCCATCAGGTCGACTTCTTCACCGGCGACGCGCGCATGCTGCGCGATCGGATCGCCCGGGCGCTGCCCGCCTGGTCGGCCGGCATGCCGGGCTTCCACGCGGTGCTCGGCATGCACGCCTTCGGCCGCGAGGAGACCGGCGAGCTCGTTCGTGCCGAGGCCGAGGGGCGGCGCGCGGTCGAGCTCGAGCCGCGCGACGGCTGGGCCTGGCACGCGGTCGCGCACGTCCTCGAGACCCAAGGCCGGCACGCCGAGGGGGCGCGCTGGCTCGGCACGACGCCCGAGCTCTGGTCGCAGGGCAGCTTCTTCGCCGTGCACAACTGGTGGCACCTCGCCCTCTACCATCTCGAGGCGGGCGACACGGAAGCCGTGCTCGGGCTGTTCGACGGGCCGATCTTCGGCCACCGCTCGCGCACCGTGCTCGATCTGGTCGACGCCTCGGCGCTCCTGTGGCGGCTCCTGCTGCGCGGCCATGCGGTCGGCGATCGCTTCCGGGTGGTGGCCGATGGCTGGGAGGAGGTCGGCGGTGCCGGGCGCTACGCCTTCAACGACGCGCACGCGCTGATGGCGTTCGTCGGCACCGGCCGCGAGGCGGCGGCGGCGCGCATCCTCGAGGCGCAGCGCGCGGCGCTCGCCCCCGACGACGACAATGCCGGCTTCACCCGCGAGGTCGGCTGGGCCGTCTGCCGGGCGATCAAGGCGTTCGGCGACGGCGACTTCGCCGGCTGCGTGCGGCTGTTGCGGCCGGTGCGCGGGATCGCGCATCGGTTGGGCGGCAGCCACGCGCAGCGCGACCTGCTCGACCTGACCCTGCTCGAGGCCGCGATCCGCGCCGGTCAGGGCCACCTGGCGCGCGCGCTCGCGGCCGAGCGGATCGAGCGCAAGCCGGCGAGCCCGCTCGCCCGCCTGCTCGCGGCGCGCGCCGCGGGCCTCGCTCCGTTCGGGGCGCTCGCGGCCTGAGCCGGGTTGCTCACCGCCCGGCCGAACGGATCCACGAGCCGCCGGAGCGCTGTCGGCTCGGCGGGGGCGGACGCCGCCTCGGCCGAGGGGATAGGACCTGCGTCGGAGACCTGGAGTGTGTCCGGCAGGATCGCCACGCGACGACGCCACGAGTTGCCGTTGGAAGGAAGACATACCTTCCGCGATCGCGGCTCGAGCGGTCACCCGTCAACCCTTTGTCAACCTTTGCGGCGCAGAACGGAGCGGGTGGACGGGCGGAGGGTGCTCATGCGGGAGCGGCACGTGGAGTGGATGGCGGGTGGTGGGGGCGGGCCACCTCAACCGCGCGCCGGGCCGGCGGCGAGCGCCCCTGCCCAGGGCTGGACCGGCTCGGCGGCACCCTGGCCACGGCCCGTCGCGGGCTCGTGCAGGACCGCGGTCGGGCAGGCGAAGGTCAAGGGATAGACGACCGGTTGCGCCGACCGCACGGGAGCGAGCTCCTCGAGCGCGCGCGCGACCTCGGGGCCGAGCCGGGCATCCAGCGTGATCCGCTCGGCCTCGGCCGTGTCGATCCGCAGGGTGTGGAAGGCGGTCTCCAGGTCCATGCGATGATCGAGGAGGAAGGAGAGGAGTTGGAGCACCGCGGGCAGGATGCGCCTGCCGCCCGAGGCACCGAGCGCGATCCGCCGATCCTCGGCGAGCGCGATCACCGGGCACATGTTGGCGAGCGGGCGCTTGCCGGGGCCGAGGGCGTTCGGCCGGCCGGGCCGGGGGTCGAACCACATGACCCCGTTGTTCAGGAGGATACCGGTGCGCGGCAGAAGGACCTTCGAGCCGAACAGCGAGAGGAGCGTCTGGGTGAGGGCCACGAGGTTGCCCTCGCGGTCGAGGACGCAGAGATGGCTCGTGCAGGACGGGGCGGGGCCGCTGTCGCCCATGGTCGCGAGCCGCTCCGCCTGGGCCGTTCGGAGAGCACGGGCATGGGCGCGGTAGGCAGCGGCGTCGGGCTGCGCGCCACCGAGCGGGCCTTCGGCCAGGAGCTCGAGGGCGCGGGCGAGCGTGGCACCGGCGAAGAGCCCGGGCATCGCGAGCACCCGGGCACCGCGATAGGTCACGGCGAGCGGCTCGCGGACGGTCGCCCGGGCGGCGGCGAGGTCCTCGGCAGCCAGTCGGCAGCCTGCCTCGGCGAGATCGCGGGCGAGATCGGCCGCGATGCCGCCCCGATAGAAGCTTTCCGGCCCCTCCGCCGCGAGCCGCTCGAGGGTGGTGGCGAGCGCCGGCAGCGCGAGGCGGGCGGGCTCGCCCGTCCAGGCCGGTGCGGGCGGCTGGCCGCCCGGGAGGAATTGGGCCGCGGCGACGGGATGCCGGGCGAGGGCCGTGGCTGCCGAGGCGATCATGGTCATGGCGTAGCCGTCGACCGCGAGGCCTTCGCGGGCGAGGGCGATCGCCGGGCGGATCAGCTCGGCGAAGGGCAGCGTGCCGAAGTGGGAACGCGCGAGCTCGATGCCGGCGAGCCAGGTGGGCGAACAGACCGACAGCGGGCCCTCGAGGTTTCGGTTCCCCTCGACCTCGGGCCAGCCGAAGAGATCGCCGCCCGGCCGGCCGGTCAGCGGATAGTCGGCGGGATCGAGGCGGCGCGGGGCGACCATGCCCATGTCGATCGCGTGGCCGCGGCCTTCGCGGGCGAGCCAGACGAGCATGGTGCCACCGCCGCCGAGGCCGCTCATCCAGGGCTCGACCACGCCGAGTGCGAGGCCCGTGGCGATCGCCGCGTCGACCGCGTTGCCGCCGGCCTCCAGGATCTCGACGCCGGCGCGCACCGCGAGCAGGCTCTGGGCGGCGACGAGTCCGTAGCGGCCCGAGACGGCAGGCTTGTGGACGGTCGCGGGCGGCAGCGGCACGAGGTCGCTCACGGATCTCCTCCTCCGATCGGATCGGCGAAAGCGAGCTCGGGCGGGTCCAGAGGCCAGATCGGCCGGCGGACGCGGCGGTAGGGTAGCCGTGCGAAATCCTGCGAGAGGGCGCCCGGGCCGTTGACCCAGAGCACCTCGGCCGCGACCGGCGCGAAACCGGCGTGGAAGTGCTGCATCGACTTGACCACCACGAGCTTCTTGTCGGCCAGCCCGATGCCGTGGTCGGTGAAGAGCGCGGGATCGAAGGCCTGGGTGCGCGTGGCGTTCAGGAGCACCTCGACCCCGCCCACCCGGATGGCGGCCACGTCGCCGAGCTGGGTCCAGCCCGGACCGAAGCGCTGGCGCGCACCTTCGGCCACCGCCAGGACCTCGGCTTCGACGTCGAGCGGCGGGCCGGAGATCGGCCCGACCTTGCCGCCGATCCGCAAGGGAAGGCGCGCGCCGGGGCCCGCCAGATGGCAGAGGCGGACCGCGACCGGGTCCCACAAGGGGCCGAGGCAGGCGCGCTCGACCCGGCGCTCGAGCAGCCGCGCCAGGACGAAGGTGCTGTCCGAGGGTGCCCCGCCACCGGCATTGTCGGCCGTGTCGGCGAGGACCACGGGGCCCCGTGGCGCGGCGAGCGCCCGATCCAACCCCTCCTCGAGGCCGAGCACGGGCGCGGTCGTGTTGCCGCGCATCGACCGGACCTCGCGGGCGAGGCGGTCGGCCAGTGCCTGCGCCCGCGCCCGATCCCCGTCGGCCACGACCAGCACCCTGGCGCCCAGATCCGGCACGTCGCCCCAGGGGAAACCGTGGGCGAGCGAGACCGAGAGGATTCCGTCTCGACCCTCGAGCGCCTTCATCCGGTCGACGAAGCTCCGGACCGGCTCGCGCGGGGTGTGGAAGAGTGCGATCATCCGACAGTCGGCGACGGCGCTGACGGGACGGATCTCGCCGCGGGCCGCACGGAGGGCGAGGTCGACGAGCTCGCGGGCGCGCTCGAGCGTGTCGGTGTGCGGATATTCTTTGTAGAGGACGAGGAGGTCGGCGGCCTCCAGCATCCCCTGCGTCAGGTGGCAATGCGGGTCGAGCTCGGCGCCGATCACCACCGCCGGGCCCACCCGTGCGCGCACCGCGCGCAGGAGATCGCCCTCGCAGTCCTCGCAGCCCTCGGCGATCATCGCGCCGTGCAGGCTCAAGAGCACGATGTCGACGGGAAGCGCCGCCTCGAGCTCGGCCAGGACCCGACCGCGCAGCTCCCGCCAGGCGGCGGCGCTCGTGAGGCCGGCCGGGGCGGCGAAGGCCTGCAGACCCTCGATCAGCCCGTGGCCTTCGGCGCGCGCCCGCTCGCGCGCGGCGACCAGGGGCCCCGTGAAGAAGCGTGCCTCCTCGGGGTGCGTTCCGGGCTCGAACCAGAGATATTCGCGGAAGCTCGCGATGCCGGTCGGGATCGGCGAGAAGCTGTCGGTCTCGGTCCCGACCGCGGCCACGAAGATGCGCATCGCCGCCTCCCGATCCCGGCCCTCGGGCGGGGCTAAGGCGGGGGCCCGGCCTTGGCAAGACGGGGAGCGGGAAGGAGGTCTGCTCGACGATGGCCGGAGCCCTCGACCAGAAGATCGCCGAACGGCTACGGCGGGCGGCCGACCTCTTGGAAGCGCAGGGCGAGAACCCGTTCCGGGTGCGCGCTTACCGGCGGGCCGCCGAGACGGTCGCCGGGCTCGACCGCTCGGTCGAGGAGATCTGGCGCGAAGGGGGCACGCGCGCGCTCGAGGAACTGCCGGGGGTCGGATCCTCGCTCGCGCGCGCGATCGTCGAGATGATCACGACGGGCCGCTGGGCGCAGCTCGAGCGGCTCGAAGGGGCCGTGGCCCCGGAAGCGCTCTTCGCGAGCGTGCCCGGGATCGGCCCCGAGCTCGCCCGGCGGATCCACGACCATCTCCACGTCGACACGCTCGAAGATCTGGAGCTCGCCGCGCACGACGGCCGCTTGCTCTCGGTGCCGGGTCTCGGCCCGCGGCGGGCGGCGCAGATCCGCGCGAGTCTGGCCGAGATCTTGACCCGTGCTCGGCCCTGGCGGCGCGGCCCGCCCGCCGAGGAGCCCGACGTCGCAGTGCTCTTGGACGTCGACGAGGAATATCGGCGGCGGGCGACCGCCGAGGATCTGCCCAAGATCGCGCCCCGCCGCTTCAACCCGAAAGGCGAAGCGTGGCTCCCGGTCCTGCACACCCGGCGCGGGCCCTGGTCCTTCACGGCCCTCTTCTCGAACACGGCGCGCGCCCACGAGCTCGGCCGGATCGGCGATTGGGTCGTGATCTATTTCGAGAAGGACGATGCGGTGAGCGGCCAGCGCACGATCGTGAGCGAGCAGCGCGGGCCCTCGGCCGGGCGGCGGGTGGTGCGCGGCCGCGAGCGCGACTGTTTGCGTTACTGGCGCGAGCGGGAAGCGGGCGGGGGCGGGGCCGCGGCGGCCGCTTCGGCCGGGTCCGGGTGACAGCGCGAGAGCCGGTCGGCGAGCCGGGTGGGCTCGGGCAGCCGGCGCCCGGCGCAGAGGCGGAGCGTCCAGCGAACGGCGGTCGCGAGGCTCACCCGGTGGCCGATCGAAACGAACAGGGGCCGCACGGCGGTCCGGGTGCGGACGACCGCCCCGACGATCTCGCCCCGATCCTCGAGCGGGACCCAGCTCCCGGCCTCGCGCGGGGGGTCGTCGTGCTCGCCCAGGAGCCGTGATTTGGCGACCCCGATGGTCGGCAGATCGGCCAACAGACCCACGTGGCAAGCGAGGCCGAAGCGACGCGGATGGGCGAGGCCCTGCCCGTCGACGAGGAGGAGGTCGGGCCGTGGGTCGAGAAGGGAGAGGGCGGCGAGCCCGGCGGGTGCCTCGCGGAAGGAGAGGAGCCCCGGCACGTAGGGGAAGGAGAGGGGTACGCCGGCGACGGCCGAGCAGCGGAGCTCGAGGCTCGCAGCGTCCACGAGCACGGCGGCGGCGAAGGCGAGACGGCGGGCCGGATCGTAATGGACGTCGAGGCCGGCCACGAAGTGCACGGCTCCGAGCCGATCCTCGCGGACGACGCAGGGGGCGAGGCGGAGCTGTTCGGCGCGCGCCTCGGCCGGCGAGCCCGGCCAGCGCAGGGGGCGCGGGGGAGCGCTCGCCGCTCCGGGCTTGTCGGGGGCGGCCCGCTGCTCTCTCATCGCCCGCGGGCCCGCAACCGGGAGTCGCCGGCATGACCTTGAAGCCGATCACCGACCGCGCCGAGGTCGCCATCGACTTCCCGGACAAAGCCTACATGGGGAGCTTCGGTCGGGCGTCCTCGCTCGAGGCGACGGCCGACGAGGCGGGCGTGACGATCCGGCTCGCGCGCACGGGCGAGGACAAGCGGCGGGCCGAGATCCACCTCCACCATCACCTCTTCGCCGAGGTCCTGGCCGACATCGCCGCGGCGATCGCCGGCCGGCCGCCGCTCGACGAGGCACACCGCGAACCGTTGCGCGCCGCGACCCGGGCCCTTCTGGCGGCCCTCGAGCGGAAGGAAGGCTGAGGGCCCGGGCTCACGGCAGCGGCGGACGGAAGGCGAAGGCGAGTGTGGCCGCGAACAAGAGGAGCGTGAGGCCGCGGTAGGCGAGGAGCAGGCGGTGATCGTGCACGGTTCGGTTCCTCCCGCGCCGCAGGCCCAATCGTAGCGGAAGCGTTCGGCCACGATCCGCCCGAGCGGCACGCCGAGCTCGACGAGCGCGCGCTCGACCGTGTCGATCATGGCGGGCGGGCCGCAGACGAAGAAGAGCCGGCCGGCCATCTGCGGCAGCCGGACGTGGCGGGCGAGGAACGCGCGGTCGAACTGGCCGACCTCGCCCGCCCAGCCGGGAGGTGGCTCGCCCAAGAGGTGGACGACCTCGAAGTCGAGCCGGCCGTGCAAGGAGTCGAGCTCCGCGCCGTGGACGATCTGGCCGGCGTGCCGGTTGCCGTAGAGGAGGAGCCAGGGTCGCGGGTCGCGCTCGGCCGCGGCTTGGCGCAGGAGCGAGAACATCGGTGCGATGCCGACCCCACCCGCGATCACGACGAGCCCGTCGGCCGTCCGCCCCTCGAGGGTGAAGTTGCCGTGCGGGCCGTCGAGATGGGCTCGGCCGCCCACCCGCAGCCGGTCGAGCCGGCTCGTGAAGTCACCCGCTTCCTTGATGACGAGCTCGAGGTTCGGGAGGTCGGCCGGGGCGGAGGCGATCGAGAAGGGATGCTCCACGACCGAGAAGGGGCTGCGGTCGAGGGTGAACCAGGCGAACTGGCCGGCGCGGAAGCGGAAAGCGCCGGGCCGTTCGTCGACGAGCCGCACCGACGGGTCCGATCGGCGATCCGCTCCATGGCTTTGATCCGCCAGGGGTGGGCGAGCTGGCGCAAGGGCCGGCCGAGGTAGACGTCGAGGAGCGTGAGGAGGGCGAGCGCCGGGAGCAGGAACCAGAGCCCCGCGAGCCAGGGATCGGCGCTTTAGCGGCCGGCTTCGAGCGCGTGATGCGTCGCGAGCCCGGCGACGAGCAGCGCCCCGAGGCCGTGGCTCGCCCGCCAGACCTCGTAGGGGAAGGGGAGCTGGTCGCGGCCGATCGCCGTGATCACGAGGAGGGCGAGCAGGACCCAGGCCGCCACAGCCGAGAGGATCGAGGGACCGGTGAGCCCCAAGCTCGTCTGCCCGGTCACGTCCGAAGGAATCGGGAAGGGCTGGAGCCCGGCCGTGTAGAGGAAAGGGTGGACGAGCAGGAAGAGGAGGGCGGTGCGCGCGAGCAATTGGTGCGCGGCCATCGTCCTGTCGATGCCGATCCGCCCCGAGATCACCCGAAAGCGACCGGAGAGGAGGAATTCGAGGTAGAGGACGACGAAGCCCACGAGGGCGAGGCCGCTCGCGAGCTCGTCGCGCCAGGGCCGGGGCGGACCACCGCGCAACGCCGCGATCACGAGCGGGGCGAAGGCCAGACCCAGATAGAGGAGGAGGAGCAGAAGGGGCGGCAGGCCGCGCGGGCGCGGCTCGCTCCCGCCCGACCGCTGCCCTTCGCTCGCCACGGTTCGACCTCCCCGCTCAGAGGCGGCTCGTCACGATCGTGGCGTTGGGCCGGCGGGAGATGTCGGGCAGGAGCCGGGTGCCGAGGCCCGGGCCGTCCATGGGGTGGATCCAGCCCTGCTCGATGCGCGGCAGGTCGGTCACGAGCTCCTTGTACCAGCCGGTGTAGAAGGCGCGCACGCTCTCCTGCACGAGCGCGTTCGGGGCGTTCAAGGAGAGGTGGCAGGAGGCCACGAAGACGACGGGCCCGGTGCAGTCGTGCGGGGCCACGGGGAGCTGGTGGGCTTCGGCCATCGTGGCGATCTTCTTGGCCTCGGAGAGGCCACCGCACCAAGCGATGTCGAGCATCACGACACCCACCGCGCGCTGCGCCATCATCTGGCGGAAGAGTGGCCGGGTCGCGACCGTCTCGGAGGCGGTGATCGGCACGCGGGTGCTGGCGGCGAGGTCGGCCAAGGTTTCGAAATCGTTCATCTTGATGGGATCTTCGAACCAGAAGGGCTCGATCTCCTTGAGGGCGGCGAAGATCCGCTTGGCGGTCGGCACGTTCCACAGGGAATGGAACTCGACCATGATGTCCATCTTCGAGCCGACCGCCTTCCTGATCTTGCGGAACGGCGCCATCGCCGTCTCGAGCTCCTCGGGGGAGATGTAGAGCCCGCCCCAGCGCTCGGCCGCGAAGTCGAACGGCCAGATCTTCATGGCCGAAATGCCCTGCTCCAGCAACGAGTGCGCGAGCTCGTCGGCGCGGTTCAGGAAGGCATCGAGGTCCTCGTAGGGGCCCTCGTGGCGGTCGAGGCCCCAGTTCTCGGTGAGCTGGCCCTTGGCGCCGCGCACGTAGCGGTAGCCGGCGCAGGTATTGTAGGTGCGGATCCGGGGCCGCGCGAGCCCGCCCAGGAGCTGCCGGATCGGCTGGCCGGTCGCCTGGCCCCAGATGTCCCAGAGCGCGATGTCGATCGCCGAGGCCCCACGCAACTCGGCCCCGCTCGAGGCGAAGCCGAGATAGTAGTCGTGGACGAGCGTGCGCGAGTGGCGGTCGATCGCGAGCGGGTCCTTGCCCAACAGGCGCGGGGCCGCGGTCTCGTGCAGGTAGGCCTCGACCGCCCTCGGCCCGAAGAAGGTCTCACCCAGACCCACGAGGCCCTGATCGGTGTGCACCTGGACCCAGAGGAGGTTGGGGAACTCCTCGAGCCGGATGGTCTCGATCGCTTCGATCCGCATGGACGCAGCCTCCCGCCGTGCGCCGTCCGGCGGCGCCGTTCCGGGCTAGCCCTCCCGACGGCCGCCGGGAAGTGGCGCGCACGCGGGGCCCTCAGGCGGCCGAGGCGGGGGCCAGCCGGTGCGCCCGCTCGAGCGCCCGCACGATCCGCCCGGCGGCATGCCCGTCGCCATAGGGGTTGACGGCGGTGGCCATGCGTCGCCAGGCGACCTCGTCGGTCAACAGGCGCGAGGTCTCCTCGACGATCCGCGCGAAGTCGGTACCCACGAGCCGCACGGTTCCGGCCTCGACCGCCTCCGGCCGCTCGGTGACCTCGCGCATCACCAGCACCGGCTTGCCGAGCGAGGGCGCCTCCTCCTGGATGCCGCCCGAATCGGTGATCACGAGGTGGGCGCGGTCCATCAGGTAGACGAAGGGCAGATACTCGACCGGCTCGATCAGGTGCACCGCGGGCAGCCCGCCCAGGATGCGGAAGACCGGTTCGCGCACGTTCGGGTTGAGGTGGACCGGGTAGAGGATCTCGATGTCGGGATGGCGGCGGGCGAGCTCGGCGAGCGCCCGGCAGATGCTCTCGAAGCCGGCGCCGAAGCTCTCGCGGCGATGGCCGGTGACGAGCACCAGGCGCCGGTCGGCGCGCAGGAAGGCGAACCGCTCCTGGAGCTCGCGCAGCAGCGCCGGGCTGGCGGCGAGCTTGGCGCGGGCCAGGAGGAGCGCGTCGATCACGCTGTTGCCGGTGACGAGGATCCGCTCGGGTGCCACGCCCTCGGCGAGCAGCGCGCGCTTGGCCCGCTCCGTCGGCGCGAAGTGCAGGTCGGTCACCACCGCCGTGACCCGGCGGTTGGCCTCCTCGGGCCAGGGCGCCTCGAGGTCGCCGGTCCTGAGCCCGGCCTCGACATGGCCCACGGGGATCCGGTTGTAGAAGGCGGCGAGGCTCGCCGCGAGGGTCGTCGTGGTGTCGCCGTGGACGAGCACGCGCGCCGGCCGGAAGCGGTCGAGCACGCCCTGCAGGCCGTCGAGCACGCGGGCGGCGATGCCGCACAGCGTCTGCCACTCGCGCATCACGTCGAGGTCGTAGTCCGGGCGGATGGCGAAGTCCTCGAGCACCGAATCGAGCATCGAGCGGTGCTGGGCGGTGACGCACACCCGTGCCTCGAAGCCCGGATGGGACGCGAGGCGCAGCACGACCGGGGCCATCTTGATGGCCTCGGGGCGGGTTCCGAACACCGAGAGGACGCGCACCGGTGCCGCCTCGCCGGACCCGGACGGCGGGCTCATCGGCCGGCCTCCGCGGCGCCGGCCGGGGAAGCGGCATCCCGCGCCGGCTCGACCAGCCGGCGCAGCACCGCAACCGCCGGGCCGATCCCCTCGCGCCAGGTGAAGCGCTCGACGTTCGCCCGGGCCCGCGCCACCATCTGGAGGCGGGCCTGCGGCCCGAGCGCGAGCGCCCGTTCGAGCCCGGCGGCGAGCGCCGCATCGTCCCCCGGCTCGACCAGGATGCCGGCGCCGTCGCGCAAAAGGAAGCGGCAGCCGCTCACCGGCGTGGCGACGATCGGCCGGCCGGAAGCCATGTACTCGGGCATCTGCGAGACGAAGCCGCCGCGGGTGACGGCGTTGTCGATGCGCGGCGAGACCAGCACGTCGGCGAGCTGCAGCCAGTCGACGACCTCCGCGTGCGGCACGAGGCCCGGGAAGAGAAGCCGGTCGGCGATGCCGCGCTCGCGCGCGATCGCCTCGTACTGCGCCCGGCACGGTCCGTCGCCCACGAGCAGCAGCCGCAGCCCGGGATGCCGGTCGGCGATCAGCGCGAAGGCGCGGACCAGATGGTCGACGCCCTGATAGTCCTTGAACATGCCGACATAGGCCAGGAGCCGCTCGCCGGCCGGGCGCCAGCGGGCGGCGAGTGCCGTCACTCGGGCGGGATCGACGCGGCCGGGGTCGAACAGCGCGAGGTCGACATAGTCGAACAGCGCGGAGACGCGCTCGCTCCCGATCCGCTCGCCGATCGCCGTGGCGAGGCCTTCGCTCGAGGCGAAGACGTGCGCCGCGGCGCGCAGCATGCCGGCCTCGGCGAGCCCGAGCCCGGCGCGCAGGGGTGCGAGGTCGGGGATCATGCGGTAGTGCACGAGCTCGGGCACGAACGGTCCGTGCAGGTCGGCGCAGACCGGCGCCCGGCTCCAGGCGAGCGCCTTGAAGGCGAGCGCCAGGCCGAGCCCCTCGTAGGTGTGGCCCCAGAGGAGGTCGATCCGCCGGCGCTGGGCGAGGAGGGCCCCGAGCAGGCGGGCATCGGCCGCGAGCTTGTTGCGCCAGCCGTAGTAGCGGCCCTTGTCGGCGTCGAAGCCCTCGATCCGGTGCAGCTCCAGCCGCTCGCCGGGCTCGACCGGCTGCCCGGCATAGGAGAAGAGGAGGATCTCCAGCCCGGGATCGTGGTCGAGCAGCGCCTTGACGATGTTGCCCACACGGATCGAGGACGCCTTGGCCGCCGGCCACGGCATCGCCGCCACCATGGCGATCCTCAGGCGGCGGCCAGGCATGCCCGCTCCCCCCAGACCGCGGCCTCGAGCTCGCGCGCGTTCCAGCTGAGCGTGCGCTCACGCAGGAAGCGCGCCATGGCCTTCCAGCTCGCCTCGACCATCGGCAGCGCCATGCCGCGGCTCGGGTCGTGCAGATAGACGTGGCAGTGGCCGAAGGTCGAGCCCAGGACCTTGGTGTGGGTCACGAGGCTCAGGACCGAGCCCGGGAAGGACGCGATCCGGCCGAGCCGCTCCAGATAGCGCTCGACCACCGCCTGGTCGCGGGTGCGCAGCACCTTGTCGACGAACAGGCAGGGGATCTCGGTGACCGTGGTCCGGCGGATGGCACCACCCCGCTCGGCGAGCAGCCGGTAGGGGCGGATCGGCAGGGGCGGGTCCGGCTCGACCAGATCGGAGCTGTCGATGCTCGCCCGGAAGCGGGCCTCGAGCGCGTCCAGCACAGCCGCCGAGCGGACGAAGCCCGGATAGCGGATCGTGAGCCGGTCGGCGGCACGACCCACGAGCGCGCACCAGCGCTCGAGGTCCGCCACCACCTCGGCGACCGTGAAGGGCGTCCCGATCGCGGCCTCGCGCGCGTTCTTGGCGGCGCGCGCCGCGAGCAGCTCGCGCCGGTGGCGCCACAGGAAGCGGGCGAGATCCCAGAGCATGGCCGGACTGCCGCTGGTCTCGACGAAGTAGGCGAGCTTCTGCGGCAGGCTCAACCGAGGATTGGCGGATACACCCTTGGAGAGCCACCATTCGTGGTCGAAGCCGTGGCAGGCGACGTCGTGGCCGCGCGCCTCCATCTCGGCCAGCACGCGGCGGTTGTCGTCCAGCCCGACGAGCGGGTCGCCGAAGGCGTCGCGGAAGGAGGGGTCGAGTTCGTCGCCGGTCACCATGAAGATCGCCACCAGACCTTCCGCCTCGCAGCGGTCCATGATCGTCCGGCAGGAGCGGGCGAACTGCAGGTCGTCGTCCGGGACGCCCACGATCGTCGAGCAGTGCCCGGCGCGGTTGAGGAAGTAGCGCTGCTGGTCCTCGGCATCGACGGTGATCAGCGAGACCGCCCGATCCGCCAGCGTCCGCGGCGGCACGAGCTCGGCCAGCAGCCGGCGCAGCACGAGGTCGGCCGCGAGCACGAGGCGCACGTCGCTCGCCGCGCGGGCGTGATCGAGGATCGCCTGGGCGCGCAGGAGCGGCCAGTCGCCGAGCAGCACCACCCGGCCGCGCTCGGAAAGCGCCAGCGGGCCGGCCGCATCGGCCAGCAGAACGCGCCCCGGGCCGACCGGCTCGGCCCGACCGAGACCCGGGAAGGACAGCGCGCCGAGTGCCGCCTCGGGCCCGTCGGCGAAGGCGATCCGGGTGTCGCGCACGACCCGCCCCGGCCGCCACCAGAGGAGTGGCGCGTCGCCCGGCGCCGGCGCCTCGTCTCCGACCCGCAGCCGCAACCGCGCGGGCGGTCCGGGCTGCGCTGCCGGGCGCACGCCGAGCCCGAGCGCGTCGTCGACGGCCGAGGCGAGGGCCAGCCCGTGCAGCTCGAGGCCGGGCTCGACCTCCAGGGTCACGCCGCCGTCTCCGGACCAGACGCTGGCGGGATCGACACGGCGCCCGGCAAGCCGCGGTGGCAGGGGCAGGCTCGTCGACACGCAGGCTCCCACGCAAGCTCCGGGCGTCGCCGCGCCCGCTCGCGCACTATCCTGCGCACAACCCATTGAGACAAGATTAACACACCCACCGGACCCTGTCCCGTCGCGCGGGATCGCGCCGCGGCCACACTTCCTCGTCCGGCGGCGGCGCGGGCTCGTCCGGCGGCGGCGCGGGAGGGGTCCGCCGGAACGTCGGTTGACGCTGCGGAGAGCGGTGGCGACAGTGCGACGAGGCGCCGCAGCCGGGCGGCGCGACGACAGGGAGGGACGGCATGCGGACGCGGATCGCGGGCTTGGCCACGGCGGGGCTCCTCGTGCTCGCCGGCACCACCCAGGCGCAGCAGACCTGGAAGGTGCAGACCTCGATGCAGGCGGGCGAGTTCTATTACCAGGTGATCGAGAAGCACTGGTTGTCGGTACTGGCCGAGATGACCGAGGGCAAGCTCAGGGTCGAGCTCACCCCGGCCAATTCGGTCGTCCCCTACAACGAGACGATGGACGCGATCGGGCAGGGCGTGCTCCAGGGCGACTTCACGGCCACGGTCTACTTCGCCGGCCGGAACAAGGCCTTCGCGATCATGGGCGATCTGGTGGCCGGCTACGACACGCCCGACCAGCTCATGACCTATTGCTACCACGGCGGGGGTCGCGAGCTCCTGCAGGAGCTGTTCGACAAGTATTCGGGCGGGACGGTCAAGGTGATCGGCTGCGCCCCGGTCGCGCGCGAGTCGTTCACCGCCAAGGTGCCGATCCGCGCCATCGACGACCTCAAGGGCAAGAAGATGCGCTCGCCCGAGGGGCTCACGGCCGAGGTGTTCAAGCGGGCCGGCGCCTCGACCGTGGCGCTGCCGGCCTCCGAGGTCTACACGGCACTGGAGAAGGGCGTCGTCGACATCGCCGACTTCTCCACCTACACGATGGACGAGAGCTTCGGCCTGCACAAGATCGCCAAGTTCCCCATCTATCCGGGCATCCATTCGATGCCGGTCCTCCAGTTCACCGTGAACAAGGCGGCCTGGGACAAGCTGTCCAAGGCGCACCAGACCATGCTGGACGTCTGGTACCGGGCGATGATCCACGATCTGAGGATGCGCAACGACCTGTCCGACCGGGAACTCGTGGCGCGCGACCAGAGCGACAGGAGTCGCGGGATCGAGGTCGTGAACTGGAGCCAGAAGGACCGCGACGCGCTCCGCCAGATCGCTCGCGGCAGCACGGAGGACTTCGCCAAGGGCGACGCGCTCGCGACCAAGGCCTACGAATCGAACCTCGCCTTCATGAAGAAGATGGGCCTGCTCGACTGAGCGGCCGCGACCGACGGCGGCGAGGGGCGTCCGGGCCCGGAGCGGGGCCCGGACGCTCGTGGGGGAGCAGCGTGCCGTGATCGACCGCGTCAATCGCTGGCTCGGTGAACATCTCTGCTGGCTCTACTTGGTCGCGGTCGCCGCCACGGCCTACGAAGTCGTGATGCGCTACGTCTTCAACGCGCCGACCGATTGGGCATTCGAGTTCACGATCCTGCTCTGCGGGATCTGTTATCTGCTGGCCGGCGGCTACGTCACCCAGAAGGACGTGCACATCGCGATCACGAGCCTGCTCGACCTCGCCTCGCCGTCGATCCGCCGCGGCTTGCGGATCTTCGCGACCATCGTGGGCATCTTCGCGAGCGCGGGCCTCCTCTGGTCGGCCTGGGGCCCGGCCTTGCGGGCGGCCGCGATCGTCGAGCGGACCGGGAGTGCATGGAACTCGCCCGCGCCCGCGATCATCAAACCCTTGATCGCGCTCGCTGCGCTGCTCGTGCTCCTGCAGCTCCTGGTCCGCCTCGGCCGTCAGCTCCGCGGCCGCGAGACCTGACCCGCCGATCCCGCCCGCCGCCGATCCGGGAGAGCCCGCCTTGCCCATCGAGACGATCACGCTGCTCGTCGTGGCCGCGATGCTGCTCTTGATGCTGGCGGGCGTGCCGCTCGCCTGGATCATGATGACGATCGCCGTCGGCTGCACGCTCGCCTGGCTCGGGCCCGCGGGCCTGCCGCTCGTCGCGAGCCGGGTCTACGGCTTCGTCTCCGAATATGTCTTCGTGGCCGTGCCGCTCTTCGTCCTCATGGCCTGCATCCTCGAACGCTCGGGCGTGGCCAAGGACCTCTACGACGCCATGCGCCTCCTGGCCGGCCGGCTGCCCGGTGGTGTGGCGGTCCAGACCACGCTCGTCGCCATCGTCATGGCGGCCATGACCGGCATCATCGGCGGCGAGGTCGTGCTCTTGGGCCTGATCGCGCTGCCGCAGATGCTCCGGCTCGGCTACGACCGCCGGCTCGCGATCGGCGTCATCTGCGCCGGCGGCTCGCTCGGCACGATGATCCCGCCTTCGGTCGTGCTGCTGGTCTACGGGCTCACGGCCGGGGTCTCGATCGGTGATCTCTTCCTCGCCGCCGTCTTGCCGGGCCTCCTCCTGGGCTCGCTCTACGTCGGCTACGTGATGCTGCGCTGCTGGCTCAACCCGGCGCTCGGGCCGCCCGCCCCGCCCGAGGAGCTGGCCGTGCCCCTGGCCGAGAAGCTGCGACTGCTCAAGGGCCTGATCCTACCGATCCTGATCATCGTCTGGGTTCTTGGCTCGATCTACGGCGGGATCGCCTCGGTGACCGAATCGGCCGGGGTGGGGTGCGTCGGTGCCATCCTTTCGGCCGCGATCCGCCGCGAGCTCACGCTCGAGATGCTCAAAGGTGCCTTGATCCAGACCATGACGACGGTCGGCGTCATCATCTGGCTCACGCTCGGCGCCAACGCCTTCATCGGCATCTACAACATCATGGGCGGGACGGGTTATCTGCGCGGCCTGCTCGCGGGACTGCCCCTGCCGCCGCTCGGCATCGTCCTCGTGATGATGGCGATCCTTCTCGTCCTCGGCTGCATCATCGACTGGATCGGCATCTGCCTTCTGACGATGCCGATCTTCGTGCCGGTCGTCAAAGCGCTCGGCTACGACCCGGTCTGGTTCGGCGTGCTCTTCTGCATGAACATGCAGGTGAGCTATCTGACCCCGCCCTTCGGCCCGGCGGCCTTCTATTTGAAGGGCGTGGCACCGCCCGATGTCACGCTGCAGGAGATCTTCGGCTCGGTGTGGCCCTTCGTGGGCCTCCAGCTCGTGGGACTCGCGGTCGTGCTCTTGTTCCCCGGGATCGCCCTTTGGCTGCCGTCGCTGGGTGGGTGAGGGGCACGCCAGGTCGACTGAACTCCCGTTCGGGGACGTTCGACGCACCTGCGCGAGAGCCAGTCGGAGCGAACGCTCTCGCGAGAACGCGGATCTTGGCGGAGAAGCTCCTTCGTCTCCATCCCACTGATCGCTAGAACCAGGACCAGACGAGAGTCGCCTCACGAACCTTCCGCTCCTCGAGCGGTGGGTCTACCTTCAGCCTGCGCCTCAGCATTCAGCTCGACGTCGACTCCAATCTCGCTCCTCTCGGAGTCGTAAGCCGCCACACGCCCACCACGCGGGACGAGGCAGCGCCTCCCTCTACTGCGCCAACGGTGAAGTACACGCCAGCACAGACTGCTTCGACGCGGACGGTGTCACCGACTCGACTGCACTCAGACCTTCACGTCCAGCACTCGGTGTCTCTCAGGTGCGGGCCAAGCGTTACGACATAAAAAAGTACAGCAGAAATTTGACCAGCCAGGGGGGTGGAACACTGCGGCTTTTTCCGGACTGGCAGTAGCGCGTCCGAAGCATCGCCATCCTTTCTCGCTTGCTTCCGGAGCTTCGATAGTGTATAATTATAAAGTGCGTTGTGAATGGAGGAGGTGCATGTTGCCACGCCGGATGGATGGCGCCAAAGGCGCTTTGGCAAAGTTCATCTACGAGGAGCTTCCGCCGCTGCTGAGAGCTCATAACGGGCGCATGCGAAAGGAAGATGGCCGCAAGATCATCGAAGCGATGTTCCGCGAGCGACACGGGTGGCCGGAAGAGCTCGACCGACTGGAAGATCCCGGTCGACCGGTCAGTTCGAACGCGTGGGGATGGGCGCTTCATTACCTCTGCGTCGATGGGATCACGATGAAGTGTTCGGGTGGCTCGCTCTACGAGTTGACCCGCCCGTAACTCGTCGCCGAAGAGCCACATTGTCGACGGTCTGCCACGCCGGACTCGCTCGGGGCCGGCCGTGGCACCACCCGACGTCACGCTGCAGGAGATCTTCGGCTCAGTCTGGCCCTTCATCGGCCTGCAGCTCGTCGGGCTCACGGTCGTGCTGCTGTTCCCCGGGATCGCCCTCTGGCTGCCGTCCTTGGGTGGGTGAGGGAGGAGAGGCTCAGGGCCAGAAGCTCTCGTCCTCGACCTCGGCGACGGTGAAGGGACAGGTCTCGGGGAAGGTCGAGAGGGGCAGGCGGGTCTCCTCGGCGGCCTCGAGACGGGCACGCGCATAGGCCAGGGCCAGCTCCTCGGCGCGCTTGGCCTTCAGACCGGGGCTGAAGCGGAGAAGCGAGGCGATCTCGCGGCGCTGGGTGCGGATGGTCGCCCGCCAGCTCCGCGAGCGCCGGGCGCTCTGGTGCCGCCACGTCAGGAGATGGACGAGGAGGACGAGGTAGTGCTGGGCGAGCTCGCGCCATTGCGAGATGCCCAGGCTCTCGATCTCCTCGGCGATGTTGAGGAGGTCCAGGGGTTCGGCGAGGTTCGGGCGATGCCCGGCCAGGCGGCGCAGCGCCGCCGCCTGCTCCTGCGACCAGGTGAAGACGGCCTCCTCGCAGGCGGTGGGGGTCGGGCCGGGCATTGCCTACCCCCGACCGGTCAGCGCAGTGATGGTGGCGCGTTTGCGGCCCTGGTCGTACTCGCAGAGCGCGCGGGCGCCGCGACCGCCGAGGCGGCCGTCGATCGCCACACGCCAGAGCCGGCCGGCCTTGTCGGCGTCGACCGTGCGCAGGCGCGACAGGCCGCGGCCCTGGGCGGCGCGCTCGCAGGCGGCGACGGCGCGCTCGCGC
>JBBIIE010000007.1:0-62820 GCA_037446605.1 Geminicoccaceae bacterium | reverse complement strand
CAGCGCCCCGCCACCCCATCCGCGCCGACCCGGCTCAGCGGTGCAGCCGCTGGTCGAGCAGGTAGCGGTAGGCCTCGATGATCTCCCGCAGCCGCGCCTCGGCGGCTCGGTCGCCGCCGTTGAGGTCCGGGTGGTAGCGCTTGGCGAGCAGCTTGAAGCGCCCCTTGAGCTCGGCCAGCGTGAACCCGGCGGCCAGCCCGAGCCGACGCATCATCGCCTGGGCCCGGGCCTGGGCCCGGCTCTCGCCCGGCGCCCGCGCCGGCCGCCGCGCCCGCAGGATCTCGAGCGGGTCGGCGAACTCGGCGTGCAGCGGCCGGCCGCCCATCCGCCAGGTCGGGCGGTGCCAGGTCACGTCGGCGCGACGGTGGCGGTCGATCTCCTCCGCGCTCATGCCCGCGAAGAAGTCCCAGCGGCGGTTGTGCTCGCGGACGTGTTCCAGGCACAGCCAGAGGAAGGCGCGCAGCTCGGTGCGCGAGCGCGGCGCCCGGTAGAGGCCCTCGCCGCAGCAGCCGGGCCACGCGCAGGGGCGCGGCGGCGGTCGCTGGCGGTCGGCCCAGGGCCGCGCCAGATGCGCGTCGATCGAGGCCGCGCGGGCAGCGTCGCTCATGGACGGATCATGGCGCCGGGCTCGGCGGGCGGCAAGCCGCGGCGGCCCGCGCCGCTGCCGACCGGCAGCGGCTCAGGCCTCGGGCGTCGGCTCGTCGGCGGCCAGGGCACGGGCGAGGCTGCAGATCGCATCCTGGTACCGTCGGCTCGGCATCGACACGAAGTTGCGCGCCAGCTCCAGGAGCATGCGCTGCTGCGGCGTCGGCTTGAAGCGCTGCTCGCCGTCGAGCCCCTCGAAGAAGTAGCCGACCTCCACGCCGAGCGCCTGGGCGATGGTGAACAGCCGGCCGGCGGCGATGCGGTTGATGCCCTTCTCGTACTTGTGCGCCTGCTGGTAGGTGACGCCGATCAGCTCGGCCATCTGCTGCTGGGTCAGCCCCAGCATGATGCGCCGCTCGCGCATCCGCGCCCCGACGTGGCGGTCGATGTCCTGGGCGCGGGAACGGCCCGGTCCGCTGCGCGGGACCGCCTTCAAGGTGGAGGTGACCATGCTCGTCTCCCAACCGGCTCGATCCTCGGGGCGGCGGCGCCGCGGCCACCGGCCGGGCGCACACCGGATGCGGCCGGGAGGTTCCGACCGCGCTCTACCTCGAGGTTAGGCGCCGGGTGGTTGAAACTTCGTTAAGCGAGAACTTACTTCATCGCACACAACCTCGGGGTCATTCCGAGGCTCTGCGGTATCCCGGTGCGCCGGCGAGCGCGCCGCCCGGTGGGGAGGACGAGGATGCGGATCCGAGCCGAGATCGAGCGGCGGCTGGTCGAGGGGCTGAACCCCGAGCGCCTCGAGATCGTCGACGAGTCGGCCCGCCATGCCGGCCACGCGGGCGCCCATCCGGAGGGCGAGAGCCATTTCCGGGTCAGCGTGGTGAGCGCCGCCTTCGCGGGCCTCGGCCGGCTCGAGCGGCAGCGGCTGGTCAACCGCCTGCTGGCCGACCTGCTGCGCGAACGGGTGCACGCGCTCGCGCTGTCCTGCCGCGCCCCGGGCGAGGCGGGCGGCTGAGGCCGCCCCGACGGGCTCAGCCGCGGGCCCGCTCGATGGCTTCCAGGATCAGCCGGTGCGCGATCTCCGGCTCGCCCCAGCCCAGCACCTTCACCCACTTGCCGGGCTCGAGGTCCTTGTAGTGCTCGAAGAAGTGGGCGATCCGCGCCAGGTCGATCTCCGGGATGTCGCGGTAGGAGCGCACCGCCTTGTGGATCGGGGTGATCCGTTCGATCGGCACGGCCAGGATCTTCTCGTCGGGCCCGGCCTCGTCCTGCATCTCCAAGACGCCGATCGGCCGCACCCTGAGCACCGCGCCGGGCACCACCGGCATCCGCCCGACCACCATGACGTCGATCGGATCGCCATCGCCCGCCAACGTGTTCGGAACGAACCCGTAGTTGCAGGGATAGAACATCGTCGTGTAGAGATACCGATCGACGAAGATGAAGCCCGTCTCCTTGTCGAACTCGTACTTGATCGGGTCGGAGCGGAGCGGGACCTCGATCAGGACGTTGAGATCGAACGGCGGATTGCGGCCGGGGGGAAGCTTGGCGATGTCCATGGTCTCTCCGGAGCTCGGGTCAGGGCCAGGCGACCGCCGGAGGCAGCGACATCAGGATCGCCTCCACGTTGCCGCCGGTCTCGAGACCGAAGCGGGTGCCACGGTCGTAGAGCAGGTTGAACTCGACGTAGCGACCCCGCCGCACCAGCTGGTGGGCCCGCTCCGCCTCGCTCCACGGCCGGTCCATGTGGCGGCGGACGATCGCCGGATAGGCCTCGAGGAAGGCTTCGCCGACCGACCGGGTGAAGGCCAGATGGCGCTCGAAGTCGCCCTCCAGGTAGTCGTAGAAGATGCCGCCCACGCCGCGCGGCTCGCCCCGGTGCGGGATGAAGAAGTACTCGTCCGCCCACTTCCTGAAGCGGGCGTAGGCGTCCGCCGCGTAGCCGGCGCACGCGGCCTCCAGCCGGGCGTGGAAGTGGGCCGTGTCGTCGGCATCGGGGACGATCGGGTTGAGGTCGGCGCCACCGCCGAACCAGCTGCGCGTGGTGCGGATGTGCCGGGTGTTCATGTGCGCCGGCGGGACGTGCGGCGACCAGGGATGGGCGACGAGCGAGATACCCGAGGCCCAGAAGCGCGGGTCCGCCTCGGCACCCGGGATCTGCCGGGCGAAGCGCTCGTCGAACCGGCCGAACACGGTCGACACGTTCACCCCGACCTTCTCGAACACCCGGCCGCGCATGATCGCCATGACGCCGCCGCCACCGCCCGGCCTGTCCCACGCCGCGCGCTCGAAGCGGCCCGGGGCCCGGCCGGCCGAGAAGGGGCTCCGGCAGTCGTCCTCGATCGCCTCGAAGGCGGCGCAGATCCGATCACGCAGGCTCTCGAACCAAGCGCGTGCGCGAGCCTGCTCGCTCCCCTCCCGATCCTCGCTCATGCGGCGGTCCCCTCCCTGCCGGCACGCTCCCGGCGACGCTCCAGCTCGTCCAGCGCGCCGGTCTGCCGGAGCGCCTCGCCGAGCACGATCGCACCGGCGACGACGAGGTTCAACGCGCGCCGTCCGGGCGCCATCGGCACGCGCACGCGCAGCTCGGCGCGGGCATGGAGCGCGGCCGGCGCACCGTGCCGCTCGTTGCCGAGGAGGAGCACGTCGGTGGCGGCGAAGCGGGCCGCCGGGTAGGCGAGCTCGGCCCGGGTCGTGAGCAGCACGAGGCGGCGGCCGCGCGCGGCACACCAGGCGGCGAAGGCCGCGGAATCGCGATGCCGGAGCCAGGAGACCCACGCGCCGTAGTCGAGCGCCGCCTCGCGGATCCGCCGGTCGGAGAGCGGGAAGCCGAGCGGTTCGATCAGGTGCAGCTCGAGGTCGAGGCAGGCGCACAGCCGCACCGCCGCGCCCAGATTGTGCGGCCGGTCGGGTTCCAGCAGCGCCAGCGCCGGTCGCGCCCTGCCCGCGGCGGCGATCGGCCCGTTGCGACCTTCCGTCGCTTGTCCCGCCTTCGGACGGTCCCTAGCTTGCGCCGCGCGGCGGCGGGTGGCCTGCGCCCGCTCGCGCGCGAGCCCCGGGAACCCGTCGATGGCCGAGACGAGCAGCACTGTCCAGCACGGCGATGGCGGCACGCGCCGCGACTTCCTGGAGCTGGTCACCTGGGCCACGGTCGGGGTCGGGACGGCGGCGCTCGCCTGGCCGCTGATCGACCAGATGAACCCGTCCGCCGACGTTCTGGCGCTCGCCTCCACCGAGGTCGACCTCTCGAAGATCCCCGAGGGCTCGGCGATCAAGGTGATGTGGCGCGGCAAGCCGGTCTTCGTCCGCCACCGCACGCCCGCGGAGATCGCTGCGGCCGAGGCGGTCCCGTTGTCCGAACTCCGCGACCCGGAGCCGGACGGCGCCCGGGTGAAGAAGCCGGAATGGCTCATCATGGTGGGGGTGTGCACGCATCTGGGCTGCATCCCGCTCGGCACCGCGACCGGTGAGCCCAAGGGCGAGTACGGCGGCTGGTTCTGCCCCTGCCACGGCTCCCACTACGACACGTCGGGGCGCATCCGCAAAGGCCCCGCCCCCACCAACCTGCCGGTCCCGACCTACACCTTCTTGTCCGACACGCTGGTGCGGATCGGCTGAGCGGGGGAGCCCGCCGGCCGCACCGACAACCGCACGGAGCTTCCGCATGGCGAGCGATGTCGAGCCCCTGGTGCTGAAGAGCCCGACCCTGCGCTGGATCGAGCATCGGTTGCCGCTGATCGGCTTCGGCTACCAGCACCTCGTCGCCTACCAGACGCCGCGCAACCTGAGCTACTGGTGGAACTTCGGCTCGCTCGCCGGCATCTGCCTGATGCTGCAGATCGCCACCGGCATCGTGCTCGCCATGCACTACACGCCGCACGTCGCGCACGCCTTCGACAGCGTCGAGCACATCATGCGCGACGTGAACTGGGGATGGTTCCTGCGCTACGCCCACGCCAACGGCGCCTCGATGTTCTTCATCGTGGTCTACATCCACGTCTTCCGCGGGCTCTACTACGGCTCGTACAAGGCGCCGCGCGAGCTGTTGTGGATGCTGGGTGTCGTCATCCTCTTCCTGATGATGGCGACGGCGTTCATGGGCTACGTCCTCCCCTGGGGCCAGATGAGCTTCTGGGGTGCGACGGTCATCACCAATCTGTTCTCGGCGGTCCCGCTGTTCGGCGAATCGATCGTGACCTGGCTCTGGGGTGGCTTCTCGGTCGACAACCCGACCTTGCAGCGCTTCTACTCCCTCCACTACCTCCTGCCCTTCGTGATCGTGGGCGTCGTCTTCCTCCACCTCGTCGCGCTGCACACCCACGGCTCGAACAATCCGGTCGGCATCGACCTCACGAAGAAGGACAAGATCCCCTTCCACCCCTACTACACGGTGAAGGACATGTTCGGCCTCGCCGTGTTCTTCATCGTCTTCGCCGGGTTCGTGTTCTTCGCCCCGAACATGTTGGGCCACCCGGACAACTACATCCCGGCGAATCCGCTGGTGACACCGCCGCACATCGTGCCGGAATGGTACTTCCTGCCCTTCTACGCGATCCTGCGCGCCATCACCTTCGACATCTTCTGGATCATCCCGGCCAAGCTCGGCGGCGTGATCGCGATGTTCGCCTCGATCGGTGTCCTCTTCTTCCTGCCCTGGCTCGACACCTCCAGGGTTCGGAGTGCCCGGTATCGGCCGATCTACAGGATATTCTTCTGGCTCCTGGTCGTCGACTGCTTCATCCTCGGCTACGTGGGAGCCAACCCGCCCGAGGGCTTCCTCGTCACCCTCGGCCTGCTCGCGACCATCTGGTACTTCGCCCACTTCCTCGTGATCCTGCCGATCCTGGGCAAGCTGGAGCGGCCGCTGCCCGTGCCGGAGAGCCTGAGCCGTCCGGTCCTGGGTTCCGGACTGGCCGCGGCTCCGGCGGAGTGATGCGCATGCGCCCCACCTTCCGGGTCCTCCTGGCCGCCCTGGTCGCCGGCCTCCTGCCCGCCAACGCCGCCCGGGCGGCCGGCGAGGCGGAACCGCCGATCCGCGAGAGCTGGCCGCACCAAGGCTTGTTCGGCACCTTCGACCGGGCCGCGCTGCAGCGCGGCTTCCAGGTCTACAGGGAGGTCTGCTCGGCCTGCCACGGCACGCGCTACCTGGCGTTCCGCAACCTCGAGGCGCTCGGCTTCAGCGCGGACGAGGTCAAGGCCATCGCCGCCGAATATACCGTGATGGACGGACCCAACGATCAGGGCGAGATGTTCGAGCGCCCGGGACGGCCGTCCGATCGCAAGCCGCTGCCGTACCCGAACGAGCCGGCGGCGCGCGCCGCCAACAACGGCGCCCTGCCGCCCGATCTCTCGCTCATCGTCAAGGCGCGGGCCGGCGGCGAGAACTACATCTACAGCTTCCTCGCGGGCTACGAGGAGCCGCCGGCCGGGGTCACCGTCCCGGACGGCATGTACTACAACAAGTACTTCCCCGGACACATGGTGGCGATGCCACCGATCCTGCAGCCGGACGGTGTGACCTACGCCGACGGGACCACCGCCTCGGTCGGGCAGCAGGCACGCGACGTGACCCAGTTCCTCGCTTGGCTGGCGGAGCCGCGGCTGGAGGAGCGCAAGGAGACCGGCATCAAGGTGCTGATCTTCCTGATCGTGCTGACCGGGCTGCTCTACGCCTACAAGCGGCGGGTCTGGGCCGACGTCCACTGAGCACCGCGCGGGCCCGCCGGGCAGGGCGAGCCGCGCTCTAGGGGCCGGTGGAGAAGCGCCGGAAGATGTGGTCCGGCGCGCTCGTGTTGTGGCGCGAGGGGATGTGCCGTCCGGCCCAGAGCTCGCTCACCCGGGCTTCCCCGGCGCGCATCACGGGCACCTCCTCGAACCGCTCCCCGCTGCCACGCCAGGCCAGCCGCGCGACGTCGTTGTTGGTCTCGGTGACGTACATCGAGCGCAGCGCCGCGAACGGGCGGCCCTCGCCCACGGGCTGCGAGAACGCCACCTCCAGCTCGATCCGGTCCTGGTCGAGATGGGCGAGGCGCAGCGTGCCGCGCCCGCCGCGCACGAACTCCATGTCGAAGCTCCGGCTCGCCGGATCGAACGCCATCGCCGCGATGTCGACGATCGGTCGGCCGGCGGTCTCGACCGGGCCCACGAGGAACGAGGAGCCGTAGGCGGTCCAGCGCAGATGCGCCGGCGGCAGCGGCCGGGCGCGCCAGTAGCCGTCGCCCGGATAGGCGACGAGGATCTCCTCCGCCCGCTCCTGGAACCGGGTCCAGAGCTGGAGCACGTGGAACCCCTCGTGCACCGTCTCGCCGACCCGGAAGGGCACCAGCGACGGCCGCCAGAACTTCGCGAAGGTGTAGCCGACGAGCTGCCACTCGACCGTCTCGTGGATGGTCCGGCGCGCCGGGTGGAAGCCGTACTCGGGCGCGGTCGAGACGACGGCTTGGCAGTTGGCGAGGTCCGGCAGCCAGCGGTCCACGTCGAGCATGCCGATATAGGCCGGGTGGACCGCCTCGACCGTGAACCGCCGCACCTCGGCCGACAGCAGCTCGAGGGTGACGTTGTCCTTTTCCGCGCAGGCGGTGGGCTCGCTCAGGTTGCGCAGGGTCACGAGCAGACCTTCTGCCGCGAGCTTCGGCGCACGACCGAGCACGAGGCCGACCGCGCCCACCGCCCCGAGCACCCGCCTGCGACCGTAGCGCATCGACCCGCTCACTCCCGCAGCACCGCGTAGACGTCACCGGAATTGGCGGCGTGCGGCAGCCCGTCCAGGTGGGCCGCCATCGCGTCGGCCTCGACCCAGCGGCCGAGCTCGAGCCGCTGGCTCTCGCCGAGGGCGAGGTCGAAGCGGTAGGGGCCGAGCGCCCGCAGACGCTCGAGGCAGCGCCGCGCCACCTCGCGGGCGATCGTGGTGAACTCGAACGACAGCGCCGCGAGCGGGGTCGAGAGGCCCTCCAGCACCCGGTCCTCGAAGCCCTCGACGTCGATCTTGGCGAAGGCCGGGACGCCGAAGCGGGCGATCAGCGCGTCCAGGGTCGTGACCTCGACCTCGAGCTCGCGGTCCCACTCCTGGCCCTCCCAGCCCCCCGCCCCCCGGGCTCGGCGGACGAAGTCATCCGACGCGGTCGAGACGGTCGGGTTGCGGGCGTTGATCTTGAGGGTGAGCCGGCCGGGTGCGGCACCGACGGCCAGCGGCAGGAGGGTCACCATGGGATCGAAGGCGCGCAGGAGGCGGATCACCCGGGCCGGACCCGGCTGCGGCTCGAGCGCCACCACCCGCGCACCGAGCCTGCGGAACGAGGCGACCCGGTCGCCGACATGCGCGCCGACGTCGAAGACGAGGTCACCCGGCCGCACGAAGCGACGGTAGAGCGCGTCCATCGCGCGATGATGGGCACGGTCGAGGTGGTAGATGCGGACCGACCGCCAGACCGCCCGGAGATCGGCCAGTGCGGCGCTCATCGGCCCGGCTCGCGTGCGGTCAGCGCGCGGATCTCCGGGGGCGGCGCCAGATCCTCGGGGATCGCACAGAGCCCGGCCGCGGCGGCCCGCGCACCGAGCTCGGGATCGGCCGTCCACACCGCGAAGGGCACCGCCACGAGGAATCCCAGCAATAGCGGCAGGCCCCAGAGCAGCACCGCCGGCGCGTTCCAGGCGAGCAGGCCGCACACGAACAGCCCGAACAGGAGCTGCGGCCAGAGGCCGGCCACGGCCGTGGCCCAGGAGAGCGCGTGGGCGTCGCGCGCCTGGCCGCTCCAGGCGGCCGAGCGGCCGAAGGCGAGGCCGATCATGAAGAGTGTGATGCCGAAGGTGGTGGCGGCGCCGAGGAGGAAGGAGAAGGCCAGCTCGACCACCGCACCGAGCGCGAACCGGCCGCGTCCACCGTAGCGGGCGGCGGCGCCGGGCGTGATCAGCGCGTCGACGAAGCCCGCCAGCTTGGGCGCCAGGTACATGACCAGGAAGGAGAGGTAGAGCCCGATCCCGAGCCCGACCGGGAAGCTGTCGGGCGGATCGGAATCGAGCGGCTTCAGGGCGACGAGCGCGATCAGCAGGGTCCAGGCGGGCACGCCGATGAACATCAGGACGGCCCAAACCAGCTGGAACCGGCTCATCGGCAGGAGGCCCGGCAGGCCGAGCAGCTTCAGGTACTGGAGGTTGCCCTGGCACCAGCGCACGTCGCGGCGGGAGAATTCGAGCAGGGTCGGTGGGTTCTCCTCCCACGAGCCCTCCTCCACGGGCAGCACGCGGACCTCGTAGCCGGCCCGCCGCATGAGCGCCGCCTCGACCTGGTCGTGCGACATGACGTGGCCGCCCATGGGCGGCCGGCCGGGCAGCATCGGCAGGTCGCAGTGCGCGACGAAGGGCCGGATGCGCACCATCCCGTTGTGGCCCCAGAACGGCCCGCAGTCGCCGACCCACCAGGCCTGTCCCATCGTGTAGGTGCGCATGCCGGCGCGCATGCCGAACTGGAAGATGCGCGCGAACAGGCTCCGCGACGGCATGCCGACCACGAGGCTCTGCAGGATCCCGAGGCGCGGCCAGGCCTGCATGATGCGGGCGAGGCGGACGATCGTGGTGCCGCTCATGAGACTGTCGGCGTCGAGCGGCAGCATCAGCTCGTAAGCGCCGCCCCAGCGGGCGCAGAAGTCCCGCAGGTTGCCGGCCTTGAAGCCGGTGTTGCGCTCCCGCCTGCGGTAGACGAGCCGGCCCGGCTCGCCGACCTCCCGCTCCCAGTCGGCGAAGCCCCGCTCCTCGGCGGCGGCGATCCGCGGATCCGAGCTGTCCGAGAGGACGAAATAGTCGAAGGCCCTGCCCTCGCCGGTCGCATCCAGGCTCGCCTTGACGATCCGCAGGCGGTCGAACGCCCGGGCCGGGTCCTCGTTGCGCAGGAACATGAGGATGGCGCAGCGCAGCCCGAGCGGCTCGGTCCGATCGGCCGCGGCCGCGAAGGGCGCCACCAGGGCGAGGCCGTCGCGGCGGAAGTGCAGCAGCCAGAAGCCGAGCACGGCGTTCCAGAAACCGAGCACGCTCCAGGGCAGGCCGATCAGGAAGCAGGCCAGGATGCCGAGATCGACCAAGCTCCAGCCGCCGCTGCCGAGCACCGTGGCGGCGAGCCCGGCCATCGCCGTGTAGGCCACGAGGTTGAGGGCGAGCACCAGCCTGCGGCGCTGGCCGAGCTCGGCCAGGCTGTCGATCCCGGCCGGCGTGCGGTCGGCCGGAAGGCGCGCCTCGGCGCGGCGCAGATCGCGGGGAGCGACGCTCATCGGGATCGAGGCTCGGCGGGACCGATGCAGGACGGGGTGGCTCGGCGCCCAGATAGCGGCCGAAGGCCGAACTGACCAGGGCCCGCACCGGCCGCGCGGCCCGGGCTCAGGAGCCGCCCCCCGGCAGCATCCGCTGCAGGACGCCGTCGCCGCGCACGAAACCGTGCCAGAGCGCCGCGCCGATGTGCACCAGCGCGAGCCCGGCCATCGTCGAGGCGAGGAAGCCGTGCGCCCCGAGCAGGACGGCGGACAGCGCCTCGCTGCGCGGCAGGATCGGCCACAGCTCGAACAGGCCCCAGACGATGATCGGCGCGCCGAACGCCGAGGTCCCGGCCCATCCGAGCAAGGGCACGAGGAAGATCAGCACGTAGAGGACGTGGTGGACGGCGGTCGCGGCGGTGCGCTGCCAGGGCTCCAGCGAGGGATCGGGCGGCGGCGCGCCGAGCCGCAGGCGCAGCGCCAGGCGCAGGCAGGCGAGCGCCAGCACCGTCACGCCGATCGAGCGGTGCAGATGGTAGAGCCGGTCCTGGGTCGGGCCGGGCTCCAGATCGCCCATCACCCAGCCGATCGGGATCGTCGAGACGATCAGCACCGCCATGATCCAGTGCATCCAGATGAGCGCATCCGGGTAACGCTCGACCGTCCGGCTCGCCATGGCACGCCTCCCTGCCGCCCCACGGATCATGGTGCCGCCGCCGGGCGCTTGACAGGGGGCGGGAGCCCGCGCTGCTGACCGCGCCCACCGCGGAGTCCCACCGATCCCGACCGCCCCTGGCTCCCGATCGGGCTGGCTGCCGGCGGCGCTCGCCCTGCCGGTCGCCTGGCTCGCCTACGCACGGCCCTGGCTCGACGGCAGCGTCACGATCCCCTGGGACGCCAAGTCGCAGTTCTGGCCGCATTTCGTGTTCCTCGCCCACTCCTTCCGGGACGGGGAGAGCCCGTTCTGGAACCCCTACCTGTTCGCGGGGCAGGCGCACGTCGCGGACCCGCAGGCGCTCCTCTACCAGCCGATCTTCCTGCTCCTGGCGCTGCTCGACCCCGAGCCGAGCTTCCGCTCGTTCGACGCCGCCGTGCTGGCGCTGCCGCTCCTGGCCGGCCTCGGCGTCCTCCTCTGGTGCCGCGATCTCGGGCTGCACCCGGCGGCCGGCCTGCTCGCCGCGGTCGCGACGATGGCCGGTGGCTCGGCCGCGTGGCGGCTGCAGCACGTGGGCCAGCTGCACTCCCTCGCCTGCCTGCCCTGGCTGCTGCTGCTGCTCGACCGGACGATCGCCCGCGGCTCGTGGTGGGCCGGGCTTTCCGCCGGTCCGGTCGCGGCACTCCTCCTGCTCGGGCGCGATCAGGTGGCGCTGCTCGGGGCGTATCTGGCGCTCGGCTTCGCGCTCGCCCGGCTGGTCGCGGGCCCGGGCCGCGCGGCCCGTCTGCGTGCCGGCCTCGGCCCGCTCGCCTCCGGCGCGCTCCTGGCGGCCCTGCTCGCGGCCGTGCCGCTCCTCCTGACCCTGCTCGAGGCGACCCGCTCGACCCGGATCGAGATCGACCTCGAGGGGGCCGGCCGCGGCTCGCTGCACCCGGCGCACCTGCTCACGCTGTTGACCCCGCACCTCTTCGGCTCGGGCGGCCCGATGGCCGACTTCTGGGGGCCGCCCTCCTTCGCCTGGCCGGACACCGGCCTGTTCGTGGCGCAGAACATGGGCGTGCTCTATCTGGGCGCGCCGGCCCTGCTCCTCCTCCTCGCCTCCGCTCCGAGCCTCGCGCGGGCGCCGCACGGGATCTTCCTCGCGGTCGCCACCGCGCTGCTCCTGGCCTACGGCCTCGGCTGGCACACGCCGGTCCTGACGCTCGCCTGGCATCTGCTGCCCGGCGTCGGGTTCTACCGCCGCCCGGCCGATGCGAGCTTCCTCGTGGGCCTGCTCCTGGCGATCCTGGCCGGCGCCGGTCTCGACCGGCTGCTCCGAGGCGGCTCCCTGCGGCTCGGGGCGGCGGCCGCCACCGCGGCCCTTGGGCTCCTCGCGGCCACGTTGCTCGCCGCCTGGCGCGGGCGCCTGGCCCAGGCGGCGGGCCCGCTCCTCGAGGCCGGCCTCTGGCTCGCTCCGGCTGCGCTGCTCCTCGCCTGGATCGGCCGCGCCGCGCCCGGGCGGAGGGTGGTGCCGGGTACTCTGCTCCTGCTCCTGACGCTGCTCGATCTGGCGCGCAACAACGGCCCCAACGGCGCCTCGGGCCTGCCGCCGGCGGGCCCCGAGGTCGATTGGTCGGTGCTCGCGCCGGACGCGCGCGACCCGCTCCTCGAGATCCTGCGCGCGCGGACCGAGGCGGCCGGGGTGCGGCGCGACCGGATCGAGCTGGTCGGGCTCGGCTACCCCTGGCCGAACGCGCCCATGGTGCACGGGTTCGAGCACACGCTCGGCCACAACCCGGTCCGCTCGGCCCGCTACGTCGCGGCGGTCGGTGCCCAGGACACGGTCGCGGCAGCGGACCAACGGCCGTTCACCCCGGCCTTCGCCTCCTGGCGGTCGCCGCTCGCCGACCGGCTCGGGCTGCGCTGGATCGCCACGCCGGTGCCGATCGGGGAGCTCGACCGGGCGCTCGCCGCCGACCCGCTGCCGCTCGTGGCGCGCACCGATCGGGCCTTCCTCTACGAGAACCCCGGCGCGCTGCCGCGGGTCCGCGTCGTGCCCGGTTGGCAGCCGCTCGAGGCGCGCGCGCCGCTCGAGCGGGGTGCCTGGCCCGCGGTCGACCCGGCGGCGGCCGTGCTGCTCGAGGAGCCACCGCCGGCGCCGGCGCCGGGCGGGGCGGCGGGCGGCGGCTCGGCCCGGATCCTCCGCTACGGCCACGGCGAGGTCGTGGTCGAGGCCGAGGCGGCGGACGGTGGCTTCCTCGTGCTGCACGACGTCGACCACCCCTGGTGGCGGGCGGAGGTCGACGGGGTGCGGGCCCCGATCCTGCGCGCCGACCTCCTGTTCCGCGCCGTGCAGCTGCCCCCGGGTCGGCACACCGTGCGCTTCCGCTTCGCGCCCCTGGCCGGCGCGCTGGCCGAGCTGCTCGACCGCACCCGTCGCCCCGCGACCGGCCCGAGCTCACCCTGACGCAAGGCTGCGGGGCGCGGGGCCGTCCACGACCGGCCGCCGCGGCCCATGGGCCCGGAACCGAATGGCCCTGCCCGAGCCGGAGCACGCTCGGTTGCGACTTGAGGGCCGCGACCGATCGAGGGAGCGGGTCGGAGGCATCGCGGGTAGCGCATCGAGGTTGAGGAAACCTAGCCGAACGCTACCGGAGCGTTGACTTCGCTAGCTCCCGGGTAGAGAAACGTCTCGGGAGCACGCGTCCTCGGACGATCGAGACAACCGAACCGTGCGCGAGGGGTGCCGTTGATCGCCACACGGGCCGTGACGTTCTATGCCGCGGCTGCCGTCAACGTCGCGCTGCCGCTCGTCACGGTCCCCTACCTGGCACGCGTGCTCGGACCGACGAGCTGGGGTCAGCTCGCCGTCGGGCAGGCCGTAGCCGGGATGGTGGCGGCCCTGGTCGAGTACGGCCATGCCCAATCCGGGACGCGAGCCCTTCTGCGTCAACCGGACCTTCATGGCCGAGGGCGCCTCGCCACCGAGATCCTCGCGGGCAAGCTGGTGCTCGGCGGCGTCGGCAGTTTGGCCGCTTGGCTGCTGAGCGTGGCGGGCGTGCTCGGCTTGCCGGGCGAGCTGCTCGGTGCGGCCCTGGCGACCGGCCTCGCTTCGGGCGCCTCGCCGCTCTGGATCGCCCAGGCGGGTGGCCGGGTGGAGCGCTTCCTCCTGATCGACGTGACGCTCAGGAGCGCCGGAGCCGGCCTCGTCTTCGTGCTCGTGACCGACCCGCAGCAGGTCGGCCGCGTGCTCTGGTTGCAGGCGGCCGCCGCGGGCGGATCGCTGATCCTGGGCCTGCTCACGTCGCCGATCCGGCCCGCGCGGGTCCGTATCGACCCGGCGTCGATCGTCCGGCTGCTTCACGAGCAGCGGCACGGCTTCCTGTTTCGTGCCGTGATCCTCACCTACACGAGCATCAATCCGATCGTGCTGAGCCTGGTCGCCACCGCTCATCAGGTCGGCCTGTACGCCGCGGCCGACAAGCTCGTCCGGCTGATCGCCTGCTTCGCCGGACCGCTCGGTCAAGCGCTCTACCCCGCGCTGGCGCGCGACGCTCGGGAGGATCCCGGGCGCGCCCGAAGGCTCGCCGCACGCGCGACGGTCGGCGTCGCGGCGGTGGGCGCCGTCCTGAGCACGGCCCTTCTCCTCTGGGCCGAGCCACTCGTGAGGCTCGGCCTCGGCAGCTCCTTCCACGAGGCCGCCGCGGCCCTGCGCATCATGGCGCCCATGCCGCTCCTGATCTGCGTCAGCAACATCCTCGGCATCCAGTGGATGTTCTCGATCGGCGCGGAGCGCGCGTTCGTCGGGGTCCTGGCGGGCGCCGGTCTCCTCTGCCTCGCGACCGGAGCGCTGCTCGGGGCGACGTTCGGGGCGACCGGCATGGCGGTCGCGGCGTGCGCGGCGGAGGTCCTGGTGACGGCCGGTGTGGTGGTCCATCTCGCCCGGGCGGGCTCTCTGCCCGTGCCGAGGCGCGTTCGGGAGCGTGCCCATGCGCACTGACTGGCTGATCGTCGGTGCCGGCTTCACCGGTGCGGTCCTCGCCGAACGGATCGCCGCACATCTCGGCCAGAGTGTGCTGGTCGTCGAGCGGCGCGATCACATCGCGGGGAACGCTTACGACTACTATGATGAGCACGGCGTGCTCGTACACAAGTATGGGCCGCACATCTTCCACACCAATTCGGAAAAGGTCTGGCGCTACTTGTCGCGCTTCACCGAGTGGCGGCCCTACTATCACCGGGTGCGGGCGTGGATCGAAGGCCAGCTCGTGCCGGTTCCGTTCAACCTGACGGCGCTGCACGCCCTCTTCCCACGCCGCTCGGCGGAGCGGATCGAGGACGCGCTCGTCGAGACGGTCGGCCACGGTGCGCGGGTGCCGATCCTGCGGCTCAAGGAGAGCAACCGTCCCGAGCTGCACGAGCTCGCCGAGTATGTCTACCGCTACGTCTACGAAGGCTACACGACCAAGCAGTGGGGCCTCAAGCCGGAAGAACTCTCGCCCTCGGTGACCGGGCGGGTGCCGGTCGCGGTCTCCGTGGACGACCGCTACTTCACCGACACCTATCAGGCCATGCCGATGCACGGCTATACGGCGATGTTCCGTCGGATGCTCGCCCATCCCAAGATCAAGATCATGCTGCAGACCGACTATCGTGAGATCGCGCGCGAGGTCCAATGGGAGCGGATGATCTACACGGGCGCGATCGACGAGTTCTTCGATTGCGAGCATGGACGACTGCCGTACCGCAGCCTGAGCTTCGAGATGCGGTATTTCGGTGACGGACCCCACCAGCCGGTGGCACAGGTCAACTACCCGAGCGAGTACGCGTTCACCCGGATCAGCGAGTTCAAGCACATGACCGGGCAGAACGGCTGCGGGACCACCGTGGCGTTCGAGTATCCGCAGCGCCACGAGCCGGGCGTCAACGACCCCTACTATCCGATACCGCGGGACGAGAACCGCGACCTCTACGCCGCCTATTCGGTGCTCACGCAGCGTCTGCAAGGCAAGGTCCTGTTCGCCGGCCGGCTCGGCGAGTACAAATACTTCAACATGGACCAAGCCGTCGCCGCGGCTCTCGCGCTGTTCGAGAAGGAGATCGTGCGATGAGCGAGACCGCACGCGTGGTGGCGGTCGTCGTCACCTGGAACCGCAAGGAGCTCCTGGCCCGCAATCTGCGCGCCGTCCTGGCCCAGACCCGCTCGGTCGACGAGATCCTCGTGGTCGACAACGCCTCGACCGACGGTACGCCAGAGATGCTGGCGGCGGAGTTTCCGACGGTTCGTGTCGTGCGGCTAGCCGGCAATGCCGGTGCGGCCGGCGGTATGCATGTCGGTGCGCGCGAAGGTCTGGCGCTGGGTGCCGACTGGCTCTGGCTCATGGACGACGATGGGGTGCCGGCGGCAACCTGCTTGGCGGAACAGCTCAGAGTGGCGGAAAAAAACAACTTTGCTTTATGTGGTCCCCTTCTTCTTGATATCGAGAATCCTTCTGTTCTTGCCTTCGCGCCATCTGAGCGTACGCAATCCCGCGTCGTCAATGAATTGCGCGACCACTTGCCTGGAGACAGCTTCGAAACACTCGTTGCCGGCTTGTGGAATGGAACGCTCATTTCGGCGACCGCAATACATGACGTTGGCTTCCCAAAGGCGGAAATGTTCATTTGGGGCGAGGAGAGCGAATTCACGCATCGCTTGGCCAGCGCCGGCTTCCGCATAGGTGTCGCGGTGCGTGCGGAGTATCTTCATCCGCGGGATCGCTTCCCCGCATGCTGGCTTTCGGATCTATTGTTCAACTGGCAAACCGTCAAGAAATGTCGCTTCTGCAACCCTCGCTCACCTCGTTCTTTGATTTATGCCAGAAATCTTGGGTTTAATGACGCTCGCTATCATGGGTCGACAAGGGTGATCGCGCGACTGCTGGGTGGAATCTTGATGTGGGCACGGCACCAGGGGCCACGCGGCGCGCTGGCGTTCGTGCGCTACTATGTCGACGGAGCGACCGACAGGTACCGGCTCGCGCCCTCGCGGGACGAGATACTCTCACGAGTGGCTACTGAGCAGAGCGGGTAGCACCACCCCGACCCTTGCCGTTCAGGCGAGACCGCGGCGTCTGGCGCTCTGCGGGAGGAAAAGGGCAGCGAGAAATCTGGTCGAAGCCGACTGCCCGACGGCGAGGATGAGGGCTACGAGATAGAGCGAAAGGCGGGCGTCGTCCGACACCTCGTTGGACAGGAAAGCGAAGCCGAACATGGCGGCGGCTGCCAGCGCGAGCCTAGTCGGCGGTCGCATCGGCGGGTGCAGGACGTTCATCGACGCCCACACGGCCGCCGCGTAAAAGATCAAGGCCGGGATACCGAACAGAGCGCCCAGGGCAGCGTACTGATTGTGCGGTCCCTGCACCCCCGAAGTCATCGTGAGGATGTGGCCGAAACTGGCCTCGAAGCCCGTCAAGAACCCCTCGAAGCCTATCCCGAAAAGTGGATTCCGCACGATCGAGTCGTGTGCGAATGCATAGAGGCTCACGCGCTCCACGTCCGCGGCGGATCGGAGATCGTGCGCCACGATGAGATCGAGGGCGGCCTCGGTGTCGAGCAGGAGCAACGGTATCAGCGGAACCAGAGCCGAGAGCGCAAGAAAGAGCCGGAAGAATGCCCTGGAACGACTTGGGACCAGCACGACGGAGCACACTACCAATCCGCTGATCACTGACCATCGTGCGCTCGCCATGGTGGCGAGAGCGCCCACGAACAGCGCCGCTGCCGGAAGGAGCCAGCGCCAACCACCGTTGAACGGTCGGCCGCCTGCCCAGGCTGCGAGAAGCAAGACGCCCACATAGGGGGTGAAGTATTTCGCGAGGTATGGCTCGTCGGGATTGGCCAGCAGCACCGTCGCGCCAATGGCCGCGACGCCGAGCGTCCCGCCCACCAGGAAGGCAGCGATCCGGTCCTTCGAGGGTGAGTGGGCGAGCCATGCCAGCACGGCGAACATGACTTCGTATTTGAGCAGATTGCGGAGCATCGTCCCCCAAGATTGGGCGTTCATGGAGTCTGCCAAGATGATCCAGGAACCGAACAGGACACAACATGCGCCGAGAACGTAGAGGCTCGGCGAGCGCGCCGTCTCGAGATGCAGGCGCCGACCCACGAACTCCGCGATACCCCAGAGAACGAGAACGGTCTCGAGGAGCGGGAGGTCCAGCTCCTTGCGGATCGAGACCTCGAGGATCGCGCCCGCGAAGCCACTGCACGAAAGACCAACGTGGTCCAGCCGGACACGACGGCCGAAGCTCCCAGAGACCCCAGGCGAACGCGGGCCGAGGGCAGCGACCGTCGTCATGCGCGATGCCACCCGAAACTCGCCGGCATCTCGCCCCCCAGAAGCTCACCGACCGTCCTCTGCAATCGGGCGCGGACCTCTTGCGGGTCGTAGAGCGCCCGCACCTTGGCGCGAGCGGCACGACCCAGAGCAGCCCGCTTGCTCTCGTCGTGCAGGAGAGCCTCGATCGCGTCGGCGAACGCGACCGGATCGCGGTTCGCCACGGTGATGCCGGCGCCCCCAGCCAGATGGCGCGGAATCTCGCCCACCGCCGTGGCGACGACCGGAAGGCCGGCCTGCATGGCCTCGAGGATCGTGAGGCACGCTCCCTCGTACTCACTGGTCTGCACATAGATGTCGAACGCTGATGCACGGGTTTCCCAATCGGGATCCTGGCCGACGAACTTGACCCACTCCGCGAGTTCGAGTGCAGCGCACCGTCGCTCCAACTCGCCACGCAATGGTCCATCGCCGACGATTTCGCACGAAACGCGAACGCCGCGCCGCGCTAGCTCGGAGATCACCTCCAGGAGCAACGCCTGGCCCTTCGCCCGCACGAGGCGACCGACGCTGAGCAGACGCGGGACCTGTCCAGTTCCGTAGCGCGCCTTCGGACGACGGCTCGGATCGATGACGAACAACGGCACCTCGATCCATGCCCGCGGTGGCCTCAGGAAGTAACGCTCTACTCCGGCACGCGTCGCAGCCGAATCGTACAGGACGGCGTCGATCGCCGGCGAAAGAATGGTCAGCAGGACCCGACACGGCCAGCGCGGGTACCGGCTGTTGTGCTCGAAGGTGCAGAAGAGGGCACGATGGGCACACGGACGAACGAGGCGACCGACGAGATTCGACGGTGCGAGCGAGAGCACCACCAGGCGCGGCTTCAGGCGCCTGAGGAGGCGGGCCAACAGCAGCGCGCCGGTCGCCCAGCGACGCGGTGCCGAGCCCTCGGCGAGAATGACCAGCTCGGCCCAGGGGCCGCATCCCCTCACCCTGTCCAGCATCGCCTCGTCAGCGGGACCGAGCACGACCAGGGCAGTCTCTGCCGGGCGGACGAAGCCCAGGGCTACCAGCCGGACCAGCCCGGTCTGGGCGCCGCCCATCAGGAGGTCCGCCAGCACGTAGACGGTCTCGACGCTCGAGCCGGGCGCGGCGGCAACCGATGCGACACGCCGGTTGTCCGTGTCGTCGATCAAGCGGCCGGTCTGCACGCGACTGCTCCCAGCGTCAGGAAGTGCCCGCTCCGGGTCGTGTCGCGCCCCTCGAGCAGCCACGCGACGAGATTGACGAGCGGCATGGTCGGGGCGCCGAGCCAGGCGAGGGTCCGGCCGCGGCGCGCCCGCTCCCACCACAGCCAAGTGGAGGTCTGCAGCCAAACCTCGAGCATCCCGGAAAGCTTCTCGAGCCGCTCCACCCGGAAGCCGGCACCTTCCAGCCGGTCACGCAATGCGAAGCTCGTGTACCTGGCGAAATCGTGTGGGACCTCGTGCTCGTACATGGCGAACGGAATCGTCGCGAGCAACGTTCCCCCTGGCTTGAGGACACGATACAGTTCCGTCAGGACCTCCTCGAGATTGAAGAGATGCTCGAAGACTTCGGTAGCGAGCACCGCGTCGACGGTGGCGTCGGGCAGAGGGACTTGGCGACCGTCGTAGTAGATGTGGTCGCCGGCCGAGCGGCAAGCGCGCGCGACGGAATTGAGATCCGCACCGGTGAGGCTCGGAGCGTATTCGACACTCCGCCAGGAGCGGGCTCCCGCGAGCCGCCGATACGGCATTTCCCCGCCCCCGAAGTCGAGTACGTCGCCGGTCAGCAGCCCGGCGTGGCGGCGGACGAAGGCCGCGATCCGCCGGCGGGTCGGGAAGTTCGGGTTGACGAAGAGCCCGAGCGGCGAGGGATCGAATCGCTCCCGCTCGACACGGGCGAGGAGGCGGTGCAGCAGTCCGGACACGGGCCGGGGGAGGGCGCGGCCGGCCCTTCTCGGCTGCGAGCTGGCAACCGGTACACCGTGTTCGCCGGCGGCGTGCAACGGAGCGGATTCGACCGGCAGGCTCACGCGGCTGCTCCGGCAAGTGTGGCTGTCCCGATGATGTCGGCGGCGGCCGCGACCTCCCGGCTCGCGGCTACGCCCGCGCTGCGCGTCTGCTCCTTGAGGCACGCCTGGCGGACCAGCACCGAGCACAGCCGATCGGCCCGCGCACGTCCACCGTCGAGGTGCTCGCGCCGGCAGCTCCGAACGGCGCGCTCGCGCAGGAGCCCAGAGCGGGCCAGCGCGCGGCTCTCGAGGAGGCTCTCCGCCCAGGCGCGAAGGGGACCGCGCAGCCAAGCCCCGAGTGGCGGTCGGAAACCCATCTTCGGCCGATCGACGAGGTCGGGCGGTAGGCACGTCGCGAGGATCCGCCGCAACACCCATTTGCTGCGACGCTGGCGGATCTTCTGCTGCAGCGGTAGTCGCCAAGCCAGCGCGACGATCCGGTGGTCGAGGAACGGTGCCCGCGACTCCGTGCTCACGGCGATCGTCGCCCTGGCGACCTCGACGAGAATGTCGTCGGGCAGCCAATTGCGCGCATCGTCGAGGATCATGGAGTGCTGGAGATCGAGCCGCGCGACGGGTCCCACACTCGAATGATCCGGACTTTCGGCCCACGGGACATGCGCGAGGAGTTCCGTCGGGTCGTCGCAGACGCTGTTGCGGCGGCGCGCCAGAGCCCCCAGGTCGGAGGCCGTCAGCACGGCGGCGAGCTTCCGTGGTCGGTCGCCGGACGTCGTGGTCGCAAGTCGGCTCCGCAGCCGGGCGGGCAGTGCCAGGAGCGGACGCTCGAGGCGGCCGCCGCCGAGCGCGTCCACCCCGGCGCTCACGAATCGGCGGGGCGGCGCTGGCGCCACGAGCAGCAGCGCCAAGGCACCGGCCGCGAGATAGCGATCGTGACCTCCGAACATCTCGTCCGCGCCATCCCCGGAGCGCGCCACGGTCACGTATCGGCGGGCGCGCTCGGCCGCGAGGCGCGTCGGTATCGGGGACGGGTCGGCGTAGGGCTCGCCGTAAACCGTCGCCAGACGCGGGACGATGCCCAGCGCATCCTCGGGCGTCACCTCGAGGTCCGTGTGCTCGGCCCCGAGATGCCGGGCGACGCGTCGCGCCGTCGCGGTCTTTTCGAAACCGTCGCGAGCGAAGCCGATGGTGAAGGTCCGCGCCGGCCGCCCGGTCACCCGCTGCAGACGCGCCAGCACGAGCGAACTGTCGCCCCGCCCCGAGAGAAAGACTCCGGCGGGCGCGTCGGCGATGCTCTGTCCGACAGCCGATTCGAGCAGCGCCCTCGCGCAGGCAGCCAAAGCCTCGGCGTCGCTCATGCGCAGCGGGTTGTCTCGGGCCTCGGCCGCCACCTCGGCGAGCGACCAGTAGCATCGCGCGCGGTCGAACGGGGTTCCGGATCTGTCCAGGTCCTCGACCGAGAGGTCCAGCACCATGCCGGGCGCGAGCCTGCGTGCCTGGCGCCGGATGGTCAGCGGTGCCGGCACGTAACCCCGTTGGAAGAATGCGGCCGACGCAACCGGATCCAGGGTCCTCCCGAGCCCCGCCCACGCCGTGAGGGCCGACAGCTCCGAAGCAAAGAACGAGGCACCCGGGGCCCTCGCGACGTAGAGCGGCTTCTCGCCCATGCGATCGCGAAAAGGCCTGGGTCGCCGCGCGCGGCGATCCCAGCAGCTTGCCGCGAACATCCCGACCGAGCGCCGGCTCGCAACCTCGAGGCCCCACTGTTCGATTGCAGCGAGCAAGACCTCGGTGGCGCTGCGAGCCCGAAATCCGGTTCCGTGATCGACAAGATCATTTCGCAACTCACGATGGTTGTCAGTCTCCGCATTGTATATCAGAACATATCGTCCGCTAGGCGACACCATCGGCCGGGCCCCGCCTGCGGTGAGATCAAGAATTGCCTGACGACGATGCGCCAAGGCGATTCCTGCTTCCGCATCGTACCGGAATCCGGCGGCGCCTGGCCCTCTGTGACGCCGGCGCGCGCTCGCTGCCCCTAAGACCCCTTCGAAGTCAGGATCGACCCTATCGTAACGGACACTGCAAATGCCACACATGTGCGGATGCTTTACTAAACTGCGTCTTTTTTGATGAAGAAACTCATTGGTCAGTCCCGATATGTCATACGTCTAATCTAGAATAATCTGCAATCACCCCAGAAGATACCCTAGGCGGGCGGACGACACCATTTGATCTCCTGGGACCGTTCTCAATGGCGTGCATGTATACATCGTGCCAGCGAGATACGACGACTGAGACCTCGTAGTGTCTCATCACCTTATCGCGAGCGCACAGGCCCATTCTCGTCCGCATTCCGCTGTCGCAGGCCAAACGAGACAGTGCATCCAGGTAGTCGGTGTGATCGTAGATATCCTTGACGAGAATGCCATCGACACCGTGCGTGACGACGTCCCGCGTTCCCACCACGTCGGACGCGACCACGGGAATGCCCAGAGCCATCGCTTCGAGCAGAGCATTCGGCATACCTTCCCACCGCGAGGCGTGGAGGACGACATCGGCGCCCGCCAGCATCTGCAGAGCCTCGCGATGGTCGCGCCAGCCCGTTACAGCCAGGTTCGGCAAGTCTTCGACCAAGGCCCTCAGGGGGCCGTCGCCGATCCAGAGCCAGCGCCAATCGGGTGGGGCGTTGTCTACCAGAACGCGAACGATGTCCGGCATACGCTGGTGTTTGATGAGTCCCAGGATACCAACAGTAAATTGCCAGTCCCGCTTCTCGATCCGACTCACCAATCCGCTCAACGGAGTTGTGTCCACAGCGTTGGGAATGACGTGCAGCGTGGACGCCGCCGAGCGTAGGTGAACAGCTTCGCTCTCCGAGCAGGCGGCGACTGGAATGCGCTCATCGTCGAGAACGCGCTCCAGCATCTTGTAGAGGTTCCTGCGAAGTTTGCTATCCGAACGAATGAATGAAACCCCGTGCGGCGAATAGACCGCCGGCATCCCCAACATTCGCGTCGCCAACCTGCCCAAGGCCCCCGCCTTGGAGCAGTGCAGGTGCACGACGTCGGGTGCGAGCCGCCCCAGTATCTTCAAGAGCTCGACGAACGCCTGCAGATCGCCCGGCCCGATCGCCCGGCGGACGCGCCAGGGCAGCACCGTGCGCAGATGATCGAAGCGTTTACGATACGGCCAGATCTCGTCGCGTACGGATGAATAGACGAGCGAAACTTCGTGGCCGGCTTCCGCCTGGCGGGCCGACAACAGGGCGATCGAGGTCGCCGGGCCGCCGGCGAGCGCGCTCGTCACGTGGCAGATGTGCATTCCGACACCTTCGCGTCGTCACCAAGCGTTCCGACGATCGATCAGTTGGAGAGCGGTTCGCCCGAGTATCGCGAGATCGGCGAGGAGCGACCAACGCTCGACATACTCCAGATCGAAGCGGATGCGCCGCTCCATGTCCGCCAGCGTCGCGGTCTCGCCGCGGCAGCCGTTCACCTGCGCCCAGCCGGTGATGCCGGGCTTGACCCGATGCCGCGCCAGATAGCCGTCGATCAGCGCGGCGTAGGTCTCGTTGTGCGCGACCGCGTGGGGCCGAGGCCCGACGAGGCTCATCTCGCCGCGCAGCACGTTCAGGAGCTGTGGCAGCTCGTCGAGGCTGGTCCGCCGCAGGAACCGCCCGAGCGGCGTCACACGTGGATCGTCGCGGGTGGCCTGCCGTACCTGGGCAGCATCGGGCGCGTCGCAGCGGTCACTGTACATCGTGCGGAACTTCAACACCTCGATCGGTTGCTGGTTGAACCCGTGCCGGAGCTGCCGGTACAGGACGGGCCCCGGGGAGGTCAGCTTGATCGCGACCGCGATCACTGCCATCACGGGCGCCGCGAGCACCAGGAACAGGGTGCCGAGGATCCTGTCCTCGAGCGCCTTCACGACGCGTTGCCAGCCCTCGAGCGGCCGCTCGACCACACGCAGCAACGGCGTGTCGCCGATCCGGGTGAGGGCGAGCACGGGAACCCGCCGGCCGACATGCTCCGCCGCGAGGCTCGTCGAGACCGGGAAGGTGCGCAGCCACCGCACCAGAGCGTCCACCGCGCCCGCTGGGACGCCGTCGGTGACGACGACGACCTCGTCCACGTGCTGCGCGCGCAGGGTCGCCGCGAGCTCGGCATGGCGCAGCAGCGGGTGCACCCCGTCGCCCCCGGCGACCGCATCCGGGAACGGCACACCCGCCACCAGACGGATGCCGCTACCGCCGCCCGCATCGAGCTCTCGGGCGAGCCGCCCGCGCGCCTGCTCCTCGCCGACCAGCACGATGGCACGGCGCAGGTGGCCGGCCTCCTGGGCGAGCCCGATCGCCAGTGCCGCACCGGCCCGGAGCGCGATCAGGCCGAGAAGGCCGGCGAGCCACCAGTAGCCGACCCAGAGCCGCGAGACGGCCTCGCCCGACTTGAGGGCGTAGAGGAGGACGAGGACCCCGCCCACGGAGAGCGACCAGGCGGCTGCCAGACGACCGATCTGTCGGCCCGGGTCGCGCAGGGCCTCGAAATCGTAGGACACGGCCAACGCGAAGCTCAGGGCTGCCGCCAGGGAGCCCGACAGGTGCACCAGTCGCGTCAGGTCCGGAAGGTCCGGCTCCACCCAGCCGTAGCGCAGCCAGCCGGCGAGAAAGCCGGCCGTGACCACGACCATCACGTCGGCGAGTCGGACGCAGCCCACGACGACGGGCCGACTGAGGAGCGGCCCCGGGTGCACCCGTCGCCCGGAACGGACGGCGATCAACGGCTCGAAGTCGCTTCGAGACAGGCTCACCGGCGTGCGGGCCTTCCCATGCGGCCGCGCGGACACTCGCGCAGCCCCCGAGCGGACCTCCCCGGCGATCGCTGAACTACCTGGGGTTGTCCGATCCCTCTGGCGCTCAGCCTAAGGTATCGGGTGTGAGTTGCGCAACCCTAAATTGCAGGTGCAACCGCCTCTGCGCGCAGACTGAGATCGGAGCGAGCTCCGGCGTTGCGGCTCAACCGCCCGCGAGGCGGCGCGGGCGGTGCTCGGCGTGCCAGGACCAGGCGGTCTCCAGGATCCGCTCGAGCCCCATCGGGTTCGAGGGGAGGAGGCCGAGCTCGCGCCGGGCGCGGGTCGCGTCGGCCACGAGCCGCGGCGGGTCGCCCGGGCGGCGCGGCGCCTCGACCCGCGGCACCGGCCGGCCGGTGACCCGCTCCGCCGCCTCGACCACCTGGCGCACCGAATGGCCCTCGCCGGTACCCAGATTGCAGGCGAGCGAGCCGCCGCCGGCGAGCAGATGCTCGAGCGCGCGGACGTGCGCGACCGCGAGGTCGGCCACGTGGACATAGTCGCGGATCGCCGTGCCGTCGGGCGTGGGATAGTCGGTGCCCAGGACCCGCAGGGGCGGGCGGAGACCCAGGACGGCATCGAGCATCAGGGGGATCAGATGGGTCTCGACCGGCCGGTGCTCGCCGATCTCGCCCTCGGGGTCGGCCCCTGCCGCGTTGAAGTAGCGCAGCGCCGCGAAGCGCAGGCCGAAGGCGTCGGCGGCATCGCCGAGGAGCCGCTCGACCGCGAGCTTCGAGGCGCCGTACGGGTTGATCGGCGCCTTGGGCGTGTCCTCGACGATCGGCACCCGCTCGGGGGTGCCGTAGATCGCGCAGGTCGAGGAGAAGACGAGGGCGCTCACGTCGTGGATCCGGCAGGCGTCCACGAGATGGAGCGTTCCGGTGAGGTTCTGCCGCCAGTAGAGCGTCGGCTCGCGCACCGATTCGCCGACCAGCGCGGCGCCGGCGAAGTGCAGCACCGCGATCGGCCGATGCCGCCGGAAGGCCAGGTGCAGCGTCGCCTGGTCGAGGACGTCGCCCGGCTCGAGCGGCCCGAAGCGCACCGCCCAGCGGTTGCCGGTCGAGAGATTGTCGAAGGTGACGGGATCGAAGCCGGCCAGGGCCAGGGCCTTGCAGGCGTGGCTGCCGACATAGCCGGCACCACCCGTGACGAGCACCTTGCCGCGGCTCATCGGCGCGCCACCCGGCCGATCAGCCTTGCCCACCGAGCCGCTGCGCCGCCTCGGGGGCCTCGCGCAAGAGCTCGTCGAAATAGGCGATCGTGCGCACGAGCCCCTCGTCGAGCGGAACCTTCGGCTCCCAGCCCAAGAGCTCGCGGGCACGGCCGATGTCGGGCTGGCGCTGGGTCGGATCGTTCTCGGGCAACGGCCGGAACTCGATCCGCGAGCGCGAGCCGGTCTTGTCGATCACCTTCTGCGCGAGCTCGAGGATCGTGAACTCGCCCGGGTTGCCGAGGTTGACGGGGCCCGTCACCTCGTCCGGCGTGCCCATCAGCCGCAAGAGGCCCTCGACCAGGTCGTCCGCGTAGCAGAAGGACCGGGTCTGGCTGCCGTCGCCGTAGACCGTGATCGGACGGCCGAGCAGGGCCTGGACGATGAAGTTGGACACCACCCGCCCGTCGTTCGGGTGCATGCGTGGCCCGTAGGTGTTGAAGATCCGCGCCACCTTGATCTTGAGCCTGTGCTGGCGCCGATAGTCGAAGAACAGCGTCTCGGCGCAGCGTTTGCCCTCGTCGTAGCAGGCGCGCGGGCCGACCGGATTGACGTTGCCCCAATAGTCCTCGCGCTGCGGATGGACGGCCGGATCACCGTAGACCTCGCTGGTGCTCGCCTGGAGGATCTTGGCCTTCACCCGCTTGGCGAGGCCCAGCATGTTGATCGCCCCGTGCACCGAGGTCTTGGTCGTCTGGACCGGGTCGAGCTGGTAGTGGATCGGCGAGGCCGGGCACGCCATGTTGAAGATCTCGTCGACCTCGACGTAGAGGGGGAAGGTCACGTCGTGGCGAAGGAGTTCGAAGCCCGGATGATCGAGCAGATGGGCGATGTTGCGCCGACGGCCGGTGAAGAAATTGTCGACGCAGAGAACCTCGTGCCCCTGGGCCAACAGCCGCTCGCACAGGAAGCTGCCGAGGAAGCCGGCGCCACCGGTGACCAGGACCCGCCTGCTCGAGAGCCCGAACATCGCACGACCCCATGCTCGCGGTGATGAACACTAACGGCTGTATAGAGGCCGAGCAAGCACGATCCTAGGTTGTGCCAATCTCAGGCCGCCACCCGGTTCGTCGCCGGCGGCAGCCGGTCGCGGCTGTCGACCACGAGCCGCGCGCGGCGTGCCACGAGCTCCCAGTCGATCGCATCGTGGTCGGTCACGACGAGCACCGCATCGAAGCCCTCGAGCGTCGATCCGTCGAGCGGCAGCGAGCGGCGCCCGGCGAGCACGCCGTGCTCGCGCGTCGGCGGGATCTCGCCTACGTGCGGGTCGTGGAAGGCGACCTCCGCGCCGCGCGCCTCGAGGAGCTCCCAGATCGTGAAGGCCGGGCTCTCGCGCACGTCGTCGACGTTCTTCTTGTAGGCCACGCCCAGGAGCAGGATCCGCGCCGCCGAGAGCCCCTTGCCGAAGCGCCGGTCGACCGCCTCGGCGAGCCGCTCGACCACCCAGCGGGGCATGGCGGTGTTGATCTCGCCCGCGAGCTCGATGAAGCGGGTGTGGACGCCCACCTCGTGCGCCTTCCACGTCAGGTAGAAGGGGTCGATCGGGATGCAGTGGCCGCCGAGCCCGGGGCCGGGGCGGAACGGCATGAAGCCGAAGGGCTTGGTGGCGGCCGCGTCGATCACTCGGTGGACGTCGATCCCCATCGCCGAGAAGACGAGCTTGAGCTCGTTGACCAGCGCGATGTTGACCGCTCGGAAGATGTTCTCGGTGAGCTTCGCCGCCTCGGCCACCTCGCAGGAGTCGACGGGCACCACCCGCTCGAGGAACGAGCCGTAGAGGGCGGCCGCGAGGTCGCGCGCCGTGGCACCGTCGCCACCCACGAGCTTGGGGATGCGCGAGGTGGTGAACTCGGGGTTGCCCGGATCCTCGCGCTCCGGACTGAAGGCGAGGAAGTACTCCTCGCCGGAGCGCAGCCCGGTCGCCTCCAGCGCGGGCTTGACGACCTCGCGCGTCGTGCCGGGCCAGGTGGTCGACTCCAGCACCACGAGCTGGCCGGGCCGCAGCGTCCGGGCGATCTGCCGGGCGGTGGCCTCCACGTAGGAGAGGTCGGGCTCGCGGTGGGCGCCCAGGGGTGTGGGCACGCAGATGGCGATCGCGTCGACCTCGGCGAGCCGGGCGAAGTCGGCGGTGGCGGCGAAGCGACCGCTCGCCCCGGCCGCGGCGACCGCGGCATCGCCGATGTGGGCGAGCGGCGACCGGCCCCTGTTCAGCCCTTCGACCTTCGGCCGGTCGATATCGAAGCCGAGCACGGCAAGGCCGGATCCCGCCGCGGTGAGCGCCAGCGGCAGGCCCACATAGCCGAGGCCGATCACCCCGAACCGCGCGGTTCGCGCGCGGATGCGAGCCTCGAGCCGGGCGGCGTGGGCGCTCATGACGCGTCACCTCGCCGACGCCGGTCGGCGGGTCAAGAGCCGACGCGTGCCCAGGCGACGGGCAGGCTTGCCGCAGTGGCGAGGAGGTTGCCGATTTCTCGGGCAGGAGCGTCCGCCTGTTCCGCTCGTGGAGGCTCACCGGTCGCTCGCACGGCTCTTGCGTTGCACATCACGAGCGCTGCGCCGCAGCACCCAGTCGAGCGGAGATCCGCACCGATGCGCGCCGCAACCCTCAGCCGCCGCTGGCTGCGGGCCACCACCGGCGCCCTCGCCCTGGTGGCGGGCCAGGCCGCGGCCGCCGAGACCATCGAGGTCGGGGTCGTCCAATCGCTCTCCGGCACCGTGGCGATCAGCGAGACGACGCTGAAGGACGTCATGCTCATGCTGATCGAGGAGAAGAACGAGAAGGGCGACCTTCCGGGCGAGAAGGTCGAGCCGGTGATCGTCGATGCCGCCTCGCACCGGCCGCTCTTCGCCGAGAAGGCGCGCGAGCTGCTCTCGAAGGACAAGGTCGCGGCCGTGTTCGGCTGCTGGACCTCGGTGAGCCGCAAGTCGGTCCTGCCGGTGTTCCAGGGGCTCGCGGGGCTGGATACGGCGCCCCTGGTCGGCCATCTCGCGGCCTGGAACTACTTCATGAGCGTCGACACGCCCGAGAACAAGGACTTCATCGAGAAGTGGCACGCCTTCATCGAGAACCCGAAGCGGGTTGCCGACGATCCCACACGGGCGGACGACATCGGCTTCGACATGTGGGTGAAGGCGGTCGAGAAGGCCGGCACGACCGACCCCGACGCGGTGATCGACGCCATGATCGGCATCGCGGTGCCGAACCTCTCGGGCGGCTGTTCCGCCATGATGCCCAACCGGCACGTCATCGAGCCCGTGCTGATCGGCGAGATCCGAGCCGACGGTCCGTTGGGCATCGTCCGGCGGACGCCCGGCCTCGTCGTCGGCGACGAATGCTCCGACGATCTCGAGGGCTCGAAGGACCGGATCGCCGATCGGCGGGCGCCGATCCGCTGCGGCAACTTCGACGTCGAGACCGGCAAGTGGGGCGGTCGCTGAGCACCGCCCGGCGCACCCGATCCGGCGGTGGTCGAAGTCTATCTGGGACGCTCGTGAGCGATGCTCGAGGTCCGTGACCTGCATCTCCACGACGGCGCCTCGCACGCGCTCGAAGGCATCTCGCTCACCCTCGAGCGCGGCAAGATCACCTGTCTTATGGGCCGCAACGGGGTCGGCAAGACGACGCTCTCGAGGGGGATCCTCGGCCACGAGCGGATCACGAGCGGCACTGTCCTTCTCGCCGGCACGCCGATCGAGGGACTGCCGGCCTGGAAGCGGGCCCGACTCGGGCTCGCCGCCGTCCCCCAGGGCGGCGAGATCTTCCCCCGCCTCACGGTCGAAGAAAGTCTGGCGACCGGCTACGCGGCGCTCCGCGGTCGCGGGGTCGAGCCCCTGCCGCTCGCCGAGATCGACGCCCGCTTTCCCGTACTCGAGCGGATGGCCGGAAGGCGCGGCGGTGATCTCTCGGGCGGTCGGCAGCAGCAAGCGATCGGCCGGGCGCTCGTGACCCGGCCCCACGTGCTGCTGCTCGACGAGCCCACCGAAGGGATCCAGCCCGACATCGTGGCCGAGCTCGGCCGGGTCGTGGACCGCGGCCGGATCGTGCTCGGAGGCGACCGGGCGAGCCTCGACCTCGAGGCAGCTCGCCGGCACCTCACGGTTCGACCGCGCGTGCACCGCCCCCCCCATCGAGAGCGCAGGCCGCGAGCGAGCCGCCGCTCCTCGAGGTCGAAGGCCTCGTCGAGCGCTTGCCCCTGCGCCCCGGGCTTGCGCCGGCTCAGGGGCGGCCGGGTGGGGATGGTCTTCCAAGAGCCGCTCCTCGCCCTCGACCCCGTCTACACGGTGGGCCGACAGATCGTCGAGGCGATCCGCGCCCACGAGCCCGTGAGCCGGGCCGAGGCCCGGGCGCGGGCGCTCGAGCTCCTGCGCCTCGTCCACGTGCCCTCGCCCGAACGGCGCCTCGACGCCTATCCGCACGAGCTCTCGGGCGGGCTCCGCCAGCGGGCGATGATCGCCTTGGCGCTGTCCTGTCGGCCGCGGCTCCTCTTGGCCGACGAGCCCACCACCGCGCTCGACGCCACGGTTCAGATCCAGGTCCTGCTGCTCCTGCGCGAGCTGCAGGAGCGGCTGGGCCTCGCGATCCTTTTCGTCACCCACGACATCGGTGCCGCGGTCGAGATCGCCGATCGGATCGCCGTCATCTACGCCGGGCGGATCGTGGAGGAGGGCCCGGTCCGCTCGGTGATCCGGAGCCCGCTCCACCCTTACACCCGCGGCCTGCTCGCGAGCCGGACGGAGGGGGCCCTCGTCAAGGGCCGGCGGATCGCGGCAATCCCCGGAAGCCCGCCCGATCTCGCCCACCCGCCACCCGGCTGCGCCTTCGCGCCCCGCTGTTCGCTCGCACGCGAGGCCTGCAGCCGACAGGTGCCGAAGCTCGAGACCCCGGTCCCGGGCCACGCCGTGCGTTGCCTGCGGGTCCACGAATGGGCGACGACCCCGTCTAGCTCAGCTCGAGGCGGCGGCGATCCGCTCGGCCATCGCGACGATGGCCTGCGCCTGGCGGATCGAGGCGATGTCGATCAGCCGGCCGTCGAGCTGGACGGCTCCCTTGCCCTCGCGCTCGGCCTCTTCCATCGCCGCGAGGATCCGCCGGGCCTTTTCGACCTCGGCGGCGGGCGGGGTGAAGACCGCGTTGGCGAGCGCCACCTGGCTCGGATGGATCGCCCATTTACCTTCGCACCCGAGCCCCGCAGCGCGCCGGGCCTGGGCCTCGAAGCCCTCGGGATCCTTGAAGTCGCCGAACGGGCCGTCGACCGGGCGCAGGCCGTGGGCCCGGGCCGCCACGACGATCCGGGCGAGCGGGTAGTGCCAAGGATCGCCCCAATGCCGCGCCCGGGGCCCGTCGGCCGGTGCGTCGGTCAAGACGACGTAGTCGGGGTTGGCGCCGCCGATCCCGGTCGTCCGGGCCCGGGTACTCGCGGCGTAGTCGGCGACGCCGAAATGGAGCGATTCGTTGCGCGGCGAGGCGCCGGCGATCGCCTCGACGTTCATCATGCCGAGGGCGGTTTCGATGATGAGCTCGAAGCCGACCCGCTTCCTGCGCCGCCTGGCGGTCTCGATCTGGGTCACGAGCATGTCGACGGCGTAGACGTCGGCCGCCGTGCCGACCTTCGGGATCATGATCAGATCGAGCCGCTCGCCCGCCTGCTCGAGCACCTCCACGAGGTCGCGGTACATCCAGGGCGTGTCGAGGCCGTTGATCCGAACCGAGAGGGTCTTCGTGCCCCAGTCGATCTCGTTGATCGCGGCGATGACGTTCCTGCGCGCTTCTTCCTTCCTGTCCGGGGCGACCGCGTCCTCGAGGTCGAGGAAGACGATGTCGGCGGCACTCTTGGCCGCCTTCTCGAAGAAGTGCGGCGAGGAGCCGGGCACGGCGAGCTCGGAGCGGTTGAGCCGGCTCGTGCGCTCGGGGACCTGGGTGAAGCTCACGTCTCTTCCTCCGGACCGGGCGGCGCGCGTCCTTCGCTGCGGCCGCGGGCGAGCGGATGGTGGGTCTCGACGACCGCCTGCAGGCGATGCGTCTGGACGTGGGTGTAGACCTGGGTCGTGGCGATGTCGGCGTGACCCAGAAGCGCTTGGACCGAGCGCAGATCGGCGCCGCGCTCGAGAAGATGGGTCGCGAAGGCGTGCCGGAGCACGTGGGGCGACAGGCGTGCCGGGTCGAGCCCGGCCGCAGGTGCGAGCGCCTTGAGGAGCTGGAGCAGTCGTTGGCGCGTCAGATGGCCGCTGCGGCTGCGGGAGGGGAACAGGAAGCGCGCCGAGCGCGGTGCCTCGAGGAAGCCGCCGCGGAGCCCGAGCCAGCGGTCGAGGACGGCGCGCGCCGGGCCGCCCAGCGGCACGATACGCTCCCTGCCGCCCTTGCCGCGCACGAGCAGGTGCGAGCGGTCGGCGGCGAGCGCCGAGAGCGGCAGGCCGACCAGCTCGGAGGCGCGCAGCCCGGTGGCGTAGAGCAGCTCGAGCAGCGTCAGGAGCCGTACGCCCGCCGGGCTCGGATCGGCGCGCGCAGCCTCGATCAGCGCCAGCACCTCGGCTGCGCCCAGGATCCGCGGCAGTGGTGGCGTCCGCTTGGGCGCATCGAGACCCGCTGCCGGATCGTCGGGGCGCCGGCCCTCGAGGTAGAGGAAGCGGAAATAGGTCCGGAGCGCGGCGAGGCGGCGGGCGACCGTCGAGGCAGCACGGCCGGCCGCGGTCTCGGCCCGGAGGAAGGCCCGCAGGTCCGCCTCGCTCGCCGTCTCGAGACGCTGGCCCCGGCTCGAGAGGAACGCCGCCGCGCGGACGAGGTCGTGTCGATAGGCTTCGAGCGTGTGGCGCGAGGCACCGCGCTCGACCGCCAGCATCTCGAGGAAGGGCTCGATCAACCGGCCGCTCGCGGCGCGCTCAGCGCGGCAGTCGCTCGTCGGGGATGACGAGCTCGACCGGGCGGGTCGGCGGCGGGATATCCCAGGTCAAGAGGAATATCAGGCCGCCCAGGACCAGGATCAGCGGAACGATCAGCAGGAGACGGCGGATCATCGCCATGCCTTGCATCGCCGCCGGCCCGGCCTCATGACTAGGTGACACGGGCGCAGGACGGCGCGGACGGTACGGGACGGGGGCAGAAGGGTTGCCGCCATGCGGTGACCCGGGCTTATATCGGGTGGCTTCGGGCGATTCAACGGCCGGTCGAGATGGGCGGGGGGCGGCTTTGGCCGCACCGGCGCGTGTCGCACGAGCGGCTGATGCGGACCGCGGCCGGATCGTCCTGGTCGGGCTCATGGGTGCCGGCAAGACCTCGGTCGGTCGTCGGTTGGCCAAGGCGATGGCCGTGCCGTTCGTCGACGCCGACGAGGAGATCGTCGCGGCCGCCGGCATGAGTATCGCCGACATCTTCGAGAGCTACGGCGAGCCGACCTTCCGCGATCTCGAGCGGCGGGTGATCGCCCGCCTGCTCGACGGCCCGCCCGGGGTGCTCGCACTCGGCGGCGGCGCCTTCGTCGATCCGGTGACCCGTGCGCGGGTCAAGGAGCGGGCGGTCTCGGTGTGGCTCGACGCCGACGTCGACACCCTGGCCGAGCGCACCGGGCGCAAGCGGGCGGCCCGGCCGCTCCTGCGCGACGGCGACCTGCGCCACCGGCTGGCGACGCTGCTCGCCGAGCGGGCGCCGGCCTACGCCGAGGCCGATCTCCGTGTCGAGAGCAGCGCCCGCCCGCCCGAGGAGATCGCACTGGCCATCCTGGCCCTGCTCGAGCGGTGGCGGCGGTGAACCCACGGGTGGTCCAGGTGGCGCTCGGCGAGCGTGGCTACGACATCCTGGTCGGCCGCGGCCTGCTCGACCGGGCGGGCGAGCTCCTGGCCCCGGTGCTCGACGGTCCCGAGGCGGTGCTGGTCACCGACAGCAACCTCGTCGGCACCGACCTGCCCGGTCGGGTCGGTCGCGGCCTGGAGACGGCCGGGCTGCGCTACCGGACGGTCCTCGTGCCGGCCGGAGAAGCGAGCAAGAGCATGGAGCGGCTCGCCGCCCTGCTGGAGGCGATCCTCGAGGGCGGCGCCGACCGCAGGCTCGCGGTCCTGGCGCTGGGCGGCGGCGTCATCGGCGATCTGGCGGGCCTCGCCGCGGCGCTGCTCCTGCGCGGCGTGCCCCTCGTCCAGATCCCGACCTCGCTCCTGGCCCAGGTCGACAGCTCGGTCGGTGGCAAGACCGGGGTCAACAGCCGGCTGGGCAAGAACCTGATCGGTGCCTTCTGGCAGCCGCGCCGCGTGTTGATCGACGTCGACGCGCTCGCGACCCTGCCGAGGCGCGAGCTCGTGGCCGGCTATGCCGAGCTCGTGAAGCACGCGCTCATCAGGGACGCGGCGCTGTTCGACTGGCTCGAGCGGTACGCGGCGGCGCTCCTGGCGGGCGATCCGGAGCTGCGGATCGAGGCGATCGCCCGCTCCGTGGCCATCAAGGCCGCGGTGGTCGGTGCCGACGAGCGCGAGACGAGCGGCGAACGGGCCCTCTTGAACTTCGGCCACACCTTCGCGCACGCCTACGAGACGCTCACCGGCTACGGCAGCGCGCTGCTGCACGGCGAGGCGGTCGGCCTGGGCATGGCGCAGGCGCTCGCCCTCTCGGCCCGCCTCGGCCGCTGCACGACCGCCGAGGCCGCGCGGGCGCGCGCTCACCTGGCCGCGGTCGGCCTGCCGACCCGGGCCTCGGCCGTGCGCCCCGGCGGCTTCGAGGCGGAGCGGGTTCTGGAAGTCATGCGCCGCGACAAGAAGGCCGCCGGCGGTCGGCTCGCCTTCGTGCTCTCGGATGGGATCGGACGGGCCGCGCTCAGCCGAGACGTGCCCGAGGGCGAGGTGCGCGCGCTGCTCGACCATGATGGCTGAGGGGCCCGGGCGCCCGGCCACGTGGCCGGCCGCGCGGAGGTCGCGGCGCGCCCGATGACGACGCTCGTCACCATCCTGTTGCTGCTCGCGGCCAACGCCTTCTTCGTGGCGGCGGAGTTCGCGCTGGTCCGGGTCCGCCGGCTGCGCCTCGACGAGCTGGCCGACCGCGGCAGCCGGCGCGCCCGGCTGGCGCAGCGCATCCTGCCCGACCTCGAGGCCTATTTGGCGGCCTGCCAGCTCGGCATCACCATGGCCTCGCTCGGTCTCGGCTGGGTCGGCGAGCCGTTCGTGTCGGCTCTGCTGGAGCCGCTGTTCGGGCTGCTCGGCCTGGGCGACCGACTGTTGCACACGGTGAGCTTCCTCGTGGGTTTCCTCCTCTTCTCGGCGCTGCACATCGTGGTCGGCGAGCAGGTCCCGAAGACCCTCGCCATCCGCCGCGCCGAGCCGGCGACGCTCTGGATCGCGATGCCGCTCGAGGCGTTCTACCGGCTCATGTACCCGCTCAACTGGCTATTGAACGCCGCCGCGCGCGGGCTCCTGCGGCTGTTGGGTGTCGGCGAGGCGGCACCGGCCGAGGTGGTCTCGTCGACCGAGCTCCGGAGCCTCATCGGCCTGTCGCGGCGGCACGGGACGGTGGCCAAGCACGAGCACGACATGCTGGGTGCCGTGCTCGAGCTGGCCGAGGTGGAGGTCGGCTCGGTGATGACCCATCGCCGCGACATGGAGACGCTCGATGCCGATCGACCGCTGCCCGAGCTCCTCCGTCAGATCCGCGCCTCGTCCTTCACCCGCTTCCCGGTGTGGCGCGGCGACCCCGACCAGATCATCGGCATCCTCGACGCCAAGAGCCTGGTGGGCCTTCTGGACGAGCACGGAAGGCTGCCGGCGAACGTGCAGCTCGAGCAGCTCTTGACCCCGCCCTGGTTCATCCCGGACACGACCGCGCTCTACCAGCAGCTCCTGGCCTTCCGGCAACGCCGGCAGCACCTGGCGCTGGTGGTCGACGAGTACGGCACCCTGATGGGCCTCGTGACGCTCGAGGACATCGTCGAGGAGATCGTGGGCGACATCGCCGACGAGCGCGACCGCGAGGCCCCGGGCATCTCCCTCGATCCGGAGGGCCGGGCAACGGTCGACGGCCGCACGCCGGTGCGCGATCTGAACCGGCAGTGTGACTGGGCGCTGCCCGAGGACGAGGCGGTCACCGTCGCGGGTCTGGTCATGAAGGTCACCCGCCGGATCCCCCGCGAGGGCGAGACGGTGAGCGTCGCCGGCTACCGCATCGAGATCCTGGAACGCCGCCGGCATCGCCTCGTGCGGCTGCGCATCGGCCCGACGGCCGAGGCCGAGCCGGCCGCCGCCTGACCGGAGGTCGCTACTCGACCAACCAGGGGCCGAGCGTGTCGCGGACCGCAACCTCGAGCGCATCCTCGAACTGCGCCAGGAGGTCGGCCGCGAGCGCCCGGGCGCCCTCGTCGCGGGTGGTGACGGAACTGCCCGCGGGCAATGCCCGCGCCCGTTGCACCGCCACCCGCGTCTGGGCGAGCTCGCGGCCGCCCGCCTCGAGGATCCGCAGCCGCACCGCGATCGCGCCTTCCTGGGCGAAGGTCGGCTCGCGGCGCACCAGCCCGGTGACCCCGCCCTGTCGGCCGGCCGCGAGCCGCTCGGTGAGCGCCACCTGCTCGAGCTCGAAGCGGGCGGTCGGTGCGCCGCCGGCGGGCGTGAGCCGGGTCCGCAACCGCTGCCGCAGCGCCTCGGCGAGCTCGCGCGAGCGCCGCTCGTCGATGAAGTTGGCGAGCGGCAGCGGCGGCGGGCCCTCGCCCGCGACGAGTTCGCCGACCGCGAGCCGCAGGGGCGGGCGCGGAGGCTCGCTCGCAGCCGGCGTCGGCTGGCCCGGGGCGGGCGCGGCGCAGGCGGCGAGGAGGCTCCCGAGCAGCAGGACCGCCCCGCGGCGGTCGAACGGGTCGCGCATCACTGCCTCCGCCCGGCGGTCAGCTCGGTGAGTGCCGCCTCGTCGAAGCTGTAGATCCGATTGCAGAACTGGCAGGTGACCTCGAGCCGCCCGTCCGGCAGGCGCATCTGCGCGAGCGTGGCCGGCGGGAAGCTCGCGAGCATCGCGCGGACCCGGCGTTCCGTGCACGAGCACCCGGCCACGAGCGGCAGGGCCGTGTAGACCCTGACCCCGGTCTCGTGGAACAGTCGGTAGAGCACGGTGTCGGGGTCGATCCCGGGACCGGCGAGCTCCTCGGCGGTCGCCGTCTCGAGCAGCAGCATCGCCTCGCGCCACGCCTCAAGGGCGGCGTCCTCGTCCGCGCCCGGCGCCGTGGGCAGGGCCTGCAGGATGATCCCGCCGCCGTGCCAGCCGCGCGCGCCGTCGTCGCGGTCGATCGCGAGCTTGATGCCGGTGCGGATCTGCTCGGACACGCGGAAATAGGTGAGCATGGCGTCGGTCAGCGTGCGACCCTCGAGCGACACGATGCCCTGCTGCAGCTCGCCCCCCACGGCCCTCTGGTCGACGGTGAGCGCGAGCAGGCCCTCGCCCAGGAGCCCGCTGCCGGTCGAAGCGGCGGCGACGGCGGCGGCGTCGAAGCTCGCATAGCCGCGCATCCGGCCGTGATTGGTGCAGTCGGCCACCATCAGGCCGACCGGTCCGTCGCCGCGCACCTGGAGCGAGAACGTGCCGTCGAACTTGAGCCCGCCGGCGAGACCCCCGGCCAGGACCAGGAGCTCACCCAGGAGCCGGCTCACGGGCTCGGGATAGGCGTGCGCCTCGAGCACCCGGTCGAGGGTGCGGCCGAGCCGCACGAACCGGCCACGGAGCCCCGAGCCCTCGAGCTGGAACGGGCGCAGCACGTCGCTCGGCGAGGGGTCCGGGGCGGTCGAAAGATCCATGCGGCGCGCACCACCGATGGGGAAAGGGGTGGCGGCAACTTGGCCGATCCCGGACGGTCCGCCAAGCCTCACGCCGGGAGCCGCGGCGCCGCGCGCCCGCTCAGGCGCCGAGGCACCAGGCGAGGATCGCCTTCTGCGCGTGCAGACGGTTCTCGGCCTCGTCGAAGACCACCGAGCGCGGGCCGTCGATGACCTCGCTCGTGACCTCCTCGCCGCGGTGCGCCGGCAGGCAGTGCAGGAAGATGGCATCCGGTCGCGCCGCGGCCATGAGGCGCGCGTCGATGCGGTACGGCTCGAGCAGGGCGTGGCGGCGCTCGACCTCGACGTCACCCATCGACACCCAGGTGTCGGTGAGCACGGCATCGGCACCCTCGACCGCGGCGTGCGGGTCGTCGGTGACGCGGACGCGACCCTGGTGCGCTTCGACCCAGCGCAGGAGTTCCGGCCGCGGCGCCATCGCCGGTGGGCAGGCGAGGTCGAGGCGGAAGCCCAGCCGCACGGCGGCGTGCACGAGCGAGGTGGCGACGTTGTTGGCGTCACCCGACCAGGCGAGCTTGAGCTCGCGGATCGGCCCCTTGTGCTCCTCGATGGTCATGACGTCGGCCACGATCTGGCAGGGATGCGAGGCGTCGGTCAGCCCGTTGATCACCGGCACGCTCGCATACTCCGCCATCTCGAGCAGCTTGCCGTGCGAATCGGTGCGGATCATGATCGCGTCGACGTAGCGCGACAGCACGCGCGCGGTATCGGCGATGGTCTCGCCGCGGCCGAGCTGCATGTCGCGCGAGGAGAGGACGACCGCGTCGCCGCCGAGTTTCTTGGCGGCGACCTCGAACGACACCCGGGTCCGGGTGCTCGGCTTGTCGAAGATCATGGCCAGGATTCGGCCGGCCATCGGCCGGCCCGGGTCGCCCGCCTTGAAGCCCTTGGCGCGCTCGAGGATGCCGCGCAGCTCGTGCGCTTCGATCGCGTCGAGATCGAGGAAGTGACGGGTCATGCGGCCCTCGCCCGCAACGCCTCGCCGATCAGCGCGCAGCCCTGCTCGATCTCGGCCTCGCTCACCGTGAGCGGCGGCAGCAGCCGCAGCACGTTGTCGGCGGCCGGCACGCCCAGGAGGCCGGCCTCGCGCAGTTCGGCGGCGACCTCGGTGTTCGGGCGCGCCGTGCGGATGCCGAGCATGAGACCCAGGCCCCGCACCTCGAGGATCTCCTGCGGCAACCGCGCCGCCGTCTCGCGCACCCGCCGCTCGAACAGCTCGCCCTTCGCGCGGACGCCGTCGAGGAAGCCGTCCTCGAGCATCACGTCGAGCACCGCGTTGGCGACCGCGCAGGCCAGCGGATTGCCGCCGAAGGTCGAGCCGTGCGCCCCGGCGGTCATGCCGGACGCCGCCTCCGCGGTGGCCATGAAGGCGCCGATCGGGAAGCCGCCGCCGAGGCCCTTGGCGACCGCCAGCACATCCGGCCCGATGCCCAGGGTCTCGTGCGCGAACAGCCGACCGGTCCGGCCCATGCCCGACTGCACCTCGTCGAGCACGAGCAGGATCCCCTCGCGGTCGCACAGCTCGCGCAGGCCCTTCAGACAGGGAGCCGGGATCGGGCGGATCCCGCCCTCTCCCTGGATCGGCTCGACCATGACGGCCGCGGTCTCGGGGCCGATCGCCCGCTCGAGCGCCGCGTGGTCGCCGAACGGCACGATGTCGAACCCCGGCAGGAGCGGGCCGCAGCCCTCGGTGAGCTTCTTCGACCCGGCCGCCGAGATGGCGGCCATGGTGCGGCCGTGGAAGGCGCCCTCGAAGGTCACGATGCGATGCCGCTCGGGCCGCCCCTTGGCCCACCAGTAGCGGCGCACGAGCTTGATGCAGCCCTCGATCGCCTCGGCTCCCGAGTTGCAGAAGAACACCGTCTCCGCGAACGTCCGGGCCACGAGGCGGTCGGCCAGCCGCTCCTGCTGTTCGATGCGGTAGAGGTTGGAGACGTGCCAGAGCCTCGCCGCCTGCTCCTGCAGGGTGCGCACCAGGTGCGGATGGCAATGGCCGAGGCCGGTGACGGCGATGCCGCTGCCGAAATCGAGGTAGGCCTTGCCGCGTCGATCGAACAGCCAGCTCCCCTCGCCCCGCTCGAAGACGATGTCGATCCGGTTGTAGACGGGCAGGCTGGTCGGGACGCGACTGTTCCGCATGGCTCGGTCCGGAGTTCGGGCCGCGCGGGCACCGGCCCGCGCGGGAACGCGACAGTGCCGCCCGGTTCCCCCGAGCGCAAGGCGGCAGCCGCGGCGGCGGTCGGGCCTCGAGGGCTCCCGTGGGTATCTCCCGGGCTCCGGCGGCTCTCGCGCCCGACGGCCCCGCGTGCTAGCGCAGCGGCATGGACGCTGTCGCAGGTCCCGTCGGTCCCGGGACGGCCTTCCACTGGCGCGAGGGTCGGCTCCGTTGCGAGGAGGTCGACCTCGACCGGCTCGCGGCAGCGCTCGGCACGCCGCTCTACGTCTATTCGGCGGGTGCGATGCGGGCCCGGCTCGAGGCGCTGCGGGCCGCCTTCGGCGAGCCGGCGCCGCTCGTCTGCTACGCGCTCAAGGCCAACCACAACATCGCCGTGGTGCGCACGCTCGCCGCCGCCGGCGCCGGCGCGGACACGGTCTCGGGGGGTGAGATCCTGCGGGCCCGCGCCGCCGGCGTCCCGCCCGAGCGGATCGTGCTCGCCGGGGTCGCCAAGACCGACGAGGAGATCCGCCTGGCGCTCGGCGCGGGCATCCTGCAGCTCAACGTCGAATCGCTGCCCGAGCTCGAGCGCATCGCCGAGCTCGCCCGCGGCATGGGTCGAACCGCGCCGGTGGCGCTGCGCGTCAACCCGGACGTGGCCGCCGCCACGCACGAGAAGATCGCCACCGGCCGGCGGCACGACAAGTTCGGCATCGCGCTCGACGAGGCGGTGGCGGCCTACCGATACGCGGCCGGCCTCGAGGGGGTGGCGCCGGTCGGCCTGCACCTGCACATCGGCTCGCAGATCGCCGATCTCGCCCCCTTCGAAGCCGCCTACCGCAAGGCCGTCGAGCTCGTCCGCGCACTGCGCACCATGGGCGTTCCGATCCGCCGGCTCGACCTCGGCGGCGGGCTCGCCGTGCGCTACGGCGAGGCGCCGGCCGCCGACGCCGGCGCCTTCGCGGCGCTGGTCCGCCGGCTGACGGACGGACTGGACATCGAGCTCGTGCTGGAGCCCGGCCGCTATCTCGTCGCCGAGGCGGGTGTTCTCGTGGCTTCCGTGATCTATCTCAAGGAATCGGCGGAGCGGCGCTTCCTCGTGCTCGATGCGGGCATGAACGCGTTGGTCCGGCCGGCGATGTACGGCGCCCGCCACGGCGTCCTGCCGCTGCGCGCGCCGGAGCCCGGGGAGCCGCTCCTGGCGATGGACGTGGTGGGGCCGATCTGCGAGTCGAGTGACGTGTTCGGCCGCGACTACCTGCTGCCGCGGCTCGGCCGCGGCGATCGGGTGGCCTTCCTCACCGCCGGCGCCTATGGCATGGTCATGGCCTCGGACTACAATTCCCGGCCGGCGCCGGCCGAGGTGCTGGTCGACGGGCCGCGCTGGGCGGTGATCCGGCCACGTCGCGAACCGGCGGCGCAGCTCGGCGACGAGCGCATCCCCGGGTGGCTCGGAACGGCGACCGAGGACGGTCGAGGCGGGAGCTGACGATGACGGACGACCCGAGGCGCGGTCAGGGCTTCCGGCTCAAGGTCGCGGTCGCGCGCGGGGTCGTCAGCTTCGAGCGGATGTGGCCGGCCCTCTGGCCGGTCGTGGCGGTGCTCGGCGGCTTTCTCGCGGTCAGCCTGCTCGACCTCTGGCAGCACCTGCCGGTGGCCCTGCACTGGGCCGGGCTCGCCGGCTTCGCGGCCCTGCTCGCGGCAGCGCTCTGGCACGCCCGCGGCGCCCTGGCGCCGCTCGGCGCCGAGGCCGGTCTGGCCCGCCTCGAGCACGACAGCGGCATCCCGCATCGGGCGCTCCGTGCGCTCGACGATCGGCTGCCCGCGGAGGTCGCCGACCCGGCCACCCGTGCGCTCTGGGAGGCGCACCGTGCCCGGCTCGCCCGGATGGTCGGGAGGCTGCGCGTCGCGGCACCGCGCTCGGCTCTGCCGGCGCGCGATCCCTGGGCGCTGCGGGCGGCGCTCCTCCTGCTGCTCGTGCTGGCGCTGGTCGATGCGCGCGGTGAGTACGGCGCCCGGCTGCTCGCGGCCTTCGCCCCGACCGGTGCGCGCGCCGCACCGCCGCCGCCGATCGCAGCGCAGCTCTGGGTGACGCCGCCCGCCTACACCCGCAAGCCGCCACTCGGTGCCGAGCAGACCGCCGCCACCGAGCGGCTCGTCGTGCCGTCCGGAAGCGAGGCGCTGGCGCAGCTCCACCACCTGCCCGAGGGCAGCGATCCCGCGGCCGCGCGGCTCGTGGCACCGGGCCAGGAGCCCCGACCGCTCGCGGCACTCGGACCGGGCAGCGGCGAGGTGCGGGTGGCGCTCGGCGAATCGGGCCGGCTCTCGATCCTCGGCCCGGACGGGCGCGAGCTCGCCGGCTGGAGCCTCGAGGTGCTCCCCGACCAAGCGCCCACGGTGAGCTTCGTCGACGAGCCCAAGGTCACGCACAGGGGCGTGCTCAGGATCGCGTTCGAAGCCGGCGACGACTACGGCGTCAGCGAGATCGCCCTCGAGCTCGCCACCACTACCCGGCCGGAAGAGACCGAGCGGCTGCCGCTCGCCAAGACGCAGCCGCGCCCGGGCAGGCTGGCCTCGGCGGCCTACAGCGACCTCCTCGCCCACCCCTTCGCCGGCCTGCCGGTGCGCTTGCGGCTCGTCGCCACCGATTCGATCGGCCAGATCGGACAGAGCGGACATCTCGAGGTCACGCTGCCCGAGCGCAACTTCAAGAACCCGCTGGCGCGCGCGGTGATCGAGCAGCGCAAGGCCCTGGTCGCGACGCCCGAGCAGCAGGCGCAGATCGCGGGCCGGCTGGCTGCCCTCGCGGAGACGCAGGCGGCCGGGGCGATCGGCGCCACGGTGCCGCTCAGCCTGCGCATCGCGGCGCTGCGGACGCGGGACGCCGAGACCCGCGAGCAACGGCGGGCGGTCGTCGATCTCCTCTGGGAAATCGCGCTCTTCATCGAGGACGGTGCGCTCTCCTCGGCCGAACGCGAGCTCCGGGCGCTGCAGGAACGGCTCGAGCGCGCCCTGGCCGAGCAGGCGAGCGACGCCGAGCTCGAGCGGCTGCTGGCCGAGCTGCAGGAGGCGCTCGACCGCTTCCTGGAGGAGCTGACCCGCCAGGCGCTCGCCGAGCAGCGCGACCCGGGGGCGCAGCAGCAGGAGCCGATGCAGCCGGTCGACCCGTCGCAGATGGTCGACCGGCAGGATCTGCAGCGGATGCTCGATCGGGCCCGCGAGCTGATGCGCTCGGGTCAGCGCGACGCCGCCCGCCAGCTCCTGTCGCAGCTGCGCGAGATGCTCGAGAACCTGCAGGTGGCACGCGGCCAGCAGCGTCAGTCGCCCGAGCAGCGGGCGCTCTCCGACCTCCAGAAGATGATCGAGCTGCAGCGCAACCTCCTCGACCGGAGCCACCGGATGCAGCAGGGCGCGCTCGGCAACGAGCGGCGACAGGAGCAGATGCAGGGCCAGCAGGGGCGCCAGGGCCAGCAGGGCCAGCGTGGGCAGCGGCAGCAGGGCCAGATGGGGCAGCGCGGGCAGCGGGGTCAGCGCGGCCAGCAGGGGCAGCAGGGCCAGATGGGCGAGGGTCAGCCGATGGAGGGCGGCGAGGCCGAGAACGCGCTCCCCGACTCGCCCGGTCGGGCCGCCGCCGAGCAGGAAGGACTGCGGCGCGCACTCGGCGAGCTGATGCGCCGGATGGGCGAGCAGGGCATGCCGATCCCGCGCGCGCTCGGGCAGGCGGAGATGCAGATGCGCGGAGCCCGCGATGCCCTGGGCGAGGGCGCCCCGGACCGTGCCGCGCCGCCGCAGTCGCAGGCCCTCGACCTGCTCCAGCAGGGCGGCCAGGCGATGCTCGAGCAGATGCAGCAGCAGATGGGCCAGGACCAGGGACCCGGACCCGGGCGCGAGCCGCTGGCACAGGGTCGCCGTGGACGCGATCCCCTGGGCCGCTCGCAGTTCAACGACGGGGGTTGGGACCCGCGCGGTGAGCTCGTTCCCGAGGAGGCCGACCTCGGCCGCGCGCGCGACGTCCTCGAGGAGCTCTACCGGCGCTCCGGCGAGCGTGGCCGCCCACCGCTCGAGCTCGACTACTACAAGCGGTTGCTCGACCGCTTCTGACCGGATTCGTGCGGATCCGCCGCTCGCCCAATCGCGACGCCCGGCCAGCCGGCGCGCGGGTCGAGTTCGTGATCCTGCACTATACCGGCATGACGGACGCCACGGCGGCGCTCGACCGCTTGTGCGATCCGCGGGCGGCGGTCAGCGCCCATTACCTGATCGAGGAGGACGGCACGCTCTGGTCGCTGGTCGAGGAGGGCGAGCGCGCCTGGCACGCGGGAGCGAGCTTCTGGCGTGGCCGCGAACGGCTGAACGACTGCTCGATCGGCATCGAGCTCGTCAATCCGGGCCATGCGCACGGGCTCAGGCCCTTCGCGGAGGCCCAGCTCCGGGTGCTCCAGCGGCTCCTCGCCAAACTCCTCGGGCGCTGGCGGATCCGGCCCGCGGGCGTGCTCGGGCACAGCGACGTGGCGCCCGAGCGCAAGCTCGACCCGGGCGAGCGGTTCCCCTGGCCGGACCTCGCCCGCGCCGGACTCGCCCTCTGGCCGGAGCGGGCCCCGCCACGCACGCCCGATCCCACCGCGGCGGATCGGCTCGCCGCCGCGATCGGCTATCGGAGGCCGGATGGCGAGCCTTCCCGGCGCGTGATCCTCGCCGCCTTCCAGCGCCGCTTCCGACCGTGGAGGGTCGACGGCCGGCTCGACGCGGAGAGCATGGGCCGGCTCGAGGCGGTGGCGGACTTGTGCGCGCGGCGGGACGGGGCCATGTGAGGAGCGGCGCGAGGCGGCCGGATGGCCGCTCCCGGGGCTCGCCCCGGGGGAGGAAAGTCCGGGCTCCACGGGAACACGGTGCCGGGTAACGCCCGGCGGGGGCGACCCCAGGGAAAGTGCCACAGAGAGCAGACCGCCCGCCGGGCCGGGCGACCGGCCGCGGGCAAGGGTGAAACGGTGCGGTAAGGGCGCACCGCACCCCCGGCGACGGGGGTGGCACGGCAAACCCCACCGGGAGCAAGACCGAGTAGGGGCGACAGCGTCGGTGGGTGCGAGCCCGTGACGCGCGGCCGGTTCCCGGCCGGTCGCCCGGGTGGGTCGCGTGAGGCGCCCGGTGACGGGCGTCCCAGAGGAATGGCCATCGCCCGGGTCCGCCCGGGCACAGAACCCGGCTTACAGGCCGCCTCGCGCCGCCGAGTTGCCGACCCGGGCGTTTCCGGGCCTTTGAACCGGCGGTCGAGCACGGGCCTTTTTCCCGCACTTGTCCACAGAATTGTTCGATTTGGCGCTTTTCGCCTTGACAGCGGCTTGGCGGCAACCGCGCAACCGCCTTGACCACCGCACGACCCCACGATACGGTACTGAGAAGACCACAGGTCCGTTTCTTTCGCACTTGCCCCGAAAGTAATCGGACCGTGCAAGTCTCAAGCTTCCTTGTCCCGAGGTTTGCGTGGTGGGGCGCAGGCAGGTTGATCCTCGTCGACCTCTCACGAGAGGTCAGCGGACCTCTTTTGCCCCGGAACTCGGGAGCGATTCGCACCCGGTTGGGTCCAGGCTGTCGAGCCAGTGGATCTGGCGGAGGATCGCCAAACCTTCGGTTGTACTGATCCGACGAAGCGAAGATCCTCGCGGAGGATGGCTCATCGGCGACCGCGGCCACGAGGCCGGGACGAGCCGGCTCGCGCTGACGTTGCGAGGGTCTTGTGGATAACTCTGCCCCCAGCTCCGTCCGGCACCTGCCGGTTCTGCTCCAGGAAATGCTGGACGCCCTCCTGCCCAGGCCCGGCGGGACCTATGTCGACGCCACTTTCGGCGGCGGCGGCTACACGCGGGCGCTGCTCGCCCTGCCCGTCGGACGGGTCGTGGCGATCGACCGCGATCCGGCGGCAGTGGCGCGCGCCCGCGCGCTCGCCCGCGACGTGTCGAGACTGGTCCCGCTCGAGGGACGGTTCGGCGACCTCGAGGCCCTGCTCGCCGGCGCCGGGGTCGGGCCGGTCGACGGCATCGTGGCCGATCTCGGCCTCTCCTCCGATCAGCTCGACGACCCGGCCCGGGGCTTCGCCTTCCAGGCCGACGGCCCGCTCGACATGCGCATGGACGGCCAGGGGCCGACGGCCGCCGAGCTCGTCGCCCGGCTCGACGAGGGGGCGCTCGCCACGCTGCTCACCCGCCACGGCGACGAGCCGGATGCGCGGCGGATCGCCCGAGCGATCGTGCGCCGTCGCGCCCGCGCGCCGATCGAGCGGACGGGTGAGCTGCGCGCCCTGCTCGCGGCCGTCAAGGGCCGGCACAAGTCGGTCCACGACCCCGCCACCCGGGTCTTCCAGGCGCTGCGGATCGCGGTCAACGACGAGCAGGGCGAGCTCGAGCGGTTGCTCGCGGCCGCACCGCGCCTGCTCGTCCCGGGCGGCAGGCTCGTCGTCGTGGCCTTCCACTCCGGCGAGGACCGGGTCGTCAAACGCTGGATCGAGAGCGACGGCGGCCGGCGGGTGACCGTCTCCCGGCATCGGCCGCCGACACGGGAGCCGGGTCCACCGCGGCTGGTGTGGGCGGCACCGGGTCCGATCCGTCCGACCGCCGCCGAGATCGCCCGCAATCCCCGTGCCCGCTCGGCCCGGCTGCGGGTCGCGCAGCGCACCGACGCTCCGGCCGACGCGGAGGCCGGACCCGTGGACGCCCCGGCGCGGAGGGCGGCATGAGGCTGCGCCCGACGATCGCGCTCGGTGGCGTCGTGCTGGTCGTGGCGATGGCCGTCTTCCAGCTCAAGTTCGTCGTGCGCGAGCGGGAGCGCGAGCTCGCGGCGACCCGCCGGGCGATCCAGGAAGAGCGCTGGCGGATCCGCACACTGCGCGCGGACTGGGCGTGGTTGACGCGACCCGAGCGGATCGTCGCCCAGGCCCGCCAGCTCGGCCTGGAGCCCTTCCGGTCCGATCTGCTCGTGCGCGTCACCGACCTGCCGGACGCGACCGCGCTCGCCTTCGCCGGTCGTACGCTGACGGTCGAGCTCGACCCCGGCCAGGCGATCGAGCTCCGCTTCAAGCCTGCCTCCGCGCTGCCGACCGGTACGGGGCGCAGACCATGAGCCGGCACCTGGTCGACTCCTCGCTCGAGGGTGACGATCCCGCGCTGCGCCGAGGCCGCGGACGCCTCAAGCTGGTGGCGGTCCTGTTCGGTGCGCTCTTCGCCGGCCTCGCCTTCCGGCTCGTCGATCTGACGCCCGAGGAACGGGCGGAGGAAGCTGCGGCCGAGCCGGCGGTGGTCGACGAGCCGGTCCGTAGGCGCCGACCCGATCTCCTGGATCGCAACGGCGAGCTCGTCGCAACCGACATCCGCGTGGCCTCGATCGCGGCCGACCCGACCCTGATCGCCGACCCGCGTCGCACCAGCGAGCGGCTGGCGCGGATCCTACCCGGGATCGACGCCGCTTCGGTCGAGCGCCGGCTGGCGCAGGCCAAGGCGGCCGGTCGACGGTTCGAGTGGATCGAGCACCGCGTCACCCCCGCCGTCGAGCGGGCGGTCCTCGAGGCCGGCCTGCCCGGCATCCTGCTCCGCTACGCCGAGCACCGCGTCTATCCCAAGGGCACGGCGGCCGCACACCTGCTCGGCTTCGTCGACATCGACAACCGTGGTCTGGCGGGCTTCGAGCACGCTCTCGACCACGGCCGGGCGAACGGCCTGCGTCAAGCCGCCGAGGTCGCCTTGAGCTTCGACCTGCGCGTCCAGGAGGCGCTGGGCAGCGAGCTCCTGCGGGCGCACCGCGAGTTCCGCACGATCGGCGCCTGCGGACTGGTGCTCGACGTCCGCACCGGCGAGCTCCTGGCGCTGGTGAGCCTGCCCGACTTCGATCCGAACGGCGCCGCCCACGCGCGTCCCGACCAGCGCAAGAACCGCTGCACCGGCGGGTCCTACGAGCTCGGCTCCCTGTTCAAGGTGCTCTCGCACGCGGCCGCGCTCGAGAGCGCGCGGGTGAGGGTCGGCCAGCGCTTCGAGATCCCGCCCGCGCTCAAGATCGGCCGCTACCGGATCCGCGACGTGCACGTCGCGCGCCGTCCCTACTCGGTCGCAGAGATCTTCTCGCACTCCTCCAACATCGGCACCGTGCTCATGACCTTCGCGGCCGGCGGCGCCGACCCCCTCAAGGGCATGCTCGCCCGCCTCGGCCTGTTCGAACGCGCCCCGATCGAGCTGCTCGAGGTCGCTCGCCCGCAGGTCCAGCGCGCCTGGCCGGACGTCGTCACCGCCACCGTCTCGTTCGGCCACGGCATCGCCGTCTCGCCACTTCGCTTCGCCGAGGCCGTGGCCTCGCTGGTGGGCGACGGCACCCTCGTGCGCGCCACGCTCCTCAAGCGCCCCGATGGCGCCCCGGCCGTCGCCGGGCCCAGGATCGCCAGCCGCCGCACGGTCGAGGACCTGCGCTGGATGATGTGGCTCACCGTGGCCGACGGGACCGCCAAGAAGGCCGCCGTGCCGGGCTACCTCGTCGGCGGGAAGACGGGCACCGCCGACAAGGCCGGCCGCGGCGGCTATCGACGCGGGGCCGTGCTCGCCTCCTTCGTGGGCGTGTTCCCGGTCGACGCCCCACGCTACCTGGTGCTCGCGATCCTCGACGAGCCCAAGGCCAGCGCGGCCAGCGGCGGCACCCGCTACGGCGGCCAGATCGCCGCCCCGGTGGTCGGCGCGGTGATCGGCCGGATCGGTCCGATGCTGGGCGTGGCACCCTCCGATCCGGCCGTCGAGGCGCGCTGGCGCGAGCGCTGGCAGGCGATGCGACCGACCGCCGAGCAGACCCCGGGAGGAGCGCGCCTTGCGGCTGTCGACCCTCGCCGCTGACCTCGCCCGCCTCGTCGGACAGGATCGCGAGGTGACCGGCCTCGCGCTCGACTCGCGCGCGGTGCGGGTGGGTGACCTGTTCGCGGCCCTGCCGGGCAGCCGGGTCGACGGCGCTGGCTACGCGGCCGCCGCGGTGCGCGCCGGCGCTGCGGCCGTGCTGGGCGATCGACGGCTGCTCGACCAGCCGCTCGGGGTGCCGCTCCTGGTGGCGGCCGACCCGCGTGCCGCGCTCGCCCGGATCGCGGCGCGCTTCTACGGCGCTCAGCCGCGGCAGCTCGTTGCGGTCACCGGGACGAGCGGCAAGACCTCGGTCGCCGGGTTCACCCGTCAGCTCTGGCAGGGGCTCGGGCGGCAGGCGGCCAGCCTCGGCACGCTCGGGGTGGTGGCACCCGGCCTCGAGCGGCCGGCGCCGTTGACGACACCCGATCCGATCAGCCTTCACGCCACCCTCGCCGAGCTGGCCCGCGCCGGCGTGGGCCATGCGGTCCTCGAGGTGTCGAGCCACGCGCTCGACCAGCACAGGGTCGACGGTCTGGCACTCGTCGCCGCGGCCTTCACCAACCTGTCGCGCGACCATCTCGACTATCACGGCACCCTCGAGGCCTATCGGGCGGCCAAGCTGCGCTTGTTCGAGGACCTCCTGCCCGCGGGCGCCGTGGCGGTGCTGAATGCCGACGTTCCCGAGGCCGATACGATCGCCGCGATCGCGCGGCGGCGCGGCCTCGAGGTCCTCGACTTCGGCCGCGCAGCCCGCCGCCTGTGCCTCGTCGGCCGGACGGCGCTGCCGCACGGCCAGCACCTGGAGCTGATCCTCGACGGTCGGCGGCGGACCGTCGAGACCGCGCTGATCGGCGCCTTCCAGGCGCACAATCTCCTGGCGGCCCTGGGCCTCGTGGTCGCCACCGGTGAGCCGATCGAGGCCGCCGCCGGGCTCCTCGGCGGGCTGACGGGTGCGCCCGGACGGATGCAGCACGTGGCCGATCATCCGCGCGGGGCCGCCGTCTACGTCGATTACGCCCACAAGCCCGACGCGCTCGCCCAGGCGCTCACGGCGCTCCGCCCGCACGCACGCGCCCGGCTGCACGTCGTGTTCGGCTGTGGCGGCGACCGCGACGCCGGCAAGCGACCGGAGATGGGAGCGGTCGCAGCGCGGCTCGCCGACCGCGTGATCGTGACCGACGACAATCCCCGCAGCGAGGATCCGGCTGCGATCCGCCGGGCGATCCTCGCCGGCTGCCCGGGCGCGATCGAGATCGGCGACCGGCGCGCCGCGATCGCAGCCGCGCTCGACGGCCTCGGCGAGGGCGATCTCCTCCTCGTCGCCGGCAAGGGCCACGAGACGTACCAGATCGTCGGGGAGACGGTCTCACCGTTCGACGATTCGGCGGTGGTGCGCGAGCTCCTCGGTTCCCGCCCCGGAGCCGGTCGGTGAGCGCAGTCTCCTCCGCCACCGCCACCTGGAGTGCGGCCGAAGCGGCGCGGGCGACCGGCGGTCGTCCGGTCGGCGATTGGCTCGCCACGGGTGTGTCGATCGACACCCGCAGCCTCGCACCCGGAGAACTCTTCGTGGCGCTCGTGGGCGAGCGGCACGACGCGCACGATTTCGTGGCCGAGGCGCTGGGCAAGGGGGCGGCGGCCGCCATGGTCGCCCGCCGTCCCGACGGTCTCGGGATCGACGCCCCGCTGCTCCTGGTCGGCGACACACTCGAGGGCCTCCAGGCCCTCGGCCGGGCCGGACGGGCGCGCGCCCGCGCGCGCGTCGCAGCGGTCACCGGCTCGGTCGGCAAGACCGGCACCAAGGAGGCGCTCCGCCACGTCCTGGCCCGGCAGGGCGGTTGCCATGCCAGCGCCGCCAGCCACAACAATCATTGGGGCCTGCCCCTGACCCTCGCCCGCCTGCCCCCGCAAACGCGCTTCGCCGTGCTCGAGATCGGCATGAACCACGCCGGCGAGATCGCCGCACTCGTGCCCATGGCGCGGCCGCACGTGGCGCTCGTGACCGCGATCGCACCGGCACACATCGGCAACTTCGAGGACGGCCTCCTCGGCATCGCCCGCGCCAAGGCCGAGATCCTGGGCGGGCTCGAGCCGGGCGGGGTGGCGGTCCTCCCGGCCGACAGCGAGCAGCTCCCGATCCTGCTCGAGGCGGCGAGGCGCGCCGGTGTGCGGCGCATCGTGACCTTCGGCACCCGGGCCGGAGCCGATTGGCGGCTGGTGGAGGCGGCACTCGAGGCCGAGGGCTCGACCGTCCTGGTGGAGCATCGCGGCCGGCGGCTGCGGTTCCGCCTGGGACCGCCGGGCGGCCACTGGGTGAGCAACGCGCTCGGGGTGCTGGCGACGGTCGAGGCGCTGGGCGCCGACGTCGAGCGGGCCGCCGCCGATCTCGCCGACCTGGCGCCTCCCGCCGGCCGCGGCGCTCGGCGTCGGATCACCCTGCCGGATGGCGGCGAGGTGCTGCTGATCGACGAGAGCTACAATGCCAACCCGGCCTCGATGACCGCGGCGATCGCCCTCCTGGGCCAGCAGCCCGGGCGGCGCGTCGCCGTCCTGGGCGACATGCTGGAGCTCGGGCCGCGCGCTGCCGAGCTGCACGCGGCGCTGGCCGAGCCACTGGTCCGAGCCGGGGTCGAGCTCGTGCTCACCTGCGGGCCGCTCTCGGCGGCCCTGGCCGAGGCGCTGCCGGCGCGACTGCGGGGGCCGCACGCGGAGGACTCGGAGGCGCTGGCGCCGCTCGTGCGCGCGGCCCTTCGCCCGGGCGACGTGGTCCTCGTGAAGGGCTCGCTCGGGAGCCGGATGGCCCGGATCGTGGCGGCGCTCGAGCCGTCCGGCGGAGGCCGCTGATGCTCTACGAGCTCCTGGTCCCGCTGGCGCCCTCGGTCCCCGGGCTCAACCTGTTCCGCTACATCACGTTCCGGACCGGCGGCGCGACCATGACCGCGCTCGTCGTGAGCTTTCTTCTGGGTCCACACCTCATCCGCTGGCTGCGCCTCAAGCAGAAGGGCGGCCAGCCGATCCGCACCGACGGGCCGGAGAGCCACATCCTGACCAAGGCCGGCACGCCGACCATGGGCGGGGTGCTGATCCTGATCGCCATGGCGGTCTCGACCCTGCTCTGGGCCGACCCGCGCAACGGCTTCGTCTGGGTCGTCCTGCTCGTGACCCTGGGCTATGGCGGGATAGGTTTCATCGACGACTACCTCAAGGTCACGAAGCGCTCGAGCGGTGGTCTGCCCGGTCGGCTGAAGCTCCTGGGCCAGGCCGGGATCGGTCTCGTAGCGGCGATCGCCCTGAGCAAGCTCACCGATCCGCGGCTCGCCACCAGCCTCGCCGTGCCGATCTTCAAGGACCTGCTGATCCCCCTCGGCCTGTTCTTCCCGGTGTTCGCCGCCTTCGTCATGGTCGGCGCGTCCAATGCGGTCAATCTCACCGACGGGCTCGACGGCCTCGCGATCGTGCCGGTGATGATCGCTGCCGTCTGCTTCGCGCTGATCTCCTATCTCTGCGGCAACGTGATCTTCTCCGGCTATCTCGGGATCCCCTACGTCGCGGGAACGGGCGAGCTCGCGGTCGTGTGCGGGGCGATCATCGGCGCCTCGCTCGGCTTCCTCTGGTTCAACGCGCCGCCCGCCATGGTGTTCATGGGCGACACCGGATCGCTCGCGACCGGCGGCGCCCTCGGGGTCGTGGCCGTCGCGGTCAAGCACGAGCTCGTGCTCGCGATCGTCGGCGGCCTGTTCGTCCTCGAGGCGGTCTCGGTGATCGTCCAGGTCGCCTCCTACAAGCTCACCGGCCGGCGGGTGTTCCGCATGGCGCCGCTGCACCATCATTTCGAGAAGAAGGGATGGAAGGAGCCCACGATCGTGATCCGCTTCTGGATCATCGCGGTGATCCTGGCGCTCGTCGGCCTCTCCACCCTCAAGCTCCGCTGAGGGCCGCGATGAGCCTCCGCTCCGCCCTGACCCGCTTCCGCGACCGCCGTGTGGGCGTGCTCGGGCTCGCCCGGAGCGGGCTCGCGGTGGCCCGCGCCCTCCGGGCGGGTGGCGCCGACGTGGTCGCCTGGGACGACGATCCGTCGGCGCTGCAGCGCGCCATGGAGCTCGGCGCTTGGCCGGGCGAGCTGGACGACGTGGCCGAGCTCGCCGCGCTCGTCGTGAGCCCGGGCGTGCCCACCCGCTATCCCGCACCCCATCCGCTCGTCGCCGCCGCGGGCGCCGCGGGCGTGCCGATCACCGGCGACATCGAGCTGTTCGCCGAGGTCGCCCGCCCGCGCCCGATCGTGGGAGTGACCGGGACCAACGGAAAGTCGACCACCACGGCGCTGATCCACCACCTGCTCGTTGCCGCCGGCCGGCCGGCCCAGCTCGGCGGCAACATCGGCAGACCCGTGTTCGACCTCGATCTCGGCGGGCCCGAGGAGACCCTCGTGCTCGAGCTGTCCTCGTTCCAGCTCGAGCTCGCCGCGCGGCTCGCCTGCCGGGTCGCGGTCTGGCTCAACCTCACCCCGGACCATCTCGACCGGCACGGCGATCTCGCGGGCTACATCGCCGCCAAGCGGCGGATCTTCGCACTCCAGGACACCTCCGGGCGGGCCGTGATCGGCGTCGACGACGCGGTCTCGGAGGGGATCGCCCGTGAGCTCGCGGAGTCGGGCCGCGCACCGGTCCGGATCGCCGTCGGCCGCGTGCCCGAGGGGGGTGTCGGCGTGGTCGAGGGCCTGCTCGTGGACGCCCTCGAGGGACCGCCGCGGTCGGTGGCGAGCCTCGCCGGGCTCGGCGCGCTCAGAGGCGCGCACAACCAGCAGAACGCGGCCGCGGCCTACGCGGCGGTGCGCGCGCTGGGGCTCGAGCCCGAGGCTGCGGCGCGCGGCCTCGCAACCTTCACCGGCCTGCCGCACCGCATGGAGGAGGTCGCCCGCATCGGCCGCGTGCGGCTCGTCAACGACAGCAAGGCCACCAACCCCGACGCCGCGACCAAGAGCCTCGGCGCGTTCGATGCCGTCTGGTGGATCGCCGGTGGCCGCGCCGGGCCCGGTGGATTCGGGGCACTCGCACCCTTCATGGGCAGGGTCCGGCGTGCCTACCTGATCGGCGAGGCCAGTGAGGCGATCGCGGCCGAGCTCGGCCACCTCGTCGCCGTCGAGCGCTCGGGCAGCCTCGAGCCGGCGCTGGATGCGGCGCTCGCCGACGCCCTCGCGTCCGGCGAGGACGCCGTGGTGCTGCTCGCTCCCGCCTGCAAGTCGTTCGACCAGTTCAAGAGCTACGAGGAGCGCGGGGACCTGTTCCGCGAGCTGGCGCGGGCACGGGCCGGCCGGGACGGCCAGGGCGGTCGGCCGTGAGCACCGTCTTCCCGCGCACCGACCGCTCGCTCCTCGGCACCTGGTGGTGGACCGTCGACCGGGCCTTTCTGGCCGGCCTCCTGGGGCTCGTCCTCCTGGGTGTCCTCATCGTCTTCGCGGCGAGCCCTCCCGTCGGCCTTCTGCGGCACAAGGATCCCTACCATTTCATCATCCGCCATCTGGCCTTCACGCTGCCGGCGATCGTGCTCCTCCTGGGCTGCTCGCTCCTGGCGCCGCTGGGCGTGCTCAGGCTCGCCAAGGGCCTGATGGCGATCGGCCTGGTCCTGATGGTGGTGGCGCTCCTGGCCGGGCCCGAGATCAACGGGGCGCATCGCTGGGTGCGCCTGGGCGGCCTGCAGCTCCAGCCGAGCGAGTTCGTCAAGCCGGCGCTCGTGATCCTGGTGGCCTGGCAGGCGTCGAGCCGGCCGTGGCTCCCGGCCGCGGCCCTGAGCCTGGCCCTGGCCGGGCTCGTGATCGGCCTCCTCCTCCTCCAGCCGGACCTCGGCATGGCCGCCATCGTGCTCGCCACGACAGGCGTGCAGCTCTTCGTGGCCGGGCTGCCCTGGATCGTCGTGTCGGCCACCGCCGCGCTCGGGCTCGGCGGCGCGCTGATGGCCTACGAGCTGTTCCCGCACGTGGCCGCACGCGTCGACGGCTTCATGGCCCCACCGGCGGAGTTCACCCAGATCCAGAAATCCTTGCAGGCGGTGGCGTCGGGTGGTCTCTTCGGCCGCGGTCCCGGCGAGGGCGTGGTCAAGTTCTCGCTGCCCGATGCCCACACCGACTTCGTCTTCGCCGCCACCGCCGAGGAGTTCGGCATCCTCGCCTGCCTTGTCATCGCCGGGATGTTCGCATTCCTCCTGTTGCGCGGCCTCTGGCGCGCGCACGAGGCGGTCGACCGGTTCTGCCAGGTGGCGGCGGTCGGGCTGATCTGTCAGTTCGCCCTGCAGGCACTCGTCAACATGGCGGTCAATCTCAACCTCGTGCCGACCAAGGGCATGACCCTGCCGTTCATCTCCTATGGCGGCTCCTCGATGCTGGCGCTCGGCATCGCGATGGGGTGCGCGCTCGCGCTGACCCGAACCCGGGCGCGGCTGGAGCGGGTGGTGTGAGGCGGCCCGTCCTCATCGCCGCCGGCGGCACCGGCGGTCACATGTTCCCGGCACTCGCCGTGGCGGCCGAGCTGCGTCGACGGGGAGCGGAGGTGGCGCTCGTCACCGATCCCCGCGGTGCCCGCTTCGCCAAGGGCGAGCGTGGCTTGACCGTGATCGCCGCAGCAGCGCCGCGCGGCTCGGGTCTCGATCGGCTCCTGGCGTTCGCAGCGCTCGCGCGCGGCCTCCTCGAGGGTTCGGCGGCGATCCGGCGGATCCGCCCGGTCGCCGCCGCAGCCTTCGGCGGCTACGCCTCGGTGCCCACGGCTCTGGCGGCGTGGCTGCGCCGGGTGCCCCTCCTGGTGCACGAGCAGAACGCCGTCATGGGCCATGCCAACCGTCTGCTCGCCCGGGTAGCCGCCAAGCTGGCGCTGAGCTTCGAGCGGACCGCGGCGGTTCCGGGAGCCGCCGCGAGCCGCGTGCTCCTGACCGGTAACCCCGTCCGCCCGGGCTTCGCTCCGCTGAAAGCCAAGCCTTCCGATCCGAGCGGACCCGAACCCCGCGGCCGGCTCCGCCTCCTGGTGCTGGGCGGCAGCCAGGGTGCGCGGATCCTGAGCGAGGTCGTGCCGGCCGCGGTTGCGCTCCTGCCACCGGACCTGCGCCGCGATCTGGTCATCGCGCAGCAGTGCCGCCCCGAGGACCTGGAGGCCGCGCGCGCGGCCTACGCGGCGATCGGCCAGGAGGTCGAGCTCGCCACCTTCTTCGACGACGTCCCGGCGCGGATGGCCGTGGCCGACCTGGTCCTGGCGCGCGCCGGAGCCTCGACCATCGCCGAGCTCCTGGCGCTCGCCAAGCCGGCCCTGCTCGTGCCGTTCGCGGCGGCCGCCGAGGACCACCAGACCGCCAATGCGCGCGCCCTCGCCGAGGCCGGCGCGGCCGTGCTGCTGGCGCAGGCCGAGGCCTCACCGCCGGCGCTCGCCACGCAGTTGATCGCGCTGCTCGGCGACACCGACCGACGGGCCCGCATGGCCGCCGCCGCGGCCGGCCTCGCCCGACCCGATGCCGCAGCGCGCATCGCCGACGCGCTCGAAGAGCTCGCCCGTGGAGGGACCCCGGCATGAGGCTCGATCCGACCGCGGTCGGCCCGATCCACTTCATCGGCATCGGCGGGATCGGGATGAGCGGGATCGCCGGGCTGATGCACGCCCTGGGCTTCACGGTGCAGGGCTCGGACGTGGCGGACGGGGCCAACCTGCAGCGGCTGCGTGCGCAGGGCATAAGGGTGACGGTCGGCCATCGACCGGAGGCGCTGGGGGACGCCCGGGTGGTGGTGTTCTCCTCCGCGGTCCAGCCCGACAATCCCGAGCTGCAGGCGGCCCGTGCCCGCCGCCTCCCCGTTGTCCGCCGTGCCGACATGCTCGCCGAGCTGATGCGCCTGAAGCGATCGATCGCGGTCGCCGGCACGCACGGCAAGACCACCACGACGGCGATGATCGCGGCCCTTCTGGATGCCGCCGGGCTCGACCCGACGGTGGTCAACGGGGGGATCATCAACGCCTGGGGCACCAACGCCAGGCTCGGCCAGGGCGAGTGGATGGTGGTCGAATCCGACGAGAGCGACGGCAGCTTCCTCCGGTTGCCGGCCACGATCGGCGTGGTCACCAACATCGACCCCGAGCACATGGAGTACTGGGGCAGTTTCGAGGCGGTCCGGACCGCCTATCTGAGCTTCGTCGAGCGGTTGCCGTTCTACGGTTTCGGCGTGCTCTGTCTCGATCACCCGGAGGTCCAGGCGCTGCTGCCCAGGATCACCGACCGGCGCGTCGTCACCTACGGGTTCAGCCCGCAGGCCGACGTGCACGCCACGGCGTTGCGTGCGCACGGCGCGGGCTCGCTCGTCGACCTGCACCTGGCCGCGGGGCCGGGCCGCGAGGAGCGGCACCTGCGGGACTTCGCGATCGCCCTTCCCGGCCGCCACAACGTCCAGAACGCGCTCGCCGCGGTGGCCATCGGCCACGAGCTCGGCATCGCGGAAACGGCGATCCGTCGGGCGCTCGCCGGCCTCGAGGGCGTCAAGCGCCGGTTCACGCGCACCGGCGAGGTCGACGGCATCACCGTCGTCGACGACTACGGGCACCATCCCGAGGAGATCCGCGTCGTGCTCGCGACTGCCCGCGAGCGCTGTCGGGGGCGCATCCTGGCGATCCTCCAGCCGCATCGCTTCACGCGCCTGCGCGACCTCATGGAGCAGTTCTGCACCTGCTGCCAGCACGCCGACACCGTGCTCGTGGCGCCGGTCTACCCGGCCGGCGAGGCACCGATCCCGGGCATCGACCGGGATGCGCTCGTGGCCGGGCTGCTGGCGCACGGCCAGCGCTCGGTCGAGCCCGTGGACGGCGCCGAGGCGGTCTACGAGCGGGTCGCTGCGCTCGCCCGGCCGGGCGACTACGTGGTCTGCCTGGGTGCCGGCTCGATCACCGCATGGGCCAACGCGCTGCCGGGCGAGCTCGCGCGGCGGCGCCGCGAGGTGCAGGCTTGATCCCGCTCGACCGCGAGCTGCCACGGGTCCGCGGGACGTTGCGCGCGGAGGTCCCGCTCGGACCGTTGACCTGGCTGCGGGTCGGCGGTCCGGCGCGCTGGTTGCTGCAGCCCGCCGATCTCGACGACCTCCTCGAGTTCCGCAGAGCGCTCGACCCGGCGCTGCCGGTGCTGCCCGTGGGCGTCGCCTCGAACCTCCTCGTCCGCGACGGCGGGCTCGATGCGCTCGTGGTTCGCCTGGGCGGCGCACTCGGGCGGATCGAGGTCGACGGCACGACGCTGCTGGCCGGGGCCGGCGCGCGTGACCAGCGCGTCGCGCAAGCCGCGCAGCAGGCCGGGCTGTCCGGGCTCGAGTTCCTGATCGGCATCCCCGGCACGATCGGTGGTGCGGTGGCGATGAACGCCGGGGCGTTCGGCAGCGAGACCGCCGAGCGGCTCTCGTGGGTCGAGCTGGTCGATGCGGGCGGGCGGCTCGAGCGGCTCGCCCGCGACGAGCTCGGCCTCGCCTACCGGCGCAGCCGTCTGCCGGAGGGGGCGATCGTGGTGCGCGCCGCCTTCGCTCTCGTCACGGGCGATCCAGCGGCGATCCGCGCGCGGATGGACGCGATCCGCGCCGAACGCGAATCCGCGCAGCCGCTCGGTGTCGCCACCGGCGGCTCGACCTTCAAGAACCCCCCCGGCCAGAAGGCCTGGCGACTCATCGAGGCGGCCGGCTGCCGTGGGCTCCGACTGGGCGCAGCGATGGTTTCCGAGAAGCATTGCAACTTCCTGATCAATACCGGCGGCGCCAGCGCCGCCGAACTCGAGGAGCTGGGTGAGCGGGTGCGCGCCCGGGTCCGCGAGCACAGCGGGGTCACGCTCGAGTGGGAGATCGTCCGGGTGGGAGTGCGAGCGCCCTCGAGGATGGCCGCATGAGCCGCCACGTGGCCGTGTTGATGGGTGGGCTGTCGGCCGAGCGCGAGGTCAGCCTCGTCTCCGGAGCCGCCTGCGCCAGCGCGCTCGAGGAGCGCGGCTTCCGGGTCACTCGGGTCGATGTCGACCGCGACCTTCCACGCCGCCTCCTCGAGCTCGCGCCCGACTGCTGCTTCAACGCCCTGCACGGGCGGATGGGCGAGGACGGTAGGGTGCAGGGCCTGCTGGACCTGCTCGGCATTCCCTACACCCATTCGGGCGTGCTCGCCTCGGCACTCGCCATGGACAAGCCCATGGCCAAGAGGTTGTTCGCGAGCGTCGGCCTCCGCTGCCCGGAAGGTGTCGAGACCACCGCCGCCGCACTCGCCCGCGACGGCTCGCCGCTGCCGCCGCCCTACGTGGTCAAGCCGGCCGCCGAGGGCTCGAGTGTCGGCGTCAGCATCGTGCGGGACGGCGCGCTGGCATCCGTCCTCGCCCGCAACAGCCTCGAGCCGGGCGACCGGCTCCTGGTCGAAACCTACGTGCCCGGCCACGAGCTCACCTGCGCGGTGCTCGACGACCGGCCGCTCGCGGTGACCGAGATCGCGCCCAAGGCCGGTTTCTACGACTACCGGGCCAAGTACACCGACGGGCTCGCCGAGCATCGCGTCCCGGCACCGCTGCCCGAAGCGATCTACGAGCGCGTCATGGACTGGTCGCTGGCGGCACACCGGGTGCTGGGATGCCGTGGCGTGAGCCGCGCCGACTTCCGTTTCGACCCGGAGCGCGGCGAGGATGGCCTCTACCTGCTCGAGGTCAACACGCAGCCCGGGATGACGCCGCTGTCGCTGGTCCCGGAGCAGGCAGCCCATTGCGGCATCGGCTTCGCCGATCTCGTCGTCCGGCTCGTGGAGGGGGCGCGATGCGACCGGTGAGCCGGCTCTCGCAACGACTGCGTGGCGCCATCCGACGCGAGCGCGAGGCGCCCTGGCGGCGTCGCGTGCGGCGCTTCGGTGCGGTCGTCGTGGCTCTTCTGTTGCTGGCGGGCGGAGCTCTCTGGGCGGAGCGGACGGGAGAACGGGCCCGGCTCGTTGGAGCCGCCACCCGCGGTGTCGAGACCGCCGGTCGCGCCCTGGGCCTCGTGGTGCGCGAGGTGACGGCCGAGGGACGGGTGCGAACGCCACGCCGGGATCTGCTCGGCGTGCTTGAAAGCCGGGTGGGAACCTCTATACTTTCGGTTGAATTAGACGACCTGAGAAAGCAACTAGAAGGGTTGCCATGGGTCAAGTCCGCCGCCGTCCGGCGCCATCTGCCCGGCACCCTGCACGCGGTGATCGAGGAACGTCGACCCCTCGCCCTCTGGCGCGAGCGCAACGGCGCCCGCACCCGGCTGATCGACGAGGAGGGTGAGATCGTCCCGATCACCGACCTGCGGCCGTTCATGGGGCTGCCCCTCCTGACCGGCAAAGGCGCGCCAGAGGCCGCCCGGGAGCTGTTCGCGCTCCTCGCGACCGAGCCCGAGCTTGCGCGCCGGGCCACCGTGGCGAGCCGGATCGGTGGACGGCGCTGGAACCTCTACCTCGACGGGCGGATCGAGGTCCGGCTGCCGGCCGAGAGGGCGGACGAAGCGCTGCGTCGCCTCGCAGCCGAGGACCGTGCGAGCGGGCTGCTGGCGCGCGCGGTCGAAGCGATCGACCTGCGCTCGGCCGACTGGATCGTCGTGCGCGTGGCCGAGCCACCGGCCAGGAAGCCGGCCGCCGGCAGCGGACGCGGCGCATGAGTCTCGCCCTGCCCACCCGTCGCCCGGGCCCGGTGGTCGGCCGCGGCAGCGCGCCGATCGCGGCTCTCGACCTCGGCACGAGCAAGATCTCCTGCTTCATCGCGCGGCCGCTTGCGGCCGGCGGTCTCACCCTGCTCGGTCGCGGCCTGCAGTCGGCGGACGGGCTCAGGGGTGGCGAGATCGTCGACCTGGAGGCGGCCGAGGCGGCGGTCCGCGCCGTTCTCCACGAGGCCGAGGAGCAGGCCGGCCACATGGTCGAGGGGGTGGTGGCGAGCGTCGGCGCCGGCCGACCGCGCTCGGTGCTGCTGAGCGTCGAGCGGCCGATCGGTGGCCGCACGGTGACCGAGGAGGATGTCCGGGCGACGCTGCAGCGGGCCCGTGCCGAGGTCCAGGCCGGGGGCCTCTCGGTCCTGCACCTCGTCCAGCTCGAGGCGCGCGTCGACGGCGGCCGGCCGGTCCTCGACCCGTGCGGGCTCACCGGCCGGACGCTGACCGTGCTCGTGCACGTGGTGGCGGCCGATCGGGAGCCGCTGCAGGCGGTTCTGCGCTGTCTCGAGCGCTGCCATCTGGACGTGCGCGGGCTCGTCGCGGCGCCCTATGCCTCCGGGCTCGGTTGCCTCACGGAGGACGAGCGCGAGCGAGGCTGCCTCCTGGTCGACATCGGCGCCGACGCCACCCAGATCGCGCACTTCGCCGGCGACCGGCTCGGCCACGTCGACCGCATCGACGTCGGCGGCGAGCGGATCACGCACGACGTCGCCTGGGGCCTCGCCACCTCGCGGCGCGAGGCCGAGCGCATCAAGAGCCTCTACGGCGCGGTCGTCTGGAGGGCCTGCGACGACCATGTGCGGATCGAGCTCAAGCACGCGGCCGACGGCTCCGAGCGCGCGACCGGCGAGGTGCCGCGCACGCGCCTCACCATGATCGTCAGGGCCAGGGTCGAGGAGATCTTCGCCGCCCTGGCGCGCCGGCTACGCGAGCAGGGTGAGCTGTTGCGGGCGCGCCCGCCGCGCTCGCTCGTGCTGACCGGGGGCGCGGCCCAGCTCGACGGAATGGACGAACTCGCCCAGGAACGCTTCGGGCTGCCGACCCGGATCGGCCGGCCGCGCGCCCTCCTGAGCGGTCTCGGGACCGACGAGGATCCGAGCCTGAGCGCGGCCCTGGGCGCGCTCGCGCTGTTCGCTTCGGGCACGGTCGGCGCGCCGCCGGCGACGCTCGACGGGCGGCGCGGCGTCGGCGACCAGCTCGGCCGGCTGCGCGCCTGGCTCCGGCAGAACTTCTGAGGCGGGCGAGGGATCGCCCGGGCGGCCGCGTTTGCCCCGTGGACGCCCAATCGGCCAGCAGGCCGCGGGAAGATGGCGAGGAGGAGGAGAACGGGGATGACGATCAACATCTCGATGGCCCTGGGCGAGGAGCTCAAGCCCAAGATCACGGTGGTGGGCGTCGGCGGTGCCGGCGGCAACGCCGTCAACAACATGATCACGGCGCACCTCGAGGGGGTGGAGTACGTGGTCTGCAACACGGACGCGCAGGCGCTCGCCAACTGCCTGACCGACCGCAAGATCCAGCTCGGCGTCACGATCACGCACGGGCTCGGGGCGGGTGCCAGGCCGGAGGTCGGGCGGGCGGCCGCCGAGGAAGCCCTGGACGAGGTCCTCGACCAGCTGCAGGGCAGCAACATGGTGTTCATCACCGCCGGCATGGGTGGTGGCACCGGCACCGGTGCCGCGCCGGTGATCGCCCGCGCGGTCCGCGAGCAGGGCATCCTCACCGTGGGCGTGGTCACCAAGCCGTTCCATTTCGAGGGCGCACACCGCATGCGCCTGGCCGAGCAGGGGCTCGCCGAGCTGCAGCAGTACGTCGACACGCTGATCGTGATCCCGAACCAGAACCTGTTCCGGCTGGCCAACGAGAAGACCAGCTTCGCCGACGCCTTCCGTCAGGCCGACCAGGTCCTGCACATGGGCGTGCGCGGCGTCACCGACCTGATGATGATGCCGGGCCTGGTCAATCTCGACTTCGCCGACATCCGCACGGTGATGAGCGAGATGGGCAAGGCCATGATGGGCACGGGCGAGGCTTCCGGCGAGCGGCGCGCGATCGAGGCCGCCGAGGCGGCCATCAACAACCCGCTCCTCGACGACGTCTCGATGAAGGGGGCCCGCGCGGTGCTGATCAACATCACCGGCGGCTACGACATGTCCCTCTACGAGGTCGACGCCGCCGCCAACCGGATCCGCGAGGAGGTCGACCCCGACGCCAACATCATCTTCGGCTCGACCTTCGACACCACGATGGAGGGCCGGATCCGCATCTCGGTCGTGGCGACGGGCATCGCCGCGCCCGGTGAGGTGCCGGCGCGCGAGCCCGAGAGCGAGCGCACCGGCTTCGTGTTCCCGACCCAGATGCATCGTCCGCTGCCCTTCCCCGGAGCCCGGCCGACATCCCGACCGGCCGAGCCGAGCCCGGCGGCGCAGCTGCGCACGCCGAGCGGGGAGCCCTCCATCCCGGGGTTCGGCGGCCCCGCCCCGGGTGAGCCGCGGGCGGCC